>NZ_JBEOWI010000055.1:0-53521 GCF_040296005.1 Kitasatospora sp. NPDC002551 | reverse complement strand
GGTAGCGCTGGAGTATCGTGCGGTCCTGCTCGGCGAGGGCCTTCGGCCGCCGCGGATTCCGCCGGCGCTGCTGGGCCCCCTCCTGGTCGGCGGGGTGTTCCTGCTGCTCCTGTTCGGCGTGGCGGCCGTGGTGCTGTTCGCAGGCTGACGGGGTCGGTGGGACCATGGTCGCCACCGTGGCGGGTGGGGGAGATTACCGGGGGGCGGGTGGGGCGCCTAATGTGTCCGTGGGATTTGTTCGATTCAGTGCTCTGCACCGAGTGGTCCGCTCCGGGCCCTCCGTCGCGGTGACGGCAGGTGGATGAGGGGGAGCGGTCGCGGATGGGCGCGCATGACCGGCCGGAGTCGGCCGAGGCGGAGCGGCTGCTGGCCGGGCGCTACGAGCTGGGTGAGCGGCTGGGCCGCGGCGGGATGGGCACGGTCTGGCGGGCCAGGGACCGGATGCTGGACCGCGAGGTCGCGGTCAAGGAGCTGACCGTCAACCACCTCCCTGAGGAGGAGCTGGAGATCCTGCACGCCCGGATGAAGCGGGAGGCCGCCGCGGCCGCCCGGATCAAGCATCCCGGTGTGATCACGGTGCACGACGTGCTGGAGCAGGACGGCCGGCCGTGGATCGTCATGGAGCTGGTCGACGGGCGTTCGCTGGCCGACGTGATCAGCCAGGACGGCACGCTGCCGCCGCGCGCCGCCGCCGAGGTGGGCGGTCAGGTGCTGGCCGCGCTGCACCGGGGCCACCAGCTGGGCGTGCTGCACCGGGACGTGAAGCCGGCCAACGTGCTGCTGGAGCACGGGACCGGGCGGGCGGTGCTGCTGGACTTCGGGATCGCGACGTACGAGGGCTCGGCCGAGCTGACCCGGCCGGGGGACCTGGTCGGCTCGCCGGACTACCTGGCGCCGGAGCGGGCGCAGGGCGAGCGGCCGGGTCCGGCCTCCGACCTGTGGGGCCTCGGGGCGACGCTGTACGCGGCGGTGGAGGGCGACTCGCCGTTCCGCCGTACCTCACCGCTGACCACGCTGGCCGCGGTGGTCGGCGACCCGCTGCCGGAGCCGCGCCGGGCGGGGCCGCTGGGGCCGGTGCTGGCCGCGCTGATGGCCAAGGACCCGGCGGACCGGCCGAGCGCGGACGAGGCGGCCCGGATGCTGGCCGAGGTGCAGGCCGGGCACACCCTCGGCTTCAAGCCGGTCACCCCGGTGCGGATGCCGACCCAGTCGGTGCCGGTGGTGGACCGTTCGGGCGAGCCGGACGGGGCGGGCGAGCCCTCGCCCGAGGGGCCGGAGGCGGTGACGGTGCCGCGTCCGGTGCCGCCGGCCGAGGCCGGGGAACCGTCGGTGGCGCCGCTCGTCGGCGGCGACCGCGCCGGGGCCGATCCCGCCGGGGCCGACCCGGGGCGCGGGGAGTCCGAGGGGGCGCCCACCGGGCCGGTCGCGCCGGTGGCGTACACCGACGCGACCGCGCGCGGACCGGCCAGGCGCCGGGCCGCGCTCCAGCTGCTCGTGGTGGCCGTGGTGGTGGCGGTGGCCGTCGCGGCGACCTTCCTGCTGACCCGGCACGACGCCGCCTCGCAGAACGCCGTCCCGCCGGTGCCGTCCGTGGCCGAACCGGGCGACGGCGGCGGGATGCCCGCGCCCAGCGGCTACCGCTGGGTGGACGACCCGGCGGGCTTCCGCTTCCCGCTGCCCGCGACCACCCCCGTCTGGCAGCGCACCAGCACCTCGGACAACCAGATCTACTACAGCCCCGACGGCAATGTGCACTACCTGCAGTTCGCGGTGACGGTGGGCCAGTCGGTCAAGCCGCTGGAGCACCTGCGGCAGATGGAGGCCACCGTCTCCAAGTCGCGGAAGGAGTACAAGCAGCACAAGCTGACCGGCATCGCCGTGAACGGCCACGAGGCGGCGGTCTGGGAGTTCAGCTACCTGGCCAAGGAGGGCGGCCGGCGCCGGGCGATCGAGGCCGAGTTCATCGACGAGGACGGCACCAGCTACGCGATCTACTCGTCCAGCCCCGAGCGGGGCAACGAGTGGAACGAGGCCGAGCAGCGGTTCAACGCGGTGCTGCACTACTTCACCCCCACCCGCTGACCCGGTGGGCCGCCGGCGGCCGTCCGGTTTGTTGTTACCCACGGGTACCGAAGCGGGCGCCGAGCGCCTAGGCTGCGCCTTATGTCGGACCTCACCGCAGCTGCCACGGCCAACGACCCCGCCGGCGCCGGCGCGCCGGGCCGCAATCCCGCCGCGCCCGGCGGCGGACGCACCGTCGCCTCGGCCGTGCCCCCGTCCCTGGTCGCCCGCCTCGTCGCCGGGGTCACCGCCACCGGCGAGCCCAGCGTGGTGGAGACCGTCGCCCCGCTGACCGGCGAGCGGCTGGCCGGCCTGCCGCAGTCCACCCCGGCGGACGTCGAGGTCGCCTTCGAGCTGGCCCGGCGCGCCCAGCCGGCCTGGGCCGCGCTGCCGGTCCGCCGCCGCGCCGCCGTCCTGCTGCGCTTCCACGACCTGCTGCTCAAGCGGCAGGACGAGGTGCTCGACCTCATCCAGGCGGAGACCGGCAAGGCCCGGCTGCACGCCTTCGAGGAGATCCTCGCCGTCGCGATCGCCGCCCGCCACTACGGCCGCGCCGCCCACGCCTACCTGCGCGACAAGCGCCACCTGGGCGCGGTTCCGCTGTTCACCCAGGCGATCGAGGCCCGCCGCCCCAAGGGCGTGATCGGCCACATCTCGCCGTGGAACTACCCGCTGGAGCTGTCGGTCGGCGACGCCCTGCCGGCCTTCGTGGCGGGCAACGCGGTGGTCAACAAGCCGGACACGCAGACCGCGCTGACCGCGCTCTGGGCCCGCGAGCTGCTGATCGAGGCCGGACTGCCGGCCGACCTGTGGCAGATCGTGATCGGCGACGGCCCGGTGATCGGCCCCGCGGTGGTCGAGCACGGCGACTACGTCTCGTTCACCGGCTCCACCCGCACCGGCCGCGACGTCGCCCGGCGCGCCGCCGACCGGCTGGTCGGCGCCTCGCTCGAACTCGGCGGCAAGAACGCCCTGCTGGTCCTCGCCGACGCCGACCTCGACCGGGCCGCCGAGGGTGCCGTCCGGGCCTGCTTCTCCTCGGCCGGCCAGCTCTGCATCTCGATCGAGCGGCTGCTGGTGCACCGCTCGGTGGCGGACGAGTTCCTCGCGAAGTTCGCCGCCCGCACCCGCGCCCTGCGGCTCGGCGGCGGCCTCGCCTACGGGGCCGACATGGGCTCGCTGGTCTCCGTCCGGCAGCTGGAGACCACCACCCGGCACGTCGAGGAGGCGGTCAAGGCCGGTGCCACCGTGGTGGCGGGCGGCCGGGCCCGGCCGGACCTCGGCCCGTTCTTCTTCGAGCCGACCATCCTGGACGGCGTCACCCCGGACATGGCGGTGTGCGCCGAGGAGACCTTCGGCCCGGTGGTCTCGGTCTACCGCTTCGACACCGAGGAGGAGGCGGTGGCCGCCGCCAACTCCACCCCGTACGGCCTCAACTCCAGCGTCTGGACCAGGGACGTCCGGCGCGGCCGGGCGATCGCGGCCCGGCTGCGCACCGGCACGGTGAACGTCAACGAGGCCTACGGCGCGGCGTACGGCTCGGCCGCCTCGCCGATGGGCGGCATGGGCGACTCCGGGCTCGGCCGGCGGCACGGCGCCGAGGGGATCCTGCGGTTCACCGAGGCGCAGACCATCGCGAGCCAGCGGGTGCTGCCGATCGCGCCGATGTTCGGCCAGGAGGACCGGCAGTACGCGGTGATGATGACGGCCGGCCTGCGGATGCTGAAGGCCCTGCGCGTCAGGTGACCCCGGCGGCGGCCGGTACCCCGTTTCGTGGACGACTTCCCCTGGACGACTTCCGAAGGAGCAGTGGCAGATGGTGGGTTCGGCTGAGGACCGGGAGTTCGACTACGACGTGGTCGTGGTCGGCTCCGGTTTCGGCGGTTCGGTCTCGGCGCTGCGGCTGACCGAGAAGGGGTACCGGGTCGCCGTCCTGGAGGCCGGGCGCCGCTTCGACCGGGACGAACTGCCCCGCAACTCCTGGGACGTGGCCAACTACCTGTGGGCGCCGAAGCTCGGCCTCTACGGCATCCAGCGCATCCACCTGCTGGCCAACGTGCTGATCCTGGCCGGCGCCGGGGTCGGCGGCGGCTCGCTGAACTACGCCAACACCCTGTACGTGCCGCCGAAGGCGTTCTTCGAGGACCGCCAGTGGCGCGACATCACCGACTGGCAGGCGGAGCTGGCGCCGTTCTACGACCAGGCGCGGCGGATGCTCGGGGTGCGGCTCAACCCGACCGTCACCCCCTCCGACGTCCACCTGAAGGCCGCCGCCGAGCGGATGGGCGTCGGCGACACCTTCCACATGGCACCGGTCGGGGTCTTCTTCGGCGACGGCGAGGACGGGGACGGCACGGCGAAGGCGGCGCCCGGCGGCGAGGTGGCGGACCCGTACTTCGGCGGCGCCGGTCCGGCCCGCAGGGCCTGCGTGGAGTGCGGCGAGTGCATGACCGGCTGCCGGCACGGCGCCAAGAACATGCTGACCGAGAACTACCTGTACCTGGCGGAGCGCGGCGGCGCCGAGATCCACCCGCTGACCACGGTGGCCCGGATCCGCGAGTGGCAGGGCGGCTTCGCGGTGGACGTCCGGCGCACCGACAGCCGCTCCACCACCGACCCGGTCAAGGCCGGGGCGCGGACCATCACCGCCGCCAGGGTGGTGGTCGCGGCCGGCACCTACGGCACCCAGACCCTGCTGCACCGGATGCGCGCGGCCGGTCACCTGCCGCGGATCTCGGCCCGGCTCGGCGAGCTGACCCGGACCAACTCCGAGGCGCTGGTGGGCGCGCAGACCACGGACCGGCGCTACGGTGCCCGCGCGGACTTCACCAAGGGCGTGGCGATCACCTCCTCGATCCACCCGGACGAGAACACCCACATCGAGCCGGTCCGCTACGGCAAGGGCTCCAACGCGATGGGCGCGCTGTCGATCGCCCAGGTCCGGGGCGGCGGGCGGCTCCCGCGCTGGCTGCGCTACCTCGGCAATTCGGTCAAGCACCCGGTGACCTTCGCCCGGTCGATGAACCAGCACCGGTGGTCGGAGAAGACGATCATCGGCCTGGTGATGCAGTCCCTGGACAATTCGATCACCGTCTCGCTGAAGGACAAGGGCCCCGGCAAGGGGGCGCTGACCTCCCACCAGGGCCACGGCGCGCCCAACCCGACCTGGATCCCGGCCGCCGAGCGCGGCGCCCGGGCGCTCGCCGACGAGATCAACGGGTTCCCCGGCGGCAGCGTCGGCGAGATCTTCGACATCCCGATGACCGCGCACTTCCTGGGCGGCTGTCCGATCGGCGACTCCCCGCTGACCGGGGTCGTCGACCCGTACCACCGCCTCTACGGGCACCCCGGGATCAGCGTGGTGGACGGCGCGGCGGTCTCCGCCAACCTCGGCGTCAACCCGTCGCTGACCATCACGGCGCAGGCCGAGCGGGCGATGTCGATGTGGCCCAACAAGGGCGAGCGGGACACCCGCCCGGCGCCCGGCGAGGAGTACCGCCGGATCGCCCCGGTCGCGCCGCTCGCCCCGGCGGTGCCGGACGACGCGTTCGGCGCGCTGCGGCTGCCGCTGCTGGCGGTGCCGGAGGTGCCGAAGAAGCAGGCCTGACCGGCGGTCGCCGGGGCGGCCGGGCGGACCCGGGAAATGTCCCGGGTCCGTACCGAGCCGCCCCGGCGACGCGTGAGCGGTTGACAGCCGTCCGTACCCGATGGGAGAAAAGGGGCGCCCTGGGGGACCAGGAGATCGTTCGTTCGGACGGGGGGACGCGGTCCATGGCCATCTGCGCATCCTGCGGCGCGGCTTCGGCGGAGGGGGCGCTCGCCTGCGCGTCCTGCGGGCGGGCGCTGGTGCCGCCGCCCGTGCTGCCACCACCGCCGCCACCACCGACGCCGCCGTCCGCGCCGCCCGCCGTTCCGCCGGGCGTGCTCCCGCCGCCGGTGCTGCCTCCGGCCCCGCCGGCTCCGCGGTCCGCGCCGACCGTGCAGGCCGCGCCGCCGGTGCCGCCCGCGCCGCCCGTCGGGACGCCCTGGGGCGCCGGCCGGCCGTACGACCCGGCCGCCGGCAGGCCCGCCGCGCTCGCCTGGCTGACCGGCGCCGACTGGCGCCCGGCGCTGCGCGCGGTCGTCGTGCCCACCGCCGTGCTGCTGCTGGCCGCGCTCGCCGTCGCGATCCCGGACGACTTCTTCCCCTACACGGTCGTCATCGACCCGCCCTCCTACGGTGAGCGCTTCGGCACGGGGCTGGCGATCGTCCTCGGCGCCCTCGGCGCGCCGTTCCGGCTGGACGTCGCCGCCGACGGTCCGGTCGAAGCGGGGGGCGACGGCGGGACGCTGATCCGCGCGGTGCCGCTGACCGTCACCGCGCTGTGGCTGCTCGCGCTCTGGCTGGGCCTGCGGATCGGCGCGCGCCGCCGCCAGGAGCGCACCGGCGAGCAGCTGACCCGCCGGCAGGCGGCCGCCGAGGCCGCGCGCACCGCCGTGGCCTCGGCCGCGGTGACCGTGCTGCTCGGCCTGCTCGCCGGCGCCGCGTGGTACCCGGGCGGACGCTTCGACGTGGACGTCGACTCCGGGGCGCTCGGCCGGGCCGGCTACGAGTCCTCGGCCGGCTGGATCGAGGCGGCCGGCTGGACGGCGCTGCTCGCCGGGCTGCTCGCGTTCGCCGTGTACGGGACCGACGCGCTGCGCTGGGCGGCCTGGCGCAACCGGGCGGTGCGCGGCTGGGCGGTCGCCGGGCTGGCGGCCGGCCGTGCGCTGGCGGTCACCATGGGCCTGGCGGCGGTGGCCGGCCTCGTGGTGGTCGCGGTCCACAGCGGGGACACGAGCGCCGGCGGCGAGCTGACCGGCACCGCGATGGCCTTCCTGCCCAACGTCGGCCTGATGCTGCTCGGACTGGGCTCCGGTGCGACCTTCCGGACCACCAGCGAGATGCCGACGGTCGATGGCTCGGACTGGTACCGGGAGCCGCGCGACGTCGACGACTACTCCTTCTTCGACCTGCACGGCGCGAACGGCGACTGGCGCTGGACCGCACTGCTCGCACTGGCCGCCGCCGCGGTGCTCGGCTGGACGGCGTACCGGCGGCGGCTGGACGCCGCGGACCGGCTCCGGCTGGCGGCGGTGTACGCCGCCGGGCTCAGCCTGCTGATGCTGGTCTCCGGGATGCTGAGCTCCTCGCAGACCACCGTCCGCTACCTCGGCCGCAGCCGGGACACCGGGTTCGAGAGCGCGCTCTCCCTGGTGCCGTGGACGCTGCTGGTGGCCAACGCCCTGTGGGCGGCGGTCGGCGCGCTGGCCGTGCCGCCGCTGCTGGCGGCCCTCGACCGCCGCAAGCAGCCGCCGTCGGCCGCGGTGCCGGCGCAGCCGGACGGGGAGTTCAGCGGCGGCGCGCCGGGCGGCCCGGAGGCGCTCGTCCCGGAGGTGACCGTCTCCGAGGTGACCGGCGTGGACGTGATCGGCTCGGGCGACGGTCGGGGGCCCGGCGAGCGCCCCGCCGGGCGGCGGCCGGAGGACGAGGGCCCGGTGGACCCGAGCGTCTGGAGCCGCCGGTAGCGACGGGTCCGGGGCCGGGCCGGTGCGACCGGCCCGGCCCCGGACAGGGCAAAGGGCCCCGCGGGGGAACGGGGCCCTTTGTCGCTCAGCACGCGGCGTCAGGGCGCGCCGGTGCTGGGTGACGGCGCCGGGGGAGGAGCGCCGTCGGACGGATGGCTGATGGGTCGCGCGCGGCCGCTCCGGCAGGGGTGGGCCGGCGCGCGCGGGCGCACAGTGCCGCGGCGGAGGTCCGGCGCGCATGCCGACATCGGACCATCGCTCACGGAGCGTGAGGTGATAATCGTTGCCACCGCGGGTCTCGGCGGCACCGGGACGGTACTCCGCGGTCGGCCGCTCGGCCGCCGGGAGAACCTCTTCCACCCAGCATCGTCCTGGACGAAGGGCTTGCTCTGCAACCGATTCGGCATGATTCGGTACGGGCCGTTTCCGGCCGCGCCGATGGTCGGGCCGATGGCCGGCCCATGCCGGGCCCACCGCGCCGGACGCCGGGGCGGTCGGCGGAGGGCGGCGGCGATGATCACGGTGTGTAGCGGCGCTGGCCGGAGTGCACGGGGGACGCGCACGGGGGACGCGCACGGTGGCGCGGGGACGGTGAACGGGGTGCGCCGGGATCGCGGCGGGTGCGGCGGCCGGCTCCGGGCGTCCCCGGCGGCCGGCCGCCCCACCTCCCTGGTCCAGTCGCGGCCGGGTTCGCTGTCCCCTGCTGGCCGGCCGCAGCACCCGCGCGCGGTCCCACGGCGCGTCGCTCCCCGGCCGGGGCCGGTTCTCCGCGACGACGCCACGCGCGCCGGTGGACTGGGGTGAGCTCCACGCGTGGTCCTGCAGTGCCGTACGGAGGCGCCCTGGCCGGGGCGGGGCGACGCGTCTGGCGGGCGCGGCACGGTCGTACGGTCTGTCCGGAGCAACGAACCGGCCGCCGCGACGGTCACGGTCGCCGGGGCGGGCAGACGAGTGAAACCGGCCAGCCCGGTAGACTCGGTGGCAGACCCCCGCCCGTCGCCCGCCGTGCACCTTCCGTAGGGCGCGCCGCGCGACACCTTTCGTACCGCTGCCGGAAGGCCGTCTGTGTCCTCTGCTACTCCCGTCCAGTCCGTACCTGAGACCGACACCGTCCTGGTGGTCGACTTCGGTGCCCAGTACGCCCAGCTCATCGCCCGTCGGGTGCGTGAGGCCCGGGTCTACAGCGAGATCGTGCCGAGCAGCATGCCGGTCGCCGAGATGCTCGCCAAGAACCCGAAGGCGATCATCCTCTCCGGCGGTCCCTCGTCGGTCTACGAGCAGGGCGCGCCGCAGCTCGACCGCGCGATCTTCGAGGCCGGCGTGCCGGTCTTCGGCATGTGCTACGGCTTCCAGCTGATGGCCAAGACGCTCGGCGGCACCGTCGACAACACCGGCGCCCGGGAGTACGGCCGCACCCCGCTGACCGTCTCGCGCACCGGCTCGACCCTGTTCGAGGGCGTCCCGGCCCAGCACTCGGTGTGGATGTCGCACGGCGACGCCTGCTCCGCGGCCCCCGAGGGCTTCACCGTCACCGCCTCCACCGACGTGGTGCCGGTCGCGGCCTTCGAGAACGACGAGGCCCGCCTCTACGGCGTCCAGTACCACCCCGAGGTGCTGCACTCCGACCACGGCCAGCAGATCCTGGAGCACTTCCTCTACCGCGGCGCCGGCATCGCCCCCACCTGGACCACCGGCAACGTGGTCGAGGAGCAGGTCGCGGCGATCCGCGCCCAGGTCGGCAACAAGCGCGCGATCTGCGGCCTGTCCGGCGGCGTGGACTCGGCGGTCGCCGCCGCCCTGGTCAACAAGGCCATCGGCGACCGGCTGACCTGCGTCTACGTCGACCACGGCCTGATGCGCAAGGGCGAGACCGAGCAGGTCGAGAAGGACTTCGTCGCGGCCACCGGCGTGCAGCTGAAGGTCGTCGACGCGCAGGAGCGCTTCCTGGACGCGCTGAAGGGCGTCAGCGACCCTGAGGAGAAGCGCAAGATCATCGGCCGGGAGTTCATCCGGGTCTTCGAGCAGGCGCAGGCCGAGATCATCGCCGAGGCCGGCGAGCACGGCGAGTCGGTCGACTTCCTCGTCCAGGGCACCCTGTACCCGGACGTCGTGGAGTCCGGCGGCGGCACCGGCACCGCCAACATCAAGTCCCACCACAACGTCGGCGGCCTGCCCGAGGACCTGCAGTTCGCGCTGGTCGAGCCGCTGCGCAAGCTGTTCAAGGACGAGGTCCGGATGGTCGGCCAGGAGCTGGGCCTGCCGGAGGAGATCGTCCAGCGCCAGCCGTTCCCGGGCCCCGGCCTGGGCATCCGGATCGTCGGCGAGGTCACCAGGGACCGCCTGGACCTGCTGCGCGAGGCCGACGCGATCGCCCGCGAGGAGCTGACCGCGGCCGGCCTGGACCGCGAGATCTGGCAGTGCCCGGTCGTCCTGCTCGCGGACGTCCGCAGCGTCGGCGTCCAGGGCGACGGCCGCACCTACGGTCACCCGATCGTGCTGCGCCCGGTGTCCTCCGAGGACGCCATGACCGCCGACTGGTCGCGTCTGCCGTACGACGTGCTGGCCCGGATCTCCACCCGGATCACCAACGAGGTCCGCGACGTCAACCGCGTGGTGCTGGACTGCACCAGCAAGCCGCCGGGCACCATCGAGTGGGAGTGAGCACTCCCCGTCCCGGCCGGTCCTGACCGGTTCTGAACACCCGCGCCGTCGTCCCCGTACCAAGGGGGCGACGGCGCGGGTGTTCGGGTTCACGGGGAGGGCCCTCCGTGGGCCCTCCCACCGAAAGCGCGCATCAGCGGGCAGAATGCGTCCGGACCTGTCAGGCGGTGGCGGGCCGGTGAGGGAAGGTGTGGGGAATGGCGGAGGCCAGCAGCTCCGTGGCGGCCGGGTCGGGAACGGCCGCCGGAACCGGGGCCGGGACCGCGGGTGACGGCGCGGCCGGGTCGGGTGCGGCCGGGCCGTCCACGGGCCCTTCGGACGGCGCGGGCCCGGCGGGCGCGGCCGCCCGGATCGCCGCCTGGAAGGCGGCCGGCTCGCGGCTGGCGCTGCTGCCGCTGCGGCTCTTCCTCGGCGTCACCTTCGTCTACGCGGCGCTCGACAAGCTCTCCGACGGCCACTACCTGGCCGGGGCCGTCGACCCGGCCTCGTTCGTCTCGCAGACCCGGGCGGTCAAGGGCTCCAGCCCGATCGACTTCCTGCTCGGCCCGGCGCTGGACCACCCCACCCCGTTCGCCCTGCTGGTCGCCTTCGGCGAGCTGGCGGTGGGCCTGGGCACCCTGCTCGGCCTCTGGGGCCGGCTCGCCGCCGCCGGCGGGGCCCTGATCAGCCTCACCCTCTGGCTCACCGTCAGCTGGAGCGTCTCGCCGTACTACCTCGGCAACGACCTCGTCTACCTGATGGCCTGGACGCCGCTGGTGCTGGCCGGCACCCCGTACCTCTCGGTGGACGGCTACCTCGCCCGGCGCTCCGCCCGGGACCGCCGCCGCGGCCTGAGCGAGGACCACGTCCGGCGCCGGGCCCTGATGGACGGCGGCATCGCGGCCGTCGCGATGGGCGGCGCCGGGCTGCTCACCGGCTCGCTGACCGCCACCTTCGGGCGGGACAGGCCCACCGCGAAGGCGAAGCAGTCCGCGGCGCCGGCCGCGGCGCCGGTCACGGTGGACGCCGCGAGCGTCCCGGTCGGCGGCTCGGCCCAGGTCAAGGACCCGGCCAGCGGCGACGCCGTCTACGTGGTGCAGCCCAAGGCGGGCCAGTACTGCGCGTTCTCCTCGGTCTGCACCCACTCCGGCTGCGCGGTCGACGCACCGAAGGACGGCAAGCTCTACTGCCCCTGCCACGGCTCCCGGTTCGACGCGGCCACCGGCGCGGTGCTGAACGGCCCGGCCACCAGGCCGCTGCCCAAGTACCGGGTCACCAAGGAGGGCGACAAGCTGCACCTGGGCCCGCTGGAGGCCTGACCCCGGGAGGGCCTAACCCTCCCGCCCGGGCTCCTCGGGCCGGGAGCGCCGGACCGCCGCCGCCACCGCCCCGGCCAGGCCTCCCAGGCCCAGGACGATGAAGGTCACCGGGATGACGATCCGGCCGTTCACCGAGACGTCGTTCACCGCCGCCACCAGGTAGAGCACCGCGATCGCGGTGAACAACCCGCCGGCGATCAGCGAGAACAGGTCGAGCTGGTGCTTCCTCACTGCTGGACCACCTTGATGCTGCCGAGCCCGACCTTCAGCGTGAGGTCGAGCGTGCCCTTGGATGTCTGTCCGTTCACCGGGAGCAGCTGGTAGCTGCGGTCTCCCGGGCCGTCGTCGGACGGCTCGCGGTCGGCGAGGCGGACCTCGACCAGGCCGATCTCGCTGCGCACGTTGACCGTGACGCTCGACGGCACCGTCACGGTGAGGTCGCCGACGCCCAGCTCGACCGTGGTCGCCAGGGCCGTGCCGGCCGGGTCGAGCGTGCCGAGGTCCAGGTGCGCCGAGCCGACCCCCAGCGTGTACTTCGGCTGCAGCTCGGCGGTCGTGGCGACGGTCCAGGTGCGGTCGCCCGCGAAGTTCCGGGGCGAGACCGAGGACTGGCCGACCGCGGTCAGCGCGACGGTGAGCAGCAGGCCCGGGACCACCAGCCGGCGGGCCCGGCCGAACTTCGCGCCGACCAGCAGGGTCAGTCCGATCACCAGCAGCGCGGTGGCCAGCACGCTGCCGGCCCGTACCGTCGCCCCGCCGTCGGTCGAGGCCGACCAGACGGCGCTGGCCGCGCCCACCGCCAGCAGCAGGCCGATCAGGCCGAGCGGGGAGCGCTCGCGCCGGTGCACCACCACGGGCGGGCGCGGCGCGGCCGGCGGGACGGGCCCGGCCTCCTTGCGCAGCGGGTCGCCCTGCGGCAGGTCGGTGCGCTGCCACCACGGCCGGGCCGGGGCACCGGGCGGCGGGGTCGCGGCGCCGTCGTACGGGTTGCGCTCGGGGTGGCGCGGGTCCCACAGGTAGCCGGACGGGCCGGGGTGCGGGGTGTCGGCGGGGACGGTGCCGGCGGCGCGCGCGGCGGCGTGCCGGGCGCGGGCCTCGTCGTCGGCGGCCGGCTCCTCGCGCGGCCAGCGGTAGCCGCTCGCGGCGGTCGCGGCGGGGCCCCCGGCGGCAGCGGGGTCGTCCGGGAAGTACCGGTCGTACGGGCCGCCCTGCGGCTGGCCGTAGCCGTGGACGTGGCCGTGGGGGTGGTGGTGCCGGCGGCGGCCGCGGACCCGGCCGCCGCGCCGGCGCTCGGGGTCGTAGCGGACGGCGAGGAAGACCAGCCCGGCGAGCAGCAGCAGCGGGAACAGCTGGCCGCCGTCGCCCATCGAGGAGAAGAAGACGCCGGTGCCGATCACGGTCAGCAGCACCGCGCCGACCGACTGGCCGTCGACCCGGCCGGTGAGCACCCGCTGGAGCTCGGTGCGGCCGGAGCGGGCGGCGCCCTTGCCGTCCGTGCCCGGCTCGGTCGGCACGATCAGCCAGGCCAGGCCGTACAGGAAGAGGCCGAGGCCGCCGGAGAGGCAGAGCACGACCGTCACGACGCGGAACACCACCGGGTCGATGTCCAGGTGCCGGCCGAGGCCGCCGCAGACGCCGGCCACCACGCGGTGGTGCTCGGCCCGGGTCAGCGGGGGTCGGTCCGGCGCGGGTGGGGCGCTCGTCCCGGCCTCGTGGAGCTCCTCTGCGCGGTGGTCTTCGGTCATGCCACCATCCTGGTGGGTGCCGCGCCCCCGCCCCAACCGGTCCCGTCCCTGCTCGGACCCTGACTTGTCCCTGAGAAGGGTCAGGGTTCCCGCACGGGCAGGGCCGGGCGTGCCCGCGGGGGGACCCTTAGGGCCACACCCTGATGCGTCCGGGTCCGCCCGCGTGGAACCATCGGTGCCGTGGCAGCACCCGGTTCCGACTCCCGCCCCCTCGCCCCCGAGCCCGCGCCGCCCGGGGGTGGCGACCCGACCGCTCCCGCCGACGGGAAACCGCCCTACCGCCGGCTGTACCGCAGCCCGCAGGGGCGGATGCTCGGCGGTGTCGCGCACGGGCTCGCCGTGCACCTCGGACTGCCCGTCAGCTGGGTGCGGATCGCCTTCGTGATGCTGTTCTTCGCCCAGGGCCTCGGCGGGCTGCTCTACGCGGCGTTCTGGTTCGTGGTGCCGATCGGCATCGGCGAGCCCGCCCGGCGGGGCGGCGCGCACTGGGTGTACGTGAACGGCGCCTTCGTCCCGGTCGGCTCCTGGCAGGCGGGCGGCGGCGGGGAGCTGAGCAAGGACGGCCGGCGCGGCGGGTGGATCGGTCGGCTGCGCGAGGTGCTGCAGCACGCCCTGCGGGGCGAGCCGGTCGAGGCGGGCGAGGGGTCCGGCGCGTCCGGCGCCGCCGCGGGCCAGCGGCAGGGCGGGCTGGGCCAGCTGGCCGCGCTGGTGATGCTGGTGATCGGCGTGATCGCCCTGCTCAACGCGCTCAACGTGCAGACCGCCAAGCCCTACACCTGGCCGCTGCTGGCGATCGGCGTCGGTGTGGCGCTGGTCTGGCGGCAGGCCGACGACTCCCGCTGGCAGCGCTGGTTCGGACTGGAGGAGGGCGAGAAGCGGCGCGGCGCCTACACCCGGGTCGGCGCGGGCGTGCTGCTGGTGGTGGCGGGCATCATCGCCTTCCTGGCCACCCAGGGCGGCGGCTCGACGATCGGCTCGGTGATCGAGGCCTCGCTCGCGGTGCTGGCCGGCGTGCTCGTGCTGGTCGGCCCGTACGCGCTGCGGATGTGGCAGGACCTCGGCGCCGAGCGCACCGCCCGCATCCGCGCCCAGGAGCGCGCCGAGATCGCCGCCCACGTGCACGACTCGGTGCTGCACACCCTGACCCTCATCCAGCGCCGCGCCGAGGACCCCAAGGAGGTCCTGCGGCTGGCCCGGGCCCAGGAGCGCGAGCTGCGGCTGTGGCTCTACCGCCCGGAGGCGGTCGCCGAGCAGGCGCCGGACACCATGGCGGAGAGCCTGCGGGCGGTGGTCGCCGAGGTCGAGGACCGGCACGGCGTCCCGGTCGAGGTGGTGATCGTCGGCGACTGCCCGATGGACGAGCGGATCGCGGCGCAGATGCAGGCCGCGAGGGAGGCGACGGTCAACGCGGCCAAGTACGGTGGCGGGGGACCGGTCCAGGTCTACGCCGAGGTCGAGGGGAGGACCGTGATGGTGTTCGTCCGCGACCACGGCCCGGGCTTCGACCCGGACACGGTGCCCGAGGACCGGATGGGCGTACGCGAGTCGATCCTCGGCCGCATGAAGCGCAACGGCGGCACCGCACGGGTGCGGCCGGCGCCGGACGGCGGGACCGAGGTCGAGCTGGAGATGGAGAGAGCGAATGACTGAGGCAGCGCCGGAGCGCCGCGCGCGGGTCGTGCTGGTCGACGACCACCGGATGTTCCGGACGGGGGTACGGGCGGAGATCGGGCGCACCGAGGCGACCGGGATCGACGTGGTCGGCGAGGCCGACGACGTGGAGTCCGCGGTCCGGGTGGTCGCCGAGACCCGGCCGGACGTGGTGCTGCTGGACGTCCACCTGCCCGGTGGCGGCGGCGTCGAGGTGCTGCGCCGCTCGGCCGGGCTGATGGGGGACCCGGGGGGAGTCAGGTTCCTGGCGCTCTCGGTGTCGGACGCGGCGGAGGACGTGATCGGCGTGATCCGCGGCGGCGCCCGCGGCTACGTCACCAAGACGATCACCGGGACCGACCTGGTCGACGCGATCTTCCGGATCGCCGACGGGGACGCCGTCTTCTCGCCCCGGCTGGCCGGCTTCGTGCTGGACGCCTTCGCCGCCACCGACACCCCGCCGGTGGACGAGGACCTGGACCGGCTGACCCAGCGCGAGCGCGAGGTGCTGCGGCTGATCGCCCGCGGGTACGCGTACAAGGAGATCGCCAAGCAGCTGTTCATCTCGGTCAAGACGGTGGAGAGCCACGTCTCGGCGGTGCTGCGCAAGCTCCAGCTGAGCAACCGGCACGAGCTGACCCGCTGGGCCACCGCGCGCCGGCTGGTCTGACCGGCGCGTCCGCGACGAGCCCGCCCGGCCCCGCCGAGGGCCGGACGGGCTTGTCGGCGGGTGGCCATAGACTCGTCAGTGCCATGAGTAGCCTCTTTGACGACCTCCCGCTCCCCGGTTTCGAGGCCCCCGCCGCCGGGTCGAAGCAACCCGCGCCGCCGATCGACGAGGAGCCGCCGCCGTACGAGGACGACGTCCCGTACGACGCCTTCGAGGAGGCGATCCCGGACGGGCTGTTCCACACCGACCACGCCGCCGAGGCGGAGCGGGACGCCTGGTACCGCAACGGCGCCGCCCGGCCGGTGATCGACCCGGCCGCGCTGCTGGAGGGCATGAACGACCCGCAGCGCGAGGCCGTGCTGCACGCCGGCTCGCCGCTGCTGATCGTGGCCGGCGCCGGCTCGGGCAAGACCAGGGTGCTCACCCACCGGATCGCCCACCTGCTGGCCGCGCGCGGCGTGCAGCCGGGCGAGATCCTGGCGATCACCTTCACCAACAAGGCGGCCGGCGAGATGCGCGAGCGCGTCGAGCAGCTGGTCGGCCCGCGCGCCCGGGCGATGTGGGTCTCCACCTTCCACAGCGCCTGCGTGCGGATCCTGCGCCGCGAGTCCAAGCTGCTCGGCTTCACCTCGTCGTTCTCGATCTACGACGCCGCCGACTCGCAGCGGCTGATGGCCCTGGTCTGCCGCGACCTCGACCTGGACCCCAAGCAGTTCCCGCCGAAGTCCTTCACCGCGAAGGTCAGCAACCTCAAGAACGAGCTGATCGACGAGGAGACCTACGCCGACCAGGCCGCCAACCCGACGGAGAAGAAGCTCGCCGAGGCGTACTTCCTCTACCAGCGGCGGCTGCGCGAGGCCAACGCCCTCGACTTCGACGACATCATCATGACGACGGTGAACCTGCTCCAGGCCTTCCCCGACGTCGCGGAGCACTACCGGCGGCGGTTCCGGCACATCCTGGTCGACGAGTACCAGGACACCAACCACGCCCAGTACACGCTGGTCCGCGAGCTGAGCGGCGGCGCGGCGGCCGACGCCCCGAAGCGCACCGTCGACGGCGACTGGGTCGACCCGGCGGCCGGCCGGCTCGCCGAGGTGCCGCCCGCCGAGCTGTGCGTGGTCGGTGACGCGGACCAGTCGATCTACGCCTTCCGCGGCGCGACGATCCGCAACATCCTCCAGTTCGAGGAGGACTACCCGAACGCCACCACGATCCTGCTGGAGCAGAACTACCGCTCCACCCAGACCATCCTGAGCGCGGCCAACGCCGTCATCGAGCGCAACGCCAACCGGCGCAAGAAGAAGCTCTGGACGGCCGGCGAGGACGGCGAGAAGGTCGTCGGCTACGTCGCGGACGACGAGCACGGCGAGGCCCAGTTCATCGCCGACGAGATCGACCGGCTCACCGACGCGGGCACGGCCAAGCCCGGCGACGTCGCGATCTTCTACCGCACCAACGCGCAGTCCCGCGTCTTCGAGGAGGTGTTCATCCGGGTCGGCCTGCCGTACAAGGTGGTCGGCGGGGTGCGCTTCTACGAGCGCAAGGAGGTCAAGGACGTCCTGGCCTACCTGCGGGTGCTGTCCAACCCGGAGGACACCGTGCCGCTGCGCCGGATCCTCAACGTGCCCAAGCGCGGCATCGGCGAGCGGGCCGAGGCGATGGTCGACGCGCTGGCCGCGCGCGAGCGGATCTCCTTCGCGCAGGCGCTGCGGCGGGTCGACGAGGCGTACGGCATGGCCGCGCGCTCGGCGAACGCGGTGAAGAAGTTCAACGCGCTGATGGCCGGGCTGCGCCAGGTCGTCGAGTCCGGCGCGGGCCCCGCCGCGGTGCTGGAGGCGGTGCTGGAGGAGACCGGCTACCTCGCCGAGCTGCAGGCCTCCACCGACCCGCAGGACGAGACCCGGGTGGAGAACCTCCAGGAGCTGGCCTCGGTCGCCCTGGAGTACGAGCAGGACCCGGGCGAGCGCCCGGACGCGGGCGAGGACGGCGCGCCGCCGGTCGGCTCGCTGGCCGACTTCCTGGAGCGGGTGGCGCTGGTCGCCGACTCCGACCAGATCCCGGACGAGGACGAGGAGGGACAGGGCGTCATCACCATGATGACCCTGCACACCGCCAAGGGCCTGGAGTTCCCGGTGGTCTTCCTGACCGGCATGGAGGACGGCATCTTCCCGCACATGCGGGCGCTCAACCAGGTCAAGGAGCTGGAGGAGGAGCGGCGCCTGGCGTACGTCGGGCTGACCCGGGCGCGGCAGCGGCTCTACCTGACCAGGTCGGTGCTGCGCAGCGCCTGGGGGCAGCCGTCGTACAACCCGGCCTCGCGGTTCCTGGAGGAGATCCCGGAGACGCTGGTGGAGTGGAAGCGCACGGGGGCGGCCTCGGCGCCGGCCTCCCGGGGCTTCTCCTCGGGGTCCTCCTGGGGCGGGAGGTCCTCGGCCGGGGGCGGCTCCTCGCGCGGGTCGGCCCAGGGCTCGCGCGGGTCGGCCGCCGGGGCCTCGCCGAAGGCGGGCTGGGGGCAGTCGGCGCGGCGTTCGGGCGCGGCGGTGGAGCGGGAGGCGGTCGCGCTGGCGGTCGGCGACCGGGTCACCCACGACACCTTCGGGCTGGGCACCGTGGTGGCCACCACCGGCGTCGGCGACAAGGCACAGGCCACCGTGGACTTCGGCTCGGAGGGGCGCAAGCAACTGCTGCTGCGCTACGCGCCGGTCGAGAAGCTGTAGGGCCCCGGGCCGGTCGGCCCGCGCTGTCCGTTCAGCGCGGGTCGAGGCCCTGGGCGAGGAACCAGGGCAGCGGGTCGACGGGCGCGCCGCCGCCGGCCGGGCGGATTTCGAGGTGCAGGTGCGGGCCGGTGCTGTTGCCGCTGCTGCCGACGAAGGCGATGACGTCGCCGGCCTTCACCGTGCCCTTGCGGATCTTGTACGAGCGCAGGTGGCAGTACCAGACCTCGGTGCCGTCGGCGGTCTTGAGGATGGTCATGTAGCCGTACGACGGATTCCACTGCGTGCGGATGGTGCCGTCGGCGACGGCCATCACCTGGGTGCCGCCGTCCACCGGGAAGTCGATGCCGGTGTGCCGCTTGGCCCAGTGGGTTCCGGCGGCGCCGAAGGCCTCGCCGACGCCGTGCTGGGCGACCGGCATCGAGATCGCGGGGCGCTGGGGCGCGGGCGGCTGGTCGGTGGCGGCGGTCTGCGCGGACGGCTGCCCGTTCGGGCCGTTCCGGCCCGCCGGGTCGGCCGCGCCGTCCTGGGTGCCGGCGAGCGGCTGGCGGGCGTCGCCGCGGGAGGCGGTCTGGTCGGCCTCGCCGGCGGCCAGCGCCTGCTGGGCGGCCTGCGCGGCCCCGGTCTGCGCGGCCCCGGTCTGCGCGCCGTCCGGGGCATCGGCGGCGGTGGCCTGCTCGGGGACCCGGCCGGCGGCCTGGGCGCGCTGCTGGTCGGCCTCGCCCTGGACGGTGACGGCCGCGGCGGCGGCGACGCCGAGCGCGGCCACCGAGGGCAGGGCGACCCGCAGCAGCGCGGTGCGGGTGGCGGCCTTGGCGGCGTCACGGCGCTGCGCCCGGGACTGCTCGCGGGCGGCGAGGCGCAGTTCCGCACGGGTCGGGCGAGCGGCTGCTTCGGGAGCCATCGCGGCTGCCTCCTCGGTGGGCCTCGGGCGCGTCGGCGGGCGGGTAGCGGGGGGTAAACGACCGTGACTGTAGCCGGAAGCCCGACATCCGGACAAAAGTCCGGTTGTCAAGGGGCTGGGGGTGTGCGGTTGCGGGGTAGAAGAGAGGAGGGGCGGTGGGCGGTCCTGTGATTTTCCCCTCGTCTTGAGGGGCGGTGCGGCCAACCGCGGCGGGTGACGCTACCCTCCCCTCAGATTGGTTATTGCTCGTTAACCTCGCCCGTGCCCCACAAGGTCCGGTGGGGGATGGACGACGAGGTCCGGGAGGCAGTGATGGGTGTGTCAGGACCGATCCGCGTGGTGGTCGCCAAGCCGGGGCTGGACGGCCACGACCGCGGCGCCAAGGTCATCGCGCGCGCCCTGCGCGACGCCGGTATGGAGGTCATCTACACCGGTCTGCACCAGACGCCGGAGCAGGTCGTCGACACCGCGATCCAGGAGGACGCGGACGGCATCGGCCTGTCGATCCTGTCGGGGGCGCACATGACGCTCTGCGCGCGGGTGCTGGAGCTGCTGAAGGAGCGCGACGCCGAGGACATCAAGGTGTTCTGCGGCGGGATCATCCCGGACGAGGACATCGTCGAACTGAAGGCGATGGGTGTCGCCGACATCTTCACCCCGGGCACGCCGACCGGCGACGTGGTCGCCTGGGTCGAGGCCAATCTGCGCGCCGCCGGCTGACAGCCGCCGAGGGGCCGGTGCCGGACGACGTCGCCGTCCGGCACCGGCCCCTTCGTCTGCGGGCCTCTTGGCGGTCCTCCGCGCGTCGTCCGGTCAGGCCGCCAGTTCGGCGAGCATCGCCTCGCGGAAGCGCAGCGTCCCGGCCAGCCGGGCGAAGGTCTCGCCCCAGGCGGTGGCGGGCGCGGCCCCGGCGGCCAGTGCCTCGACCGCCTCCGCGCTCTGCGGGGAGAGCGCGCGCTCGGTCATGCCGAGCACCCCGCTGTGGCTCCACGGGTAGGCGCCGGAGGCGGCGGCCCGGGCCAGCGCCTCGACCACCGCGGTGGACAGCGGCGGCGTCCAGGGGGTGGCGCAGGCACCGAGCAGCTGGAAGGAGTCGCCGAGGCCGTGCGCCTCGATGAAGGCGGCCGTCCAGGCGGCCCGTTCGGCGGGCGGGAGCACCGCGAGCAGCTTGGCGGGGGCGCCGGTGGTGCGGGCGGGGCGCCCGGGGCCGGGGACCGGCGCGGGGCCGAGCAGGGCGCGCGCCCAGCCGGCGTCCTGCTGGCGGACGGCGGCCCGGGCCCAGGCCTCGCGCAGGTCGTCCGCCCAGGTGCTGCTGGTCTCGTCGATGGCGTCGCCGACCCGCAGGGCGAGCAGCCGCTCGGGCGTCAGGCCGGTGTGCCCGGACCAGAGGGAGAGCGGAGCGGCGGCGATCACCTCGCCGAACCACCACGCCCGTTCGCCGCGCCCGGTGGGCGACTTGGGCGGTATGCCGTCGCGCTGCATGGCCGGGTCGCAGGAGGCGGGCGGGGTGACCAGCAGGTGCGTGCCATGGCCGGAGAGGCGCACGGCGGCGCGGGCGCGCTCGGCCATCCGGGTGGCCAGCGCGGAGCCGGGCAGGGTGGAGAGCAGTTCGGCGGCGGTGGCCCGGACGTTCTTGCTGCGGTCGCCGAGCGCGGCCTCCAGGAAGTCCTCGTCGGCGAGCGAGAGGCCCTCCTGGAGGGCGTCCAGGAACAGCAGCCGGTCCTCGGCGCGCTCGGTCGGCCAGGTGCCGCGCAGCAGCGCGAGGCCGGCCGCCGGGTCGCGGCGGCGGAGCAGGGTGAGGTGGGTGACCCGCTCGGCGAACAGGCCCTCGTGCCACAGGTGGTCGCCCTCGGCGGGCGCGGCGTCCTGCGTGCCCGCGGCGTCCGGGGCGGGCACGGGCTCCTGCGCGGGCACGGGCTCCTGGGCGGCGCGCTGCACGAAGCGCCAGTCGGCGTTGCGCTCGGCGAGCCAGCGGCCGAGCGGACCGGCCAGCGCCACCGCGTCGGGCCGCAGTTCGCTGCGGGCGCGGGCGGCGTCCAGCAGGGCCGGGACACTGGCGGCGGGCACCCGGTAGCCGCGCTCGCGGGCGGTCGCGAGCCACTGCGGGAGCAGCTCGCCGACGTTGGCGAGCACGCCGTTGCCGCCGCGGGTGGAGAGCAGCAGCGAGAGCCGGCGCGCGGCGGCGGGCGGCAGTTCGGGGCGCGGGTCCTCGGCGGCCGGCCGGTCGGCCGGGGCGGCGGCCGGGGCGGGCAGCGCGCCGGCCCGGCGGCGGACCGTCTCCAGGGCGGCGAGTTCGAGCAGCGCGGCGGCCGGGTCGGCACGGTCGACGGCGCCGTCGTACGGCGCGGCCGGGCCGGGCGCGGGGAGCGGGCGGCGGTCGGTGCCCAGCAGGGCGGTGGTCTGCAGGGACTCCCAGGGGTCGGGCACGGGGCCTCCTCCTCCGGTGGAACGGGTGTGGGGTGGACGTCGGGCGGGGACGGGGCCGGCTCAGGCCGTGGTGAGGCCGATCGGGCGGCCGTCCCGCCCCCAGGCGGTGACCGGCGCGAAGCCGCGGTGGCCGTACTCGCCGAAGACGGTGAGCGGGCGGCCGGTGGAGACGGCGGCGAGCCGCCAGAGCGCGGCCTCCGGGACGGCGGCGCGGTGCAGCGGCACGGTGTGCCGGCCGTCGGTGAGGTGCCAGCCCTCCTCGGAGAGCACCGGGACGACCTCGGTGAGCACCGTCGGCCAGGCGTCCAGCCACGGGTCGTCGGCCACCGCGGTGCCGTAGCCGGCCACCGCCTCGGCGACGGACAGGCCGGGCGGCGGGCCGTCGGGCACCGGCGCGGGGGCGCCGTGGCGGGTGCCGAGGACGGCCCGCAGCGGGCGGGCGCCGGGGTGGAAGGCCAGCTCGGCCTCAACCACCTGGCCGGTGGGCAGGGCGAGTTCGGGGGCCTGCCCGGGGCGGCCGAAGGCGATCAGCAGGGCCGGGCGGCCGGTCTTGGCGCCGCGCAGCCAGAGCCGGCGGGTGGTCAGCCTCTCGTCCGTGCCCCCTTCCATGGGAGACGTGCGGCTGCCGAGGACCTGCCAGCGGTCCCGGACGGTCGGGCCGGCCAGCAGCTCGGCGGTCTCGGTGGTGTAGCCGACCCGGGCGCGGACCGTCGCGGCGAGCGGCGCGGGCAGCTCGTCGAGGCGGGTCGCGGCGGTGGCGAGCAGATGGAGCATCGCGTACTCCGCCAGCAGCCCCTGCTGCGGCACCGCGTCGAGTTCGCGGACCCGGGTGGCCAGCCCGGGTGCCTGGGCGTCGACCATGCGGGCCGCGACCTCCTCCCACGGGCCGGCGGTGGACTGGTCGGCGAGGCCGTGCCGGACCCGGTCGGCGAGCCGCAGCCGCAGCTCGGCGGCGCCCGCCGCGACCCGGGCCGAGCGCTTCTCGGCCCGGCGGCGGGCGGCGGCCGGGTCGGCCGGGGCCTCGGCCCGCACGGCCCGCTGCTCGGCGCGGTCCTGGCGGCCCTTCAGCCACGCGGCGGCCCAGTCGGTGGGCTCGGCGCCGTCGGGCACGGAGCCGGGCGAGCCGCTCCAGAGCAGCAGCAGCCCCAGGGCGTGCTTGCAGGGGAACTTCCGGCTCGGACAGGTGCACTGGTAGGCGGGCGTGGCGAGCTCGACGACCGTGCGGTACGGCGTGCTGCCGCTGCCCTTGCACTCGCCCCAGACCGCGTCGCCGTCGGTGCCCGCGGCGGACCAGGGCGCGGGCGCGGACAGCTTGGCGGCGGCCTTCTTCGAGGCGGCGTCGGGCGCCAGGGACAGGACGTGTTCGGTGCTCCAGCGTTCCTCCATGGCCACGACGGTAGGCGGCGGCACTGACAGTCGGTCCGGCCGTCGCGCCGCCGCCGGGGAGACCGAACTGAGGTCCGGTCAGGATTGTCAGTGGTCCGGTGCATGGTGGTTTCCACAGGCCGGGACGCCGGCCTGGCTCCCCCCGATCACCCCGTCGCCCGGGCATCCGTGTGCCCGGCGGCCGACCCGAAGGAGCCCCGATGACCGACGTCGTGACCGATGTCCTGCGGCAGCACGCCGAGGACGCGTTCGCCGCCGAGCTGACCGCGCTGGCCGCCCAGGACGACCGTCCGCGCCCGGAGCGCTGGAAGCTCTCCCCGTGGGCCGTCGCCACCTACCTGCTCGGCGGCGAGCTGCCCGACGGCACCGTGATCACCCCCAAGTACATCGGCCCGCGCCGGGTGGTGGAGGTCGCCGTCACCACCCTCGCCACCGACCGGGCGCTGCTGCTGCTCGGCGTGCCGGGCACCGCCAAGACCTGGGTGTCCGAGCACCTCGCCGCGGCGATCAGCGGCGACTCCACGCTGCTGGTGCAGGGCACCGCCGGCACCCCCGAGGAGGCCGTGCGCTACGGCTGGAACTACGCGCAGCTGCTCACCAACGGGCCGAGCCGGGAGGCGCTCGTCCCCTCCCCGCTGATGCGGGCGATGGCGGACGGCCGGATCGCCCGGGTCGAGGAGCTGACCCGCATCCCGGCGGACGTCCAGGACAGTCTGATCACCATCCTGTCCGAGAAGACCCTCCCGATCCCGGAGCTGGGCACCGAGACCCAGGCCGTGCGCGGCTTCAACGTGATCGCGACCGCCAACGACCGCGACCGGGGCGTCAACGAGCTGTCCAGCGCCCTGCGCCGCCGGTTCAACACCGTGGTGCTGCCGCTGCCCGGCTCGCTGGAGGAGGAGGTCGAGATCGTCAGCCGCCGGGTCGAACAGCTCGGCCGCTCCCTCCAGCTGCCCGAACTGCCCGGCGGTGCCGAGGAGATCAGGCGCGTGGTGACCGTCTTCCGGGAGCTGCGGGCCGGCATCACCACCGACGGCCGGACCAAGGTGAAGACCCCCAGCGGCACCCTCTCCACCGCCGAGGCCATCTCGGTGGTCACCAACGGCATGGCGCTCGCCGCCCACTTCGGCGACGGCGTGCTGCGGGCCGGCGACGTCGCGGCCGGCGTGATCGGCGCGGTGGTCCGCGACCCGGCCGCCGACCAGCAGGTCTGGCGCGAGTACGTCGAGGGCGTGGTCCGCGAGCGCGACGGCTGGAAGGACTTCTACCGCGCCGCCCGTGAGAACGCCCGCTGAACGGCACCGCCGTGCACCGCACGACCGTGCACCGCACGACCGCAAGCTCGGAAGACCCGGGAGGGAGAGCGCGATGAGCGCAGAGGTGACGCTGCTCGGCGTCCGGCACCACGGGCCCGGCTCGGCCCGCTCGGTGGCCGCCGCGCTGGAGCGGCTGCGACCGGACGCGGTCCTGGTGGAGGGGCCGCCGGAGGCCGACCCGATCCTCGGGCTGGCCGCGGAGAAGGACATGGTGCCGCCGGTGGCCCTGCTGGCCCACGCGGCCGACGACCCGGCCCGCGCCGCGTTCTGGCCGTACGCCGAGTTCTCGCCGGAGTGGGTGGCGATCCGCTACGCCACCGACCTCGGCGTCCCGCTCCGCTTCATCGACCTGCCGGCCGGCTTCACCTTCGCGGACGCCGCGCAGGCGGACGGTGACGGCGGCGCCGACGGGGAGGACGGCGCCGACGGGGTGGACGGCGACCTGGCGCGCGACCCGATCGCCCGGCTCGCCGAGGCCGCCGGCCACGACGACCCGGAACGCTGGTGGGAGGACGTGGTCGAGCACCGCCGCCCCGGCGGCGACGAGGACCCGCTCGCGCCCTTCGCGGCCGTCGCCGAGGCGATGACGGCGCTGCGCGAGGACGGCGGCGCGAGCCGGCGCGACGAGCAGCGCGAGGCGTACATGCGCCAGCAGATCCGCGCCGCCCGCCGGGCCGGCCACCAGCGGATCGCCGTGGTCTGCGGGGCCTTCCACGTCCCCGCGCTGGCCGCCATGCCGACCGTCGCGCACGACCGCGCACTGCTCGCCGAGCTGCCGAAGAAGGTGCGCACCGAGATCACCTGGGTGCCCTGGACGCACCGCCGGCTCTCCCAACTCACCGGCTACGGCGCGGGGATCGTCTCCCCGGGCTGGTACCACCACCTGCACCGCACGGACGGCGACCCGCTGCCCGGCTGGCTCACCCGGGTCGCCGGCCTGCTGCGCGCCGAGGACCACCCGGTCTCCTCCGCGCACGTCATCGAGGCCGTCCGGCTGGCCCGCACCCTCGCCGTGCTGCGCGGCCGACCGCTGGCCGGCCTCACCGAGACGCTGGACGCCGTCCGCGCGGTGATGTGCGACGGCTCGGACGTCGCCCTCGCGCTCGTCCGGGACCGGCTGGTGATCGGCGACGCGCTCGGTCAGGTGCCCGACGCCGCGCCCGCCGTCCCGCTCCAGCGCGACCTCGCCAGGCTCCAGCGGACCCTGCGGCTCAAGCCCGAACCCACCGCGCGCGACCTCGACCTCGACCTGCGCAAGGAGACCGACGCGGCCCGCTCCCGGCTGCTGCACCGGCTGCGCCTGCTCGGCGTCGACTGGGGCGCGCCGACCCGCTCCGCGGTCGCCTCCACCGGCACCTTCCGGGAGAGCTGGCGGCTTTGCTGGCAGCCCGAGTTCGCCGTCCGGATCGCCGAGGCCGCCCAGTGGGGCACCACGGTCGAGCGGGCCGCCGTCGGCAAGGCGGTCGGTACCGCCCGGGCCGCCGTCGAACTCGCCGAGCTCACCGGGCTGGTGGAGAGCTGCCTGGTGGCCGGGCTGGCCGAGGCGCTGCCCGCCGTGATGCGGGTGCTCGCCGACTGCGCCGCCCTGGACACCGACGTCGCCCACCTGGCCGGCGCGCTGCCCGCCCTGGTGCGCGCGCTGCGCTACGGCGACGTCCGGGGGACCGACCACGGCGCCCTCGGCGAGGTCGCCGGCGGCCTCGCCGACCGGATCTGCGTCGGCCTGCCGCCCGCCTGCACCGGCCTGGACGCCGCCGGGGCGGCCGCGATGCGCGGCCACCTCGACGAGGTGCACGGCGCGATCGGCCTGCTGGACGGGCCGGACGGCCCCGCCGCCGGACTCGCCGACCGCTGGGCCGCCACCCTGCGGGCGCTCGCCCGGCGCGAGCCCTCCGGCGGACCGGCCACCGGGGTGCCCGGCCTGCTGCGCGGGCGCGCCGTCCGGCTGCTGCTGGACGACGGCCGGCTCGACTCCGCGGAGGCCGGACGGCGGCTCGGCCTGGTGCTGTCCGCCGCCAACAGCCCGGCGGACGCGGCCGGTTGGATCGAGGGCTTCCTGACCGGCGGCGGCGCGCTGCTGCTGCACGACCCCCGGCTGCTCGGCCTGCTCGACGGCTGGCTGACGGGTGTTCCGGCGGAGGTCTTCACGGACGTGCTGCCGCTGCTGCGGCGGACCTTCGCCACCCTGGAGGCCGGGGTCCGGCACACCGTCGGCAGCCGGGTGGCGGCCGGCCCGCTCGGCCCCGGCAGTGCCGAACCGGCCGGGGAGGGCGTCGAGTTGGACCGGGTGCGGGCCGACGCCGCACTGCCCGTGGTCGCCCTGCTGCTCGGGCTGCCGGGCGGGACGGCGGAGCCGGGCGGGCACCTGCGGATCCCCCGGCAGGCCGAGGGCCGCGACACCTGACGGAGGCGGCCGTCCCGTTCCGGCCGCCTCTCCCTTCCGACCACAGACCACACGCAGAGGAGCCCCCGATGGCAGTCACCACCCCCGGCGCCGCGTCCGCCACCGACCCCGGCACCTCCGCCGACGAGCGGCTGCGCCGCTGGCGGCTGGTCCTCGGCGGCGAGGCGGACGGCACCGGCCGCACCCTGGGGGGCCGGGACGCCGCGATGGACGGCGCGCTCGCCGCGCTCTACCGCGGCGCCGGCGAGGACGGCCGGGCCGGGCAGCCGCGCTCCGGCCGCCGCGGCGCCGGCCTCGGCGGCTCGGCCCCGCAGGTGGCCCGCTGGCTGGGCGACATCCGCGAGTACTTCCCCTCCACCGTCGTCCAGCTGATGCAGCAGGACGCGATCAGCCGGCTCGGGCTGGAGCAGCTGCTGCTGGAGCCCGAGATGCTGGAGGCCGTCGAGCCGGACGTCCACCTGGTCGGCACGCTGCTCTCGCTCAAGCACGCGCTCCCCGAGACCACCCGGGAGACCGCCCGTGCGGTCGTCGGCCGGGTGGTCGCCGACCTGGAGCGCCGGCTCGCCGACCGCACCCGGGCCACCCTGGGCGGCGCGCTGGACCGCAGCGCCCGGGTCAACCGCCCGCGCCACCGCGACATCGACTGGGACCGCACCATCCGGGCCAACCTGAAGAACTACCTGCCCGAGCACGGCACGGTCGTCCCCGAGCGGCTGGTCGGCTACGCCCGCGCCCAGCGCGCGGTGAAGAAGGACGTCATCCTCTGCATCGACCAGTCCGGTTCGATGGCGCCGTCCGTGGTGCACTCGGCGGTGTTCGGCGCCGTGCTCGCCTCGATGAAGAGCCTGGACACCCGGCTGGTGGTCTTCGACACCTCCGTGGTCGACCTCACCGAGCAGCTCACCGACCCGGTCGACGTGCTGTTCGCGACCCAGCTCGGCGGCGGCACCGACATCAACCGGGCGCTCGCCTACTGCCAGTCCCGGATCACCCGGCCGGCCGAGACGATCGTCGTGCTGATCAGCGACCTCTACGAGGGCGGCATCCGCGACGAGATGCTCAAGCGGGTGGCCGCGATGAAGGCGGCCGGCGTCCAGTTCATCGCCCTGCTGGCGCTCTCCGACGAGGGCGCGCCCGCCTACGACCACGCGCACGCCGCCGCGCTGGCCGCGCTCGGCGCCCCGGCCTTCGCCTGCACCCCCGACGTCTTCCCGGAGATCATGGCGGCGGCGATCGAGAAGCGCCCGATCCCCGTCCCGGACCAGGGGGTGTGAGACGGAGCACGGGGCCGGGACTGTGAACGGAGCTGTCGGCCCGGCCGTCAACGCGACGGAGCCAGCCTCACCCGGACGGCGGAACCCGGGGCGCGGCCGGGCGGGGACGCCCGTCCGGGCGCCCGGCGTACGCCCCCTAAACTGTCCTGTGACGGTTCTCACCAAAGACGGGCAGGCCTCGGGCGAAACACGCCCGTCGTACGGGGATAACCTGCCAGACGGACGTGACGCGCGTGTTGATTGACGTGTGCGCCCGTGGCTGTGTGGGCCGCAAGGCCGTACTTCTGCGTACCCGCACCGCCCCGACGACCCGCAGCGAAGATCCTGCCGTGGCACGCTCGTAGAGACACAATCCGCGACCACGAACAAGGACAAACACGTGGACCTGTTCGAGTACCAGGCGAGGGACCTCTTCGCCAAGCACGGCGTGCCCGTGCTTGACGGCGATGTCATCGAGACCGCCGCAGACGCTGCCGCCATCGCGGAGCGCTTCGGCGGCCGCGCCGTCGTCAAGGCTCAGGTGAAGGTGGGTGGCCGAGGCAAGGCCGGCGGCGTGAAGCTCGCCGCCGACCCGGCGGACGCCGTCGCCAAGGCCGAGCAGATCCTCGGCATGGACATCAAGGGCCACACCGTGCACAAGGTGATGCTGGCCCAGACCGCGGACATCCAGGAGGAGTACTACGTCTCCTACCTGCTCGACCGCGCCAACCGCACCTTCCTGGCCATGGCCAGCGTCGAGGGCGGCATGGACATCGAGGAGGTCGCGGCCACCAAGCCCGAGGCCCTCGCGAAGATCGCGGTCGACGCGAACGAGGGCGTGACCGAGGCCAAGGCCCGCGAGATCGTCGAGGCCGCGAAGTTCCCGGCCGAGGTCGCCGACCAGATCGCCGATGTCCTGCAGACCCTGTGGACCGTCTTCATCAAGGAGGACGCCCTCCTGGTCGAGGTCAACCCGCTGATCAAGTCCGGCGACGGCAAGATCATCGCGCTCGACGGCAAGGTCTCCCTGGACGAGAACGCCGACTTCCGCCAGCCGGAGCACGAGGCGCTCGAGGACAAGGCCGCCGCCAACCCGCTGGAGGCCGCCGCCAAGGCCAAGGGCCTCAACTACGTCAAGCTCGACGGCGAGGTCGGCATCATCGGCAACGGCGCGGGTCTCGTCATGAGCACCCTCGACGTGGTCGCGTACGCCGGTGAGAAGCACGGCAACGTCAAGCCCGCCAACTTCCTCGACATCGGTGGCGGCGCCTCCGCCGAGGTCATGGCGAACGGCCTGGAGATCATCCTCGGCGACACCGACGTCAAGTCGGTCTTCGTCAACGTCTTCGGCGGCATCACCGCGTGCGACGCGGTCGCCAACGGCATCGTGCAGGCCCTCGCCCTGCTCGAGGAGAAGGGCGAGGCGGTCACCAAGCCGCTGGTCGTCCGCCTCGACGGCAACAACGCCGAGCTGGGTCGTCAGATCCTGACCGACGCCAACCACCCGCTCGTCGAGCAGGTGGACACCATGGACGGTGCGGCCGACCGCGCCGCCGAGCTGGCCAACAAGTAAGGAAGGGGACTTTCACACCATGGCTATCTTCCTTACCAAGGACAGCAAGGTCATCGTTCAGGGCATGACCGGCTCCGAGGGCATGAAGCACACCCGCCGCATGCTCGCCTCCGGCACCCAGATCGTCGGCGGTGTCAACCCGCGCAAGGCCGGCACCACCGTGGACGTCGACGGCACCGAGGTGCCCGTCTTCGGCACCGTGGCCGAGGCCATCGAGAAGACCGGTGCCGACGTCACCGTCATCTTCGTGCCGCCGGCGCACACCAAGAGCGCCGTCGTCGAGGCCATCGACGCCGAGATCGGCCTGGCCGTCGTCATCACCGAGGGCGTCCCGGTGCACGACACCGCCGCCTTCTGGGCCCACGCCGGCTCGAAGGGCAACAAGACCCGGATCATCGGCCCGAACTGCCCCGGCCTGATCAGCCCCGGACAGTCGAACGCCGGCATCATCCCGGCCGACATCACCAAGGCCGGCAAGATCGGCCTGGTCTCGAAGTCCGGCACCCTGACCTACCAGCTCATGTACGAGCTGCGGGACATCGGCTTCACCTCGGCCGTGGGCATCGGCGGTGACCCGGTCATCGGCACCACCCACATCGACGCCCTCAAGGCGTTCCAGGAGGACCCGGAGACCGAGCTCATCGTCATGATCGGTGAGATCGGTGGCGACGCCGAGGAGCGCGCCGCGGCCTTCATCAAGGAGAACGTGACCAAGCCGGTCGTCGGCTACGTCGCGGGCTTCACCGCCCCCGAGGGCAAGACCATGGGCCACGCCGGCGCCATCGTCTCCGGCTCCTCGGGCACCGCGCAGGCGAAGAAGGAGGCCCTTGAGGCCGCCGGCGTCAAGGTCGGCAAGACGCCGTCCGAGACCGCTCGCCTGGCCCGTGAGCTGATCAAGGGCTGACGCCCTCCCCGCTCGCACACCACGGCGCCCCGCCCGGGAATCCGGGCGGGGCGCAGTGCTGTCCGGTCGCGCGGCGGCTTTCAGCCGGTGGCCGGGCAGGGGTGCAGGGACCAGGGCGGCGCGCAGCCCTGCGGTTCGGCGGCCACGATCCGTGGCGGGGGGAGCGCCTCGGCGGCCCGCCCGCCCGTCGGCGGCCGGTACGGCCCGTCGCGGGGCGGCGGCGGATCCAGCACGACCGGCTCCAGCCCCGGCGTCGGCGAGCACCAGAGGCTGCGGATCCCCGACGGCGGACCGTCCGCCAGCAGCGGCAGCGGCGCGTCCGGATCGGTCGCCGAGGTGGGGAACGGCGCGCAGAGCGAGGGCGGCGGCGGACCGGGCGGCCGGAACAGCTCACCCGGCCCCCCGCCCGCCAGCGTCGCCACCACCGCGCCGCCGACCGCGGCCGTCAGCAGCGCCGCCGCCCCCGTCCGGCCCGCGTTCGCCAGCCCGTGCCGGGCCCGCAGCAGCGGCACCGGCGCCCGGTGCGGCTGCGGCGCCCCGCGCACCGCCGCCCGGTGCATCAGCGCGCAGAGCCGGTCGGCGAACCCGTCCGCCGCCGGATCCGGCCCGACCAGCTCGGGCACCCACCGCACCAGCGCCGCCCGCGCCGCCCACACCCGCCCCTCGGCGGCCGTCACCGTCGACTCCACCTCCACCGCCACGGCGGCGGCCGGCATCCCCAGGCCGTCGTGCAGCACCAGCGCCCGCCGCCGCGGCCGGGACAGCCGGCGGAGCGCCTTGAGCAGCGCGCGGTCGTGGTCGGTGAGGCGGTCGTGGTCCGGCAGCACCGCCTGGGCCTCGTCCGCCGGGCGCACCTTGATCCGGCGGTGCGGCAGCCGCCAGACGTGCGTGCGCCGCGGCCCGCCCCGGTGCCACGGCGACAGCGCCAGCTCGAACGCCCGCGCCCGCACCCACGCCTCCGGATCGCCGCCCGCGACCGCCGCCGCCCACCGCCGCCGCGCCTCGCCGAACGCCCGGCCCACACAGTGCACGGCCCGGTGCCTGCACGCGGTGAGCAGGAACACCTGCTGCACCAGCCGGGTGTGCGCCGCCTCGTACACCTCCTCGAACCCCGTCCCCGGCCCGTCGCCGCGCCCGGCCGCCGCCCGGTCGCCGCCGGTCCCGCCGGCCGGCCCCGGCGCGTCCGGTCGTCCGGCGGTCGCGGCGGCCGGCTTCGCGGCCGCGCGAGTGCGTCCGGCCGTCGCCGACCCGGGTGCGGTCTTGCGGTCCCGTCCCGGCGGCGTCGGCCCGCCGGTGGCCGCCGTGGCCGACTCCTTCGCCGTCGCCCGGCGGTCGTCGCGTTCTGCCGATCCGCGACCGGCGTCGGCCGCGCGCTCGGCGGCCTCGCCGCCGTCTCGCCCCGCAGTCGACGGCTGCCCTGTCATCGCCTGCCCGGCGGACACGGTCCGCGGCTTGCCCCCGCCCCCGGCCGTCCGACGCGCGGTCGGGTCCTTGCCAATCAGGCCGGGGGCGCGGACGCCCCGCGGTCGGTTGGTGCCGGCGGCGTCCGCCTCCGGACGGTGGGTGTCCTCCTGCCGTGTCGGCGAGGCCATGGCGACCGGGCCCGTGCCGGGCGGGGCCGCCGCCCCGGCGCGGCCCGTTCGCGCGTCGGCCGAGGCCGGGCCGCCCGGCGTGGCGGCTGCGGTGTCCCGGCCCGGTGTGTGCGTCGGGGCGGGTGCGCCGGGCGTGTCGCGGAGGGCCCGTTCGCCGTCGGCCGGGGTGCCCGGTTCCGTCCTGCCGTCGACCCCGGTCGTTGCCGGGGTGTCGGTTCTCGCGCGGGCGGCGGGGTCGCCCGGTGCGGCGGCTGCCGCAGCGCCCCGCTCGGGGGATGGCCGTTCGCCGTCGGCCGGGGGCCTTGGCTCCGCCCGGTCGCCGGTCCTCGCGGCGCCGCGTCGCGGTTTTGCGTCGGCGGAGTTCGGGCGGGCCTCGTCGGTGGCGTCCGGGGTGGACAGCAGGGCGGCGAGGGCGGTGATCTCGTCCTGGGTGCGGGTACCGAGCTTGCGCAGGGCCCGGTGCTGGTAGCTGCGGGCGGTCGTGGTGGTGACACCGAGGGCGGCGGCGGTCTCCGCGAGGTCCCGGCCGGCCGCCAGGTGGGCGAAGGCCTGGGCCTCACGTGCCGTCAGCCGGCGCAGCAGGCCGGCGGCCGCGTCCTGCCCGGGCGGTGCCTGGCCCTTCCCGGCGGGGGCGGCGGTGCCCCGGCCGTGTCCGGACCCGGCCTTGGCGGGGCGCCCCTTCCCGCTGCGGCTCTGCGTCGCGGGCGCGGGCTGGTTGCCGGGGTGTTCGACGGTCGGGGGCTTGGTCATCAGACGCTCCTGGCCGGGTCGGTCGCGGCGGCGAAAGGGCATGGTCTGAAAATGCGCATAAACCCATAATCTGGGACACCCCGGCGGTTTGCCTCTTCATGGAGCATGGCGAGTCGCCTTGGCACGATGTGGGCCATGACGCAGCTGACGGGTCGTCCGATTCTGGAAGCGCCGGGCGAACTGGGTGCCAGGCCCGGGCTGTCCGCCCTGCTCGCCGGGGTCCGGACGGCCCTGCTGGGGCTCTGCGCCGTCACCGTCCCGGTGCTCGGGCTCTGGGTGGTGACGCCGTACGCGGACGGGGGCGCGTCCGGGGCGCTGCGGCTGGTGGCGGCGCTGTGGCTGCTCGGGCACGGCGCGCCGGTGCTGCGCGGGGCGGCCGAGGCGCCGTTGACGGTCACCCCGCTGCTGCTCGGTCTCCTGGCGGTGGGCCAGTTGGCCCGGACGGCGGGCCGGGTGACGGCGCGGAGCGCGGGACGGCCGGGGCGCGGCGGGGCTCCGGCGGTCTGGGCGGGGTACTGCGCGGTGGCGTGCGGGGTGGTGGTGCAGTGCGCGGGGCCGGGGGACTTCCGGGCCCGGGTGCTGCCGGACCTGGTCGCGGTCGCGCTGGTGGCGGGGCTGGCGGTGGCGGCCGGGGCACGGGGGTGCGGCGCGGCCGGAGCGGTGACGGGCCTGCTGGAGCGCGGGCTGGCGCGGCTGCCGGGGCCGTTGCGGCCGGTGGGCGGCGCGCCGGTGGTCCGGGCGGCGGTGCTGGCGGCCGGGAGCGGGCTCCTGGCGGCCGGCGGGCTGGTGGTGGCGGGGGCGGCGGTGCTGGCCACGGTGGGATCGAGCGGCGCGCCGGAGGTGTTCACGGGCGGGCCCGCGGCGGTGGTGGGGGTGCTGCTGGTGAGCCTGGCACTGCTGCCGAACGCGGTGCTCTGGGGTGCGGCGTACGCGCTCGGCCCGGGGTTCGCGGCGGGGGAGGGGACGGTGGTGTCGCCGGCGCGGACGGTGCTGGGGCCGGTGCCGGACTTCCCGCTGTTCGCCCTCCTCCCGGAGCCGGGTGCGGGCGGCTGGCGGCTGGTGGTGTGCGTGCTGCCGGCGCTGGCGGGCGTGGTGCCGGGGCTGCTGCTGGGCCGGGCGGCCGCCTTCGGCGGCGGGCGGGCCGCCGGCCGGGCCGGCCCGCGCGCCCCGTGGCCGCTGCCGGCCACCGCCGCGGCGGCGCTGGCGGCGGCACTGCTGGCCGGGGTCGCGGCAGCGGGGCTCGGCGGCCTCTCCGGCGGGGCGGTGGCGGCGGGCCGGATGGCCTGGCTGGGGCCGGTGCCGTGGTGGACGGGCCTGGCCGCGACCGCCTGGGTGGCGGCCGTCGCGACCCCGACCGCCCTGCTGACCCGCTTCCGCCTGCTCCGCCCGGCCGCCGGCCGCGGGCCCCTCGCCCCCAGGGCGCTCGCTCTGCCCGCGCGCCGGGGCGCACTCCTGCTGCGCGCCCGCGCGCACGCGGCCGTCACCCGCCTGTCGGGAACCCCGGCCGGAACGCCCGACGGCGCGGCCGGCGCGGACGGTGCAGGCCCGGCCCGCTGACCGGATCAGGGCCGGATCAGGGCCGGACCAGGGCCGGACCAGGGCCGGACCAGGGCCGGACCAGGGCCGGACGAGGGGCGGGCCGGGCACGCCCCGGCACGCCCGGCGCCGGGTCTGCTCGCCCCGGCGCCTACTCGCTCGGCTTGGTGATGTCCACGTACCACTGCGGCGCGAGGCGCTCGCAGCCGTCGGCGCCGCTGGAGGTGAGGGAGTCCCGGACACAGGTGATGTAGTCGTTGTAGTACAGCGCCAGGCCGAGGACGGAGGAGACGAAGACCACCGTCATGGCGCCGGTGAGGATGCCGGCCAGGGCGGCCGGGGTGAGCGGGTTCGGTGCGGTGGGGCCGCCGGGCGCAGCGGCGGCCGGGGCGGCCGTGGCGTCGGCGGTGGCCGGCTTGGGGGCGCGCATGGCGGAGACGCCCCAGGCGATGGCGAGCGCGCCGAGGAACAGGGCGACGTAGTGCAGCGTCGCGAAGGCGCAGACCAGCGCGCCCATGCCGGCCAGCGCGGCGTTGCGGGCCTTGCGCTGGGCGGGGTCGGTCGGGTCGAGCCGGGGCGGCTGCGGCGCGGACGGGCGGGGGTGCCAGCCGCCGCCCTGGTAGCCGGGGCTCCAGGGGTGCGGCGGCGGGACGAGCGGGCGCTCGTCCGGGTCGCCGTCCTGGCCCTCGGGGCCCTCGGAGCCGTCGGAGGGGCGGGGAGCGCGCGGTCGCCACGGCTGGTCGGGGGCATCCGCCGGCGGCGGCGCGAAGGGGTTGCGCTCGCCGGTGTCGTCACCGCTGCTCATGGTTCAGCCATTCCTTCTCGGTCGGTGGGGCGGGTGCCCGCGCCACCCTATGATCCCGCAGGCCCTTGTGGGGGCTCCGGGCGCGTCCGGGGTGGGCCGGTCGTCGGCGGCCCGCCGGGTCCGGTGGGACCGGCGGGACGCCCGGGGACGGCCCGGCGAGATCCCCGTCTCAGCTACGCGCGTAGCCCTCGACGGTGTTTCGGAGGCCGTCCGACCAGCCGTTATGGTGGTGACGGTCAGCAGCTCCCACGGGTTCCCCGGGTGCCCGCGTCGCGGCGGGTTGGCCAGGAGTTCCCCCTCGCTCGACCTGCCGTTCGTAGTGGCCCCACCGCCGGTGGACGTACCAGCGCACGGCGCCCGACCTACGGAGAATCGCGCAGTGGCCGCCGCCCCCGCCCAGCTCTTCCCGCCCCGCACGCCCGGACCGGCCCGCCTGGTGGTGCTGGTCTCCGGCTCCGGCACCAATCTCCAGTCGCTGATCGACGCCGCCGCCGACCCCGCGTACGGCGCGGAGATCCTCGCCGTCGGCGCGGACCGCGACGGCATCGCCGGCCTGGAGCGCGCCGAGCGCGCCGGCCTGCCGGTCTTCGTGCACCGGGTGAAGGACCACCCGGACCGCGCGGACTGGGACCGCGCGCTGACCGCCTCCGTGGCCGGGTACGAGCCGGACCTGGTCGTCACGGCCGGCTTCATGAAGATCCTCGGCCCCGAGTTCATCGCGGCCTTCGCCGGACGGATCGTCAACACCCACCCCGCGCTGCTGCCCTCCTTCCCCGGCGCCCACGGCGTCACCGACGCGCTGGCGTACGGGGTGAGGGTCACCGGCTGCACCGTCCACCTCGTCGACGCCGGCGTCGACACCGGGCCGATCATCGCGCAGGGCGTCGTCGAGGTCCTCGACGCCGACCACGCCGATGGCGGCGAGGCGCTGCACGAGCGCATCAAGACAGTCGAGCGCAAGCTGCTCGTCGACGTCGTGGGCCGGCTGGCCCGCGAGGGTCACCGCATCGAGGACCGAAAGGTATGGATTCCGGCATGAGCGCCGCCCCCACCACCACTCCCGTCTCCGAGAACGTCCGGCCGATCCGGCGCGCCCTGATCAGCGTGTACGACAAGACCGGTCTGGAGGAGCTGGCCCAGGGCCTGCACGCCGCCGGGGTCGCCATCGTCTCCACCGGGTCCACCGCCGGCCGGATCGCCGCCGCGGGCGTCCCGGTGACCGAGGTCTCCGAGCTGACCGGCTTCCCCGAGTGCCTGGACGGGCGCGTGAAGACGCTGCACCCCCGCGTGCACGCCGGCGTGCTCGCCGACCTGCGCCTGGAGTCGCACCGCGCGCAGCTGGCCGAGCTGGGCGTCGAGCCCTTCGACCTGGTCGTGGTGAACCTCTACCCGTTCAAGGCCACCGTCGCCTCCGGCGCCACCCCGGACGAGTGCGTCGAGCAGATCGACATCGGCGGCCCGAGCATGGTCCGCGCCGCCGCCAAGAACCACCCCTCGGTGGCCGTCGTGGTCGACCCGGCCCGCTACCAGGACGTGCTCGCCGCCGTCGGGCAGGGCGGCTTCGACCTGCTGACCCGCAAGCGGCTGGCCGCCCAGGCCTTCGCGCACACCGCCGCCTACGACGTCGCGGTGGCCAACTGGTTCGGCGAGTCCGGGTACACCGGGACCGAGGAGGCCTTCCCGGCCTTCCTGGGCTCCGCCTACGAGCGCCAGAACGTGCTGCGCTACGGCGAGAACCCGCACCAGGGCGCCGCGCTCTACACCGACGGCAGCGGCGGCCTGGCCGGTGCGCGGCAGCTGCACGGCAAGGAGATGTCGTACAACAACTACGTCGACACCGACGCCGCCCGCCGCGCCGCCTACGACCACGCCGAGCCGGCCGTCGCGATCATCAAGCACGCCAACCCGTGCGGCATCGCGACCGGCGCCGACGTCGCCGAGGCGCACCGCAAGGCGCACGAGTGCGACCCGGTCTCGGCGTACGGCGGCGTGATCGCCGTCAACCGCCCGGTCACCGTGGAGCTGGCCGAGCAGATCGCCCCGATCTTCACCGAGGTCGTGGTGGCCCCCGGTTACGAGGACGGCGCCGTCGAGGTGCTGGCCCGCAAGAAGAACCTGCGGGTGCTGCTGGCCCCCGGGGCCCCGGCCAACCGCCAGGAGGTGCGCCCGGTCTCCGGCGGCGTGCTGCTCCAGGACGCCGACCGGGTGCACGCCGAGGGCGACGACCCGGCGACCTGGACGCTGGCCACCGGCGAGGCGCTGCCCGAGGCCGAGCTGGCCGAGCTGGCCTTCGCCTGGCGGGCCTGCCGGGCCGTCAAGTCCAACGCGATCCTGCTGGCCAAGGACGGCGCCTCGGTGGGCGTCGGCATGGGCCAGGTCAACCGGGTCGACTCCTGCAAGCTCGCGGTCGAGCGGGCCGGTGAGCGGGCCAAGGGCGCGTACGCGGCCTCCGACGCCTTCTTCCCGTTCGCGGACGGCCCGGCGATCCTGATCGCCGCCGGTGTGCGGGCGATCGTCCAGCCGGGCGGCTCGATCCGCGACGAAGAGGTGATCGCGGCCGCCGCCGAGGCCGGGGTGACCATGTACCTCACCGGCACCCGGCACTTCTTCCACTGATCCGACGACAGAGCGGCCCGGTCCCCTCCACCGAGGGGGCCGGGCCGCTCCGCCGTGCGCGCTACTTCTTGATCACCAGGGTGCCGGCGGCACGGTCGTGCCAGCCCTGCAGCTTCCCGGAGTTGTCGAAGAACGGCGACAGGTAGACCAGCAGCGTGCCGATGTAGCAGAGGAACGCGCCCACGACCGGGATGATGAAGCGGATGAAGCCGCCGCCCAGGCCCGGGGTCCGGCCGGTGTTCTCCTTGACCACGCGCAGGCCCAGGGCCAGCTTGCCCAGGGTCGCGCCGGCGAAGGAGACCATCAGCCACTCGTAGAGCAGGTTGAACACCGACAGCACGCAGATCATGATCATCATGGTGGCGAAGAGGCCGGCCGCGGCGTCGTTCTGCTGCTGGATGCAGTCGTTGTAGCTGATGGTCCCGTAGTTGTACTGGCTGCAGTCGTCGGCGTCCTTGACGATGCCGAGCGCACTGGCCAGACCGAGGGCCATGACCAGGGTGAGGACCGCGGTGATCGCCAGGGCGTCGATCAGGCGCGCCAGGAAGCGCTGGCCCATGGTCGCGATCTTCACGGTGCCGAGCTGGGCGATGTTGATGTAGCCGTTGTTCGCCTGGATGGTGCCCGGCATCGGCTGGTACCCGTACGCCTGCGGCGGCTGCTGCTGGGGGTAGCCGTACCCGGCCGCCTGCGGCTGCTGCGGCGGCTGCTGGGGGTAGCCGTAGCCGGCGGCCGGCGGGGCCTGCTGCGGGTAGCCGTACCCGGGCTGCGGCGGCTGCTGGGGCTGGTTGTACGGGTTGTTCGGGTCGGGCGGGTAGCTCATCGATGACTCCGTGCGGATGGGAACACGTGGGGACGGGACAGCGGAGGGCCCGGAACAGGCCGGCGGGTCGGGCGGCCGGTCGGACGGGACGTCAGCGGAGCGCACTGGCGCCGGGCGCGGACGCGGACCGGGGGCGGACTACCGCTCAGGGCCGTGGGAAAGGTGAGGACGGGAGTCGGGACGGCCTGCCGGTGCGGGGCGTGCCGCGGCGGCGGCGATCGGTCGTCGGCGCGGTGCGGTCTGGTCGGCTCACTTCGTTCTTCCCCCGGGTACGCCCCCGCCGGTCTTCCGTCGGCCCGTCACCGGGCCGGATGCGGCGGGGAATGCCCTCGTATCGTCGACCGCCCGGCGGGGCCCTGTCCAGCCGGGCCCGCGCGTCGGACCGGACTGTGGCGCAAACGCAATACGACCCGGACGTTCCGTATCCGCCCGTCCACCCCCCGTACGTCCCACCAGGGGCCCCGCGCCGCTCCCGTCCCCTCCCGCCACCGGCCCCTTCCCGGCCCGGGACCGGTGGCACGCGAGCCGGTCCGGATCCGGGAGAATGGGGTCATGACTGCCCAGATTCTCGATGGCAAGGCCACCGCGGCCGCGATCAAGTCCGAACTCGCCGCCCGAGTGGCGGCCCTCCAGGCGAAGGGCGTCGTGCCCGGCCTCGGCACCGTCCTGGTCGGCGACGACCCGGGCAGCCGCTGGTACGTCAACGGCAAGCACCGGGACTGCGCCGAGATCGGCATCGCCTCGATCCAGCGCGAGCTGCCCGCCACCGCCACCCAGGAGGACGTCGAGAACGTCGTCCGCGAGCTCAACGCCGACCCCGCCTGCACCGGCTACATCGTCCAGCTGCCGCTGCCCAAGGGCCTCGACCAGAACCCGGTCCTGGAGCTGATGGACCCGGACAAGGACGCGGACGGCCTGCACCCGACCTCGCTCGGCCGCCTCGCGCTGGGCATCGAGGGCCCGCTGCCCTGCACCCCGCTCGGCATCGTCGAACTGCTGCGCCGCCACGGCGTGGCGATCGACGGCGCCGAGGTGGTCGTGGTCGGCCGCGGCGTCACCGTCGGCCGCTCGATCGGCCTGCTGCTCACCCGCCGCAGCGAGAACGCCACCGTCACCCTCTGCCACACCGGCACCCGCGACCTCGCCCACCACCTGCGCCAGGCCGACATCATCGTGGCCGCCGCCGGCGTGCCGCACCTGGTCAAGCCGGAGGACGTCAAGCCCGGCGCGGCCGTGCTGGACGTCGGCGTCAGCCGCAGCGAGGGCAAGATCGTCGGCGACGTCCACCCGGGCGTGGCCGAGGTGGCCGGCTGGATCTCCCCGAACCCGGGCGGCGTCGGCCCGATGACCCGCGCCATGCTGCTCAACAACATCGTGGTGGCGGCCGAGCGCCGCGCCGGCCTCTGACCCACCCCCGATCGACGAACGACGATCCCGAAGGACGGGAAGCCATGACCGAACCGCGGCGGACCCGGCGCAGGCCGGTCAAGACCACCGGCACGCTGCCCCCCGAGGGCTCGGCGGCCGCGCTCGGGCGCGACCACGCGCTGCCGGTCCGGCAGTGGCCGATAACCGTGGTCCTGCTGGTGGTCGGCGCCGGTCTCGCGGTCACCTGGTTCGCCGACTTCCAGGACGGCTTCAAGTACGGGCTGCTGGTGATCGGCGGCGGGGTGCTGCTCGGCGCGCTGCTGCGGCTGGTGCTGCCGGAGGTCGGCATGCTGGCGGTCCGCAGCCGGTTCACCGACGTGATCGTGCTGACCTTCCTGGGCGTCTCGATCGTGCTGCTGACCCTGATGGCCCAGCCCAACCCGTGGCTGGAACTCCCGCTGCTGGACAACATCGGCCAGCTGATCGGCCGCCCGCGCCGGTAGCCGGCCGGACGATGACGGCCCCCGCCCGGGACCCGGGCGGGGGCCGTCATCGTCTGTGACCAACCAGTCACGACCTCGCCCGAGGCGTACGCTTCCCTTTGCGATACCCTGACGCCGGTTCTCTCGATGTCGAGAGACCGTCCGCGGCTCCGGCGCGCCGAACGTGCCTGGGGCACCTGGCGATCTTGCTGGAGAAGGTAGAAATGACCCGCACCCCCGTCAACGTCACCATCACCGGAGCCGCCGGCCAGATCGGCTACGCGCTGCTCTTCCGCATCGCCTCGGGCCACCTGCTCGGCGCCGACGTCCCGGTGAACCTGCGCCTCCTGGAGATCCCGCAGGGCCTCAAGGCCGCCGAGGGCACCGCCATGGAGCTCGTCGACTGCGCCTTCCCGCTGCTGCGCGACATCACCATCACCGACCAGCCGAACGTGGCCTTCGACGGCGCCAACGTCGCGCTGCTGGTCGGCGCCCGTCCGCGCACCGCCGGCATGGAGCGCGGCGACCTGCTGCAGGCCAACGGCGGCATCTTCGGCCCGCAGGGCAAGGCCATCAACGACCACGCCGCGGACGACATCAAGGTCCTGGTCGTCGGCAACCCGGCCAACACCAACGCCCTGATCGCCCAGCGCAACGCCCCGGACGTGCCGGCCGAGCGCTTCACCGCGATGACCCGTCTGGACCACAACCGCGCCCTCGGCCAGCTCTCGGCCAAGACCGGCGCCCTGGTCTCCGACATCAAGCGCGTCACCATCTGGGGCAACCACTCCGCCACCCAGTACCCGGACATCTTCCAGGCCGAGGTCGCCGGCAAGCCGGCCTTCGAGGCCGTCGGCAGCGACCAGGCCTGGCTGGAGAACGACTTCATCCCGACCGTCGCCAAGCGCGGCGCGGCCATCATCGACGCCCGCGGCGCCTCCTCGGCCGCCTCGGCCGCCAACGCCGCCATCGACCACGTGCACACCTGGGTCAACGGCACCGCCGAGGGCGACTGGACCTCCATGGGCGTCGTCTCCGACGGCTCCTACGGCGTCCCGGCCGGCCTGATCTCCTCCTTCCCGGTCACCACCAAGGACGGCGCGTTCGAGATCGTCCAGGGCCTGGAGATCTCCGACTTCTCGCGCGGTCGCATCGACGCCTCGGTCAAGGAGCTGACCGAGGAGCGCGACGCGGTCCAGGAGCTCGGCCTCATCTGAGCCGACGCGCCCCGAGCGCTTCACGACGGCCCGCCGTCCCCGTTTCCCGGGGGCGGCGGGCCGTCTCCGTCGGGGGACCGGGGCAGCCGGGGGCGGCGTCGCGACGCCCTCCAGGTGCCGGCCGGTCCTACACTGACCCGCTGTGAACGAAACCCTCGAGGACGCCGCGCTCGTCCTCGTCTTCATCGTCCTGGGCGGTCTGTTCAACGTCGCCGAGATCTCGCTGATCTCGCTGCGCGAGGGCCAGATCCGGACGCTGGAGGCCCGCGGCACCCGGCGGGCGGCCCGGGCCGCGCACCTCGCGGCCGACCCCAACCGCTTCCTGGCGGCCGTCCAGGTCGGCGTCACCTGCATGGGCTTCCTCTCGGCCGCCTTCGGCGCCGACACGCTGGCCGGCAAGGTCGCCCCGCTGTTCGTGCGGGCCGGGCTCTCCGAGGGCGTCGCCGACGCCACCGCCCTGGTCGGTCTCACCCTGGTGATCAGCTACGTCTCGCTGGTGCTCGGCGAGCTCACCCCCAAGCGGATCGGCCTCCAGCGGGCCGACGCCATCGCCGTGCTGGCCGCGCCGGTGGTCGACGTCATGTCGGTGGTGCTGCGCCCGGCGATCTGGCTGCTCGGCCGCTCCACCGACCTGATGGTCCGGCTGCTCGGCGGCGATCCGAGGGCCGGGCGGGGCGCGATGAGCTCCGAGGAACTCCGCGGCCTGGTCGCCGCCAATACCGAACTCGGCAGCGACGAACGGGCGTTGATCGCCGACGTGTTCGCCGCCGGGGACCGCCGGCTGCGCGAGGTGATGGTCCCGCGCACCGAGGTGACCTTCCTGGACGCCGAGCGCCCGCTCGCCGAGGTCCGTGCCCAGGCGGACTCCTCGCCGCACTCCCGCTACCCCGTGGTCGAGGGCAGCTACGACGCGGTGACCGGCTTCGTGCACGTCCGCGACCTGTACGGGGCGCGCGGCGAACGGGCCGCCAAGGTCCGCGACCTGGCCCGCCCGGTCAAGCTGCTGCCCGCCTCCAAGCGGGTGCTGGAGGCGATGGGCGAGATGCGCCGCGAGGGCCACCACCTGGCGATCGTCGTCGACGAGTACGGCGGCACCGCCGGCATCGTCACCCTGGAGGACCTCGTGGAGGAGGTGATCGGCGAGATCCGCGACGAGTACGACACGCCCGAGCCGCCCCCCACCCGGCGGCTGGCCGGCGGCGGCATGGAGCTCGACGGCCTGCTCAACCTGGCCGACTTCGCCGAGGAGACCGGCGTCACCCTCCCCGAGGGCCCCTACGAGACGGTGGCCGGCTGCCTGGTGGCCGCGCTCGGCCGGCTGCCCGCCGACGGCGACCGGGTGCGGATCCCGGCCGGCCCCGGCGAGGAGGTGCGGCTGACGGTGGCCAAGCTGGAGGGCCGGCGGATCGCCCGGGTGGGGGTGAGTGCCGTCACACTGGCTCAACCGCCGGGGCCGGAGGTTTCCTGACCGGTCGGTGGAACTGGAACAATGGCGCGCATGGTCAACGCAGCGGTCACTGGTCCGGTCAAGGACCGTCCCCGGGTGCTCTCCGGCATCCAGCCCACCTCCGGCTCGTTCCACCTCGGCAACTACCTGGGCGCGGTGCGCCAGTGGGTCGACCTGCAGGAGGAGAACGACGCCTTCTACATGGTCGTCGACCTGCACGCGATCACCGTCGAGCAGGACCCGGCGACGCTGCGCCAGAACACCCGCATCTCCGCCGCCCAGCTGCTCGGCGCGGGCCTGGAGCCCGAGCGCTGCACCCTGTTCGTCCAGTCCCACGTGCCCGAGCACGCGCAGCTCGGCTGGGTGATGAACTGCCTCACCGGCTTCGGCGAGGCCTCCCGGATGACCCAGTTCAAGGACAAGTCGGCCAAGCAGGGCACCGCCGGCACCTCGGTGGGCCTGTTCACCTACCCGATCCTCCAGGTCGCCGACATCCTGCTGTACCAGGCGGACGCCGTCCCGGTCGGCGAGGACCAGCGCCAGCACGTGGAGCTCACCCGCGACCTCGCGGAGCGCTTCAACACCCGCTACAGCCCGACCTTCACGGTCCCCAGGCCGTACATCCTCAAGGAGACGGCCAAGATCCAGGACCTCCAGGACCCGGCCGTCAAGATGAGCAAGTCGGCGTCCTCCACCAAGGGCCTGGTCAGCCTGCTGGACGAGCCCAGGACCAGCGCCAAGAAGTTCAAGAGCGCCGTCACCGACACCGGCACCGTGGTCTCCTACGACGAGGAGCAGAAGGCCGGCGTCTCCAACCTGCTGCGGATCCACTCCGCGCTCAGCGGGCAGTCGATCGAGCAGCTGGTCGCGCACTTCGAGGGCAAGATGTACGGCGCCCTGAAGACCGAGCTGGCCGACCTGTTCACCGAGTGGGTGACGCCGTTCCAGGAGCGCACCAGGAGCTTCCTGGACGACCCGGCCGAGCTGGACCGCGTCCTCGCGCTGGGCGCCGAGAAGGCCCGCGAGGTGGCGTCCGAGACGCTGGCCACGGTGTACGACCGGATCGGCTTCCTCCCGGCCGCCAAGCGGTGACTCCGCTGACGAGTCTGCCCGGTGGTGAGGGTCTCCCGCAGACCCTCACCATCGGTGTGTCCGTCAGCGTCCCGGATCCGTACGGCGCGGCGATCCAGGACGCGCGGGCCGGGCACGGCGACCCGCTGGCCCGGTCGATACCCACGCACGTCACGCTGCTGCCGCCCACCGAGGTGCCGGCCGAGGCGCTGCCGAAGATCGAGGAGCACCTGGCCTCGGTGGCCGCCGCGCACCGGCCGTTCCGGATGGTGCTGCGCGGCAGCGGCAGCTTCCGCCCGGTCTCCCCGGTGGTGTTCGTCCGGGTCGAGGAGGGCGAACGGGAGTGCCGGCTGCTGGAGGCGGACATCCGCTCCGGTCCGCTGGCCCGGGAGCTGGCCTTCCCGTACCACCCGCACGTGACGGTGGCGCACGGGCTCGCGGACGACGTGCTGGACCAGGCCCACGAGCAGGCCCGGTCCTTCCACGCGGCCTTCCCGGTGCCCGGGTTCGGCCTCTCCCGGTTCGACGCCGACGAGGTCTGGCGCCCCTGGCGGGCCTACCCGTTCGGCTGAGCCGCCGCGCCGTCCGAGCCGCCGCGCCGTCCGAGCCGCCGCGCCGTCCGGGCAGTCCGTTCCGGGCTACCCGTCCGCCCGGCCGAGCTCCAGCATCCGGTCGGCCACCCGGCGGGCGGCGCCGCCGTCGTCCAGCGCGCAGTGCACCTGCCGGAAGTGCCGGTATCGCTCGGCGTACCCGGCGGGCACGGCGCCCCCGGTGTCGGCGAGCTCGCGCAGCGCCGCGACCAGCGCCGCCGAGTCGTCCAGCAGCGGGCCGGGGGCCTGCGCCTCGAAGTCGAAGGCGAAGCCGCGCAGGCTGTCCCGGTAGTGCGCCAGGTCGTAGGTGAAGAACAGCACCGGGCGGCCGGTGATGGCGAAGTCGAACAGGATCGACGAGTAGTCGGTCACCAGGACGTCGGCGACCAGCAGCAGCTCCTGCACGTCCGGGTAGTCCGCGCAGTCGACGGCGAAGCCGTCCCCGGTGCCGGTCAGCGGCTCGCGGACGTGCGCGTGCGGGCGCAGCAGCAGGACGTGGTCCCCGCCGAGCGCCCGCCGGGCCCGGTCGAGGTCGAGCCGCAGGTCGAGCCGGAAGCCGTCGCCGTCCGGGCGCGGCCGGTCCTCGCGCCAGGTCGGCGCGTAGAGCACCACCCGCCGGCCCTCGGGGATGCCGAGCCGCCGGCGGACGGCGGCCGCCCGCCGCGGGTCGGGGCGGGCCAGCACGTCGTTGCGCGGGTAGCCGGACTCCAGGATCTCGCCCCGGTAGCGGAAGGCCCGGCGCAGGATCGGGGTGGCGAAGGGGCTGGGGGAGACCAGCAGGCTCCAGTGCGGGGTCTCCCGGTCGAGGGCGGCGAGGTAGCCGTGGTCGGCGAGCCAGGGGTTGTCGACGTCGTGGGCGATCCGCTTGAGCAGGGCGCCGTGCCAGGTCTGGACGACGACCTGGCCGGGGCGGCGCTGCAGGAAGTCCGGGAAGTGGGTGTTGCCGACGAGGTAGCGGCTGGTGGCCAGCGCCCGGTACCACTCGGGGCTCCAGACCCGCACGGCGCGCACCCCGGGCGGCAGCTCGGCCTGGGCGTCGTCGACCACCCACAGGTGCTCCAACGGCGTGCCGCGCCGGGCGAGTTCGGCGTGCACGGCGCGCGGGGAGTCGGCGTAGCCGCGGCCGCCGAAGACGTCGTACAGCACGGCCTCGCGCAGCGGCTCGCGGCGGGCGGCGGGGTAGCCCGCGGTGCGCTGGCGGGCCTGGGTCCAGGCGCTGCGCTCGGTGGCGCTGAGGACCGGGGTGGAGTCCAGCAGCAGGGTGTCGTGCCAGCGGCGCTCCAGCACGATCCGCTTGCCGCCGACCGGGGTGGCGGCGGGCAGCGCGGCCAGGACGGCGGGCGCGGCGGTCAGCGGGCGGGCCGGGCCCGGCCCGTCGGCGGGGTGCAGCGCGGCCTCCCACAGACCCTTGCGCAACGGCAGCGCGGTGCCGTCGGAGCCGGTGCGGGTGGCGGGCAGCCGGACGGTGAACCGGCCGTCCGGGCCGTGCTCGACCGGGTGGCGGACCTCGGTGCCGCTGCCGCTGTGCCGCAGCACCAGGGCGAGCGGGCCGGGCGCGGGGCAGTGGCCGGTGAGGTCGAAGCCGCCGGCCCGGGCGGTGATCCGCTCGACCCAGCCGGCGGCGGGCCGCACGCACAGCTGGAGCCGGCCGTCGGCGAGGTGCTTGAGGTGCAGCACCCGGTCCTCGGCGCCGGGCAGCGGGTGCTGGCCGGCGACCGGTTCGGCGCGCTCGTCCAGGACGAGCGGGGCGGCGGCGCCGTCGGGGTCGACCAGGTCCACGTCCCAGTGCTCCAGCTCGCCGGTGCCGCGCCCCTGGGCGGTGAACAGCGGGTACGGCAGTCGGGCGGTGACGGTCCGTCCGGTGCGGACGGCGGGCTCGGTCAGCACGGTGCCGCTCTCCCGGTGGCGCAGCCGCAGCACGGTGCGGGCCTGGCCGGGGTCGGCGGTGGTGAGGTGCAGGCCGATGCCGTCGGGGGCGGGCACCGCCCGGGTGAGGCGGACGTCGGGGCGTTCGAGCCGCAGGGCGAGCCGGCCGTCGGCGAAGCGCGGCTGGAGGCGGATGTCGTGGTCCACCCAGCGGGCGGGCGGGTACTCGCCGGAGCCGCACCAGTGCGGGGCGAGGCCGCCGTACTGGCGGCGCAGCCGGGCGGGGCGGGCGAGGGTGAACAGGGTGACTTCGACGTTCCAGTCGCCGAGCAGCCAGCCGTCGGCGCCGCGCAGCCGGCGCGGTTCGACGAGGGCGGTGAAGCCGGCCCAGTCGTGGTTGTGCTCGGGCTGGGCGCTGTCGTCGGTGACCTCGGGGAGCCGGCGGGGCCGGGTGGGGACGTGGACGGGCTCCTCGCGGTCGTCGCGGCGCAGGCTGAGCCAGGTCCAGGCGGAGCCGGGGAGGGCGGTGGACCGGTCGTCGGGGCGGGCGAAGCCGGTGAGTTCGAGGCCGCGGCCGGTCCAGCGGGCGCGCAGCAGTCCGAAGGCGGCGTTCTCCTCCTCGCTCGGCAGCGGGGCGCCGAAACGGGGGTCGCCGAAGCGCGGCGCGGCGTGCGGGAGGACGAACCGGGTGAGGACAGCCATTTCCACGGACCTTTCTGGCGAGAATTTCCATCTCACCGGGAAAAGCATCCGAGGTCAATTTGGGAATGCCCTGGAAATTAGCTGAGGAGTTCCCTTTGGAAACGCCAGTTCGAAATTCCTGAATTTCGGGCCGGAAACGCCGGAGGCGCCCGGCGCGGTGTTCGCGTCGGGCGCCTCCGGGCCGGCGTCGGGCCGGTCAGGCCTCGCGGCTCAGCATGGCGTCCACGGCCCGGGCGGCGGCGTGGCCGTCGTCCAGGTCGCAGTACTTCGCACGGAACGCCGCGTACTTCCCGGCGTACTCGGCGGCGACCTCGTCCACCCGGCCGAGCGCCGAGACCAGCTCCCCGGAGGTGGCCAGCAGCGGGCCGGGCGCGTCCGCCTCGAAGTCCAGCGAGAAGCCGCGCAGGTTGTCGCGGTAGTGCGCCAGGTCGTAGGTGAAGAACAGGATCGGCTTGCCGGTCGCCGCGAAGTCGAAGGTCGACGCCGCGTAGTCGGTCACCAGCACGTCGGCGACCAGCAGCAGCTCGGCCATGTCCGGGTAGCTGCTGACGTCCCAGACGTAGCCGTTGCCGGCCTCGGCGATCTGCTCGCGGACGGTGGAGTGCCGGCGGACCAGCAGCACCTGGTCGTCGCCGAGCGCCTCCCGGGCCGCGGCCAGGTCCAGCTGGAGGTTCAGCTGGTAGCCGCCGTAGTGGCGGCGCCGGTCCTCGCGCCAGGTCGGCGCGTACAGGACGACCTTCTTGCCCTCGGGCAGACCGAGCCGCTCGCGCACCCGCTCGGCGGTCTTCTCCTTGTCGGCGGAGAAGAGCACGTCGTTGCGCGGCAGGCCGCTCTCCAGGATCTCGCCCTTGAAGTCGAAGGCGCGGCGCAGCACCGGAGCAGCCCAGGTGCTGCCGGCCAGCAGGATGCTCCAGTTCGGAACCTCCTTGGTCAGGCCCTTCAGGTAGTGCGCGTCGGTGAACCAGACCTTCTCGAAGTCGTGGCCCAGCTGCTTCAGCGGCGAGCCGTGCCAGGTCTGCAGGACGATCTGGCCGGGCCGGCGGACGAAGAAGTCCGGCAGGTGCGCGCTGGTGACGACGTACTTCGCGGTGGCCAGCGCCTCGAACCACTCCGGGCTGTAGAGCCGGACGGCGCCCGCCGACTGCGGCAGGTCCGCCTGCAGGTCGTCGCTGCCCCACAGGTGCTCCAGCGGCAGGCCGCGGCGCACCAGCTCCTCGTGGATCGCCCGCGGCGAGTCCGCGTAGAGGCCGCCGAGCGCGACGTTGTAGAGCACGGTGTCGCGCAGCGGCAGCCGGCGGGCGGCCGGGTAGTCGACCGTCCGCAGCTGGCGCTGGCGCCAGCCGCTGCGCTCCTCCGGAAGCAGTATGTTCTCCGCCTCCAGCTGCAGGCCGTCGTGGTGGCGGCGCTCCAGCACGATCCGCTTGCCGCGGGCCTCCACCTCCAGCGGCAGCGCGTTCCAGCACTCCGGGGAGATCAGCGCGTAGGAGGCCATGTCCGGGTGGAAGACGGCGCCGACCGGGCGGAACGAGATGTTCCAACCGCCCTGCGCCAGCGGCACGTTGCCCGCGAAGGACGCGGTCGGCACGGCGGGCAGCGCGGTACGGAACCGGCCGTCCGCGATCTCCACCGGGTAGAGGTGCTGCTCCTCGCCCCAGTGGTGGCGGACCACCATCTCCCAGCGGTGGGTGCCGGGCAGCGGGAAGGTGCCGCTGAGCAGGAAGCCGTCCGCGCCGCGCGCGGTGACCTCGTGCACGACCGGCTGCAGCAGCTGGTCCAGGAACTGCAGGTACCCGCCGGGGGAGGGCTTGGTGTACAGGGCGCGCCGCTGCTCGGGCTCGGCGTCCGCGTTGAGGACCAGGTTGAGCTGCTCCGGCGCGTTCCGGTCGTCCCAGGCGAGCGGCACGGTGGTGTCGTCGCTCAGCACCAGATGGGCGTCCCAGCGGTCGCGGGCGCGCTCCTCGGCGATCGGGTCCAGCTCGGCCCAGCTCTCGCGGACCTCGGTCAGCTCGGGGATCGGGAAGGAGGCGTGGAACGACTGCAGGCTGCCGACCGGGGTGCCCGCGGACACCGGGAAGAACAGCTCGCGCTCGGACTCGACGTGGGTGAGCCGCAGCCGGGCCCCGGCCAGCCGGACGCCGGAGCGGGCCGCGCCGGACACCTCGACGGTGTCGCCCTGCGCGGCGAGCCCGGTCACCCGGATCCGCACGTTCTCCACCCGCAGGTAGACGCTGCCGTCCCGGACGAACGGGACGATCCGCACGTCCGGCTCGACCCAGTGCGAGGGCAGGTAGATCGCGCTGTCCGCCCAGCCGGCCCAGATCCGGCCCTTGTAGACGCCGCCCTTGCCGGCGCCGGCGACCAGGACGCGCCAGTTGCCGTCCTTCCACTGGCCGCGGTGCTTGAGCTTCTCGGGGTCGACGGCGACGGTGAAGCCGGCCCAGTCGCAGTTGTAGAGGTCGTGGTGGTTGGAGGCGGTGGCCTCGGGGCTGTACACGGTCTTCATCGGCACCGCGATGACCCGGCGGCCCTTGGCCTCGCGCAGCACCAGCGTGCGGACCATGTCGTGCTTGTTGGCCGCGCCCAGCTGCTCCGGGTACGCGTGGCCGGTCAGCCGCAGCCGGCCGCCCTCCCAGCGCGACTCGTAGAGCCGGCTGCGGATGACGGTCGAGTTGCGCAGGCTGAGCAGGCCCGGCGGCACGCTCTTGCGGCCGCCGCGCAGGAACGGGTAGTCGGCGTACGGGCGCAGCAGCCCCTTGGCGATGACGCCGCCGTTGCTCTCGCCCTCGTACTTGATCTGCTCGACGAACTCGTCGATCCGGCCCTGCAGGGTCAGGTGGTACTTCAGGCGCAGCGGCGCGCGCAGCTTCTTGACCTGCTCGGGGCCGATCGCGCGCAGCAGCCGGCTGACGCAGCGGATGTAGGCGTCCCGGTACTCCTTGTCGCCGTCCACGACGGACCAGAAGAACATCGGGATCTCCTCGACGAGGGTGTTCTCGTCGTAGGACCTCAGGTACTCGGCGAAGCGCGGCTCGGTCTGCTTCTTCAGCCAGTTGCGGACCAGCTCGACCGAGGTGACGCGGTCGATCAGGCCCTTGGGGTTGGTGCGCATCTGGGTGATCGACATCTCGCCGACCTCGCGCTCGCGCCAGTGGTAGATCGGCTCGGAGAGCACGTCCACGCTCTTGGCGAGGTAGTGGTGCGGCACGCTGACCGGGGCGTCCTCGTACAGGATGCCCTCGGGGTAGAGGATGCCGGCCGCGTCGAAGAAGGAGCGGCGGTACATCTTGTTCCACGCGGTGCGGTCGGTCACCAGCGAGGGGATCTCGGTGACGTGCGTCTTGAGCACGGTCTTGGCGAACGGACGGCTGTGGCCACCGGACTGGTAGTAGCCGATCGCGCGGAACCGCAGCACGTTGCCGGTGGCGAAGTCCGAGCCGGTCTCGTCCAGCGTGTTGATCATCAGCTCGTACGCGCTGGGCGGCATCGAGTCGTCGCTGTCGACGAAGCAGAGGAACTCGGCGTCCGGGTCGATGTGCCGGATGCCGGTGTTGCGGGCCGCGCCGAGGCCCTTGTTGACCTGGCGGACCAACCGGAACCGGGAGTCCTTGGCGGCGTACGCCTCGGCGAGGGCGGCGCTGTTGTCCTTCGAACCGTCGTCGACCATGACGCACTCGAAGTCCGTGAAGGTCTGGGCGGCGATCGAGTCGAGGCACTCCACGAGGTAGCGCTCGACGTTGTAGATCGGGACGACGATGGAGAGGCGGGGAGCCATCGGCTACGCAGGCCTTTCTCTGGAGGAGCGTGGCAGCCCGGTTCGGGGTCTGACCGCACTTTGATCGGTGCGTACGTGCCAGTCGATCCTACCGTCCGGCCCAAGGCCCCCCGGGGCCGCGGTCCGGCACCCCCACTACCCTGGGGCCATGCCCCGCTTCAGTGTGATCGTCCCGGTCTACCGGGTCGAGGAGTACCTGCCCGAGTGCCTCGCCTCGGTGCTCGGCCAGGACGGCCCGGACTTCGAGCTCGTCGCGGTGGACGACCGCTCCCCGGACGGCTGCGGCGCCCTGCTCGACGAGGCCGCCGCCCGCGATCCCCGGGTGCGGGTGCTGCACCTGCCGGAGAACGTCGGCCTCGGCCGGGCCCGCAACGCCGGTCTGGAGGTCGCCACCGGCGACTACGTGCTCTTCCTGGACAGCGACGACACCCTGACCCCCGGTCTGCTGAAGGCGGTGGACGACCGGCTCGCGGCCGGCGGCGACCCGGACGTCCTGGTCTACGACTACGCCCGCACCTACGCCGACGGCCGGATCGTCCGGGCCGCCTCGGCCAAGGTCTTCGGCGCCCCCTCCCGGGAGGTCTTCGACCTCGCCGACCGCCCGGACCTGCTCGAACTGCTCCAGGTGGTCTGGAACAAGGCCTACCGCCGCGACTTCGTCACCGCCCAGGGCCTGACCTTCCCGGCCGGCTACTACGAGGACACCCCCTGGACCTACCCGGCGCTGCTCGCCGCCCGGAGCATCACCCTGCTCGACCGGGTCGGCGTCCACTACCGCCAGCGCCAGGAGGGCGGCAACATCCTGGCCACGGCCGGGCGCAAGCACTTCGACGTCTTCGGCCAGTACGACCTGGTCTTCGCGTTCCTGGACGGCCGCCCCGACCTGGACCGCTGGCGCCCGGTGGTCTACGGCCGGATGCTGCACCACCTCAACACCGTGGTCTCCCGGCCGGGCCGGGTGCCGCCCGGCGACCGCCGGGAGTTCTTCCGCCGCGCCGCCGAGCACTGCGCCCGGCTCCGCCCGGCCGGCTACCGTCCGCCCGGCGGGGCGGACGGGCTGCGCACCGAGCTGCTCGGCCACGGCCGGTACACCGCCTACCAGGCGGTCCGGGCGCTGGCCCGGGCCCGGCGGATGGTGCGCCGCTGAGCGCTCCGCCGCCGGGGGCCCGCGCGCCGGGTGCCCCGTTCCCGGCCGAGCCTGACGGCCGTTCGGGCGACGCGCGGGTATAACCGGACGGTGGACTTCCTGACCCGCCTTCCGGTGATCGGCCCGCTCGTCGCCCGGGTGCTGCGCAGCCGCCCGTACCGCGCCTACGAGCACTTCACCGCGCTGCGCGGCAACCGGCTGGCCGGCGCGGTCACCTTCTTCGGCTTCCTCGCGCTCTTCCCGCTGCTGACGGTCGCGCTGGCGATCGCCGTCGCGACCCTCAGCGACAGCCGGGTGGAGGACCTCCAGCACCGCATCTCCGACCAGCTGCCGGGCATCTCGGACGCGCTCAACCTGCCCTCGCTGGTGGCCAACGCGGGCGCGGTCGGCCTGGTCAGCGGAGTGCTGCTGGTGCTGTCCGGGCTCGGCTGGGTGGACACCATGCGGACCTCGATCCGGGACCTGTGGCAGCTGCCCGACGAGGAGGGCAACCCGCTGCTGCGCAAGGCCTGGGACTTCGTGGTGCTCGGCGGCCTGGGCGCGGTCTCGCTGCTCTCGCTCGCCGCCTCGGCCGCCGGCACCACGCTGGCGGGCCGGATCGCCGACTGGGCGGGCCTGGGCAGCGCCGGCTACCTGCTCACCGCGGCCGGCCTGCTGATCGCGGTGGCCTCGGACATGCTGCTCTTCGCCTACCTGCTGGCGCCGTTCCCGCGGATCGGCCACCAGCACCGGCGGGACGTCCTCAAGGCCGCGCTGATCGGCGCGGTCGGCTTCGAGCTGCTGAAGATCCTGCTCTCCTCGTACCTCGGCTCGGTCGCGGGGCGGAGCCTGTACGGCGCCTTCGGCGTGCCGGTGGCGCTGCTGCTCTGGATCAACTTCGTCTGCCGGCTGCTGATGTTCTGCGTGGCCTGGACCGCCACCGCCGACCCGGCGGCCGCCCGGGACCGGGCCCGGGGGCGCGCCCGGGCGATGGTCGAGGCGGCCGACGAGGCGGCCGGCGAGGCGGCCGGCGAGCGGGCCGGCGGGGAGGGCCCCGGCGGGCCGGAGCGGGGTACGACGCGGGCCCGGCCCCAGGACGGCTGAGACCGGGCCCCGGGCACTCGCCGGATCACCCGCCGGCGGCGCGCCGCCGGTTGAGCAGCAGCACGACGCCCGCGCCGCCCGCCGCCAGGGCCCGCCCGACGGCGGCCCAGCCGGCCGGTCCGAACCCGGCGTCCTGCC
>NZ_JBEOWI010000054.1:0-54366 GCF_040296005.1 Kitasatospora sp. NPDC002551 | reverse complement strand
TCCGCCAGCAGCCGCCGCCCCATCCCCGCCCACTGCGAACCCTGACCCGGGAAGACGAACACCGAACGCCCGCTCACCTCCGCCCGGCCCGTCACCAGCCCGGGCACCGCCTCACCGGCGGCCAGCGCCGCCAGCCCGCCCAGCGCCTGCGCCCGGTCGGCGGCGACCACGACGGCCCGCTCCGGGAACCGGGTGCGCGCGGTGACCAGGGCGCGGGCGGTCGCGGCGCGGTCCAGCGCCGGGTGCCCGTCCGCGTGCGCCGCCAGCCGCGCGGCCTGCTCGCGCAGGGCCGGCTCCGAGGCGCCCGAGAGCACCCACGGGACCGCGCCCGGCACGTCGTGCGCGTTCTCGTCCGCCGCGACCGGCTCCGCCTGCTCCAGGATCACGTGGGCGTTGGTGCCGCTGACCCCGAAGGCCGAGACGCCGGCCCGGCGCGGCCGGTCGGCCTCGGGCCAGGCCCGCTGCTCGGTGAGCAGGGCGATGCCGCCCGACGACCAGTCGATGTGCGAGGAGGGCGCGTCGATGTGCAGCGTCCTCGGCAGGACGCCGTGCCGCAGCGCCTCCACCATCTTGATCACCCCGGCCGCACCCGCGGCCGCCTGGGTGTGCCCGATGTTGGACTTCACCGACCCCAGCCAGAGCGGCTGTTCGGCCGCGCGGCCCCTGCCGTAGGTGGCGAGCAGGGCGTGCGCCTCGATGGGGTCGCCGAGCGGGGTGCCGGTGCCGTGGGCCTCGACGGCGTCGACCTCGCCGGCGGTCAGTCCGGCGTTGGCGAGCGCGGCCCGGATCACCCGCTCCTGGGACGGGCCGTTGGGCGCCGTCAGACCGTTCGAGGCACCGTCCTGGTTGACGGCCGAACCGCGGACCACGGCCAGCACCTCGTGCCCCAGCCGCCGCGCGTCCGACAGCCGCTCCAGCAGCAGCAGGCCCACCCCTTCGGACATCCCGAAGCCGTCGGCGGCGTCGGCGAAGGCCTTGCTCCGGCCGTCGGCGGCCAGGCCGCGCTGCCGGGAGAAGCCGACCAGGCCCTCCAGCGTGGACATCACCGAGGCGCCGCCGGCGAGGGCCAGCGTGCACTCGCCGCTGCGCAGCGCCTGGGCCGCCAGGTGGACGGCGACCAGCGAGGAGGAGCAGGCGGTGTCGACGGTGATCGCGGGCCCCTCCAGGCCGAGGGTGTAGGAGAGCCGGCCGGAGAGCACGCTGCCCGCGTTGCCGGTGACCAGGTAGCCCTCGTCGGCCCGGCCGCCGGTGCCCTGGGTGCCGTAGTCCTGGCCGTGGGTGCCGATGAAGACGCCGGTGGGGGTGGAGCGCAGGGCGGTGGGGTCGAGGCCGGCCCGCTCCAGGGTCTCCCAGGCGACCTCCAGCAGCAGCCGCTGCTGCGGGTCCATCGCCAGCGCCTCACGGGGGTTGATCCCGAAGAAGGCGGCGTCGAAGTCGGCGATGCCGGGCAGGAACCCGCCGCCGCGCACATAGGTGCGCCCGGGTGCGTCGGGGTCGGGGTCGTAGCTGCCGTCGAGGTCCCAGCCCCGGTCGGTGGGCAGCGCGGAGACGGCGTCGCCGCCGGAGGCGACGAAGCGCCAGAGGTCCTCGGCGGAGTCCAGGCCGCCGGGGAAGCGGCAGCCCATGGCGACGATCGCGACGGCCTCGTCATCGGCGGCCGAACGCACCACGGCAGCGGGGCCGGCGGGCTCGGGGGCGGGCTCCTCGCCAGCGAGGTCGCCGACGAGTTCGCCGGCGAGGTGGGCCGCGAGGGCCTTCGGGGTCGGGTAGTTGAACACCAGCGTGGCGGGCAGCCGCAGGCCGGTGGCGGTGCCGAGCGCGTTGCGCAGTTCGACGGCGGTCAGCGAGTCGATGCCCAGGTCCTTGAACGCCTTGTCGACGTCCAGCGTCCCGGCCGTGCCGTGGCCGAGCACGGCGGCGGCGGTGTCGCGGACCAGGGCGAGCAGCAGCTCGTCGCGGTCGGCGGCGGTGAGCCCGGCCAGTCGGCGGGCGAGAGCGCCGGCGCCGTCCGCGGCGGACCGGGCGGCGGCCCGCCGCAGGGCGCGCGGGGCGCGGGCGGCGGGTGCGAGGTCGCGCAGGAGCGGCGGGAGGTCCTCGGCGCGGACGCCGGTGACGTCCAGCCGGATCGGCACCACGGCCGCCCGCTCACCGCTCAGGGCGGCGTCGAACAGGGCCAGGCCCTGGTCCGCGGAGAGCGGCCGGGTGCCGACCCGGGCCATCCGGGCGAGGTCGGTGTCGCTGAGCCGGCCGCCCATGCCGGCGGCCTCGGCCCACAGGCCCCAGGCGAGCGACACGGCGGGCAGGCCGAGGGCGCGGCGGTGGGCGGCCAGGCCGTCCAGGAAGGCGTTGCCCGCCGCGTAGTTGCCCTGGCCCGAGCCGCCGAGGACGCCGGAGGCGGAGGAGTAGAGGGCGAAGGCGGCGAGGCCGAGGCCGGCGGTGAGCTCGTGCAGGTGCCAGGCGGCGTCGACCTTCGGGCGCAGCACGGTGTGCCACTTGGTGTCGTCCAGCGCCTCGATCACGCCGTCGTCGACGATCCCGGCGACGTGCACGACGCCGGTCAGGCGGTCCGCGACCGCCTCGACGACGGCCGCCAGCGCCGTCCGGTCGGCGGCGTCCACCGCCTCGGCCCGGACGCGGGTGCCGTGGGCCGCGAGGTCGGCGAGCAGGTCGGCGGGCACGGCGGAGCGGGAGACCAGGACGAGTTCGGCGACGCGGTGGACGGCGGCGAGGTGACGGGCCACCAGGCCGCCGAGGCCGCCGGTGGCGCCGGTGACCAGGACGGTGCCGCCCGCGAGCGGGGACGGCGCGTCTGCGGCGGGGGCGGCCGGCGCGCCGGCCGGGGTGCGCCGCAGGCGGGCGACCAGGCGGCGGCCGTCGCGCACGGCGAGCTGGGGCTCGTCGACGGGTGCGGCGGCGACCGCCTCGGCGGCGGTGGCCGGGTCCTCGGCCTCGACCAGGACGAAGCGGCCGGGGTTCTCGGACTGCGCGGTCCGCACCAGGCCGCGGACGGGTTCCTGGACGAGGTCGCCCTCGCGGACGACGACGGCGAGCCGGGAGTCGGCGGTCCGTTCGTCGGCCAGCCAGGCCTGCAGGGCGCGCAGGACCTCGTGCCCGACGGCGTGGGCGCGCTCGGGGACGGCCTCGTCCGGCGCGCCGGAGCCGGCGGGCAGGACGACGAGGGGTGGCAGCGGTCCGTCCTCGGGCAGTTCGGCGTGCGGGGCCCAGGCGGTGGTGTCGGCGCCGGCCGGCTCGGGTGCGGGGACCCAGGCGACCTCGAACAGGGCCGCGTCCTCGGACCCGGTGGCGCCGGCCAGGCTGCGCGGGTCCACCGGCCGCACGGTGAGGGCCTCGACGTCCAGGACGGGGGCGCCGGTCTCGTCGGCGGCCCGGATGGTCAGGGTGTCGGGCCCGGTGACGCCGACGACCACGCGCAGCGTCTCGGCCCCGGTGGCGTGCAGGCGCACCCCGGACCAGGAGAAGGCGAGCCGGGGCACGTCGGCGCCCGGGAGGAGCCCGGCCTCGCCGAGCGGGTGCAGGGCGGCGTCGAGCAGTGCCGGGTGCAGCCCGTACGCGCCGGCGTCGGTGGTGCCCTCGGGCAGGCGGAGCCGGGCGAACAGGCGGCCGTCGGCGAGCCAGGCGGCCTCGACGGCGTGGAACGCGGGGCCGTAGTCGACGGTGAGCCGGTCGTAGAGGCCGTCGAGGTCGAGCGGGCGGGCGCCGGCGGGCGGCCAGGCCGTCGGCCCGTCAGGGGCGGGGGCGGGCTCGGGGCCCTCGGGGGCGAGGGTTCCGGTGGCGTGCGCGCTCCACGGCCGGCCGGGGCCGGTGCGGGTGAGCACCCGGACGGCGCGGCGGCCGTCCTCGGCCTCGCCGACGTGGACCTGGAGGTCGACGCCGCCGCCGTCGGGCACGACGACCGGGGCGGAGACGGTCAGTTCCTCGACCGTGGGCGCGCCGAGCCGGTGCCCGACGTGCGCCAGGGCGTCCAGCAGGGCGGTGCCGGGCAGCAGGATCGTGCCGCCGACCCGGTGGTCGGCCAGCCAGGGCAGGGTGCGCTCGCCGATCCGGCCGGTGAAGACGGCGCCCTCCTCGGAGCCGAGCAGCAGCCCGGCCTCCAGCAGCGGGTGGCCGGCCTCGTCCAGGCCGAGGGCGGCGAGGTCACCGGCGGCGCGGCCGGGGTGCAGCCAGTACCGCTCGCGCTGGAAGGGGTAGGTGGGGAGGTCGGCGGGGCGGACGCGGCCGGCGCCGGTGTGGGCCGTCGACCAGTCCACGGGGACGCCGTGGACGTGGAGTTCGGCGGCGGAGAGCAGGACGCGGTCCCAGCCGCCGTCGTCGCGGCGCAGGGTGCCGGTGGCCACGACCGGGGCGTCGACGGCCTCCTCCAGCGCCTCGGCGGCGGCGTGGGTGAGCACGGGGTGGGCGCTGACCTCGACGAGCGCCCGGAAGCCCTCGGCGGCCAAGGTCCCGACGGCGTCGGCGAATCGGACGGTCCGGCGCAGGTTGCGGTACCAGTAGCCGGCGTCCAGCTCGGGGCCCTCCAGCCAGCGGCCCTCGACCGTGGACAGGAACGGGATCGCGGCCTGCTGGGGCTTCACCGCCCCGAGCAGCTCGGCGAGTTCGCGCTCGATCGACTCCACGTGCGCGGTGTGGGAGGCGTAGTCGACCGGGATCCGGCGCACCCGTGCTCCGCGCTGCTCGAACGCGGCGACCACGGTGTCCAGTCCGGCCGGGTCCCCGGCCACCACGACGGAGGAAGGACCGTTGACGGCCGCCAGTTCCACGCCGTCCGGCAGCGCGCCGGTGACCTCGGCGGCGGGCAGGGCGATCGAGACCATGCCGCCGCGCCCGGCCAGGCCGCGCGCGATCGCCTGCGAGCGCAGGGCGACCACGGCGGCGGCGTCGTCCAGCGACAGGATCCCGGCGACGTGGGCCGCCGCGATCTCGCCCTGCGAGTGGCCCACCACCGCGTCCGGGACCACGCCCAGGGAACGCCACACGGCGGCCAGGGCCACGTTGACGGCGAAGGAGACCGGCTGCACCACGTCCACCCGCTCCAGCGAGGCGGCGCCCTGGTTCACCACGTCCAGCAACGACCAGTCGACATAGGGCTTCAGCGCCTCCTCGACCTCGGCCAGCGCCTCGGCGAAGACCGGGGACTCGGCGAGCAGCCGCCGCCCCATCCCCGCCCACTGCGACCCCTGACCCGGGAAGACGAACACCGAACGCCCGCTCACCTCCGCCCGGCCCGTCACCAGCCCGGGCACCGCCTCACCGGCGGCCAGCGCCCGCAGCCCGCCCAGCGCCTGCGCCCGGTCGGCGGCGACCACGACGGCCCGCCGTTCGAGCACGGCGCGCGAGGCGGCGAGCGTGCGGGCGACGGCCGGTGCCTCGGCGGCCGGGCGGGAGTCGGTGAACTCCGCGATCCGGGCGGCGTGTTCGCCCAGCGCCTCGACGGTGCGGGCGGAGAGCAGCCAGGGCACCGGCGCTCCGGGGCCGGCGTCGAGTTCGGCGGTCACCTCCTGCACGGGGGTCTGCTGCGCGGGGGCCTGCTCCAGCACGACGTGGGCGTTGGTGCCGCTGACGCCGAAGGAGGAGACGGCGGCCCGGCGCGGCCGGTCCACCTCGGGCCAGGGGCGTTCCTCGGCGAGCAGGGCGACCGCCCCCGACTCCCAGTCCACCTGGGAGCTGGGCGCGTCGATGTGCAGCGACCTGGGCAGGACGCCGTGCCGCAGCGCCTCCACCATCTTGATCACCCCGGCCACGCCGGCGGCGGCCTGCGCGTGGCCGAGATTGGACTTCAACGAGCCCAGCCAGAGCGGCTGTTCGGCCGACCGCCCCTGCCCGTAGGTGGCCAGCACCGCCTGCGCCTCGATCGGGTCGCCGAGCGACGTCCCCGTCCCGTGGCCCTCGACGGCGTCGACGTCCGCGGTGGTCAGTCCGGCGTCGGCGAGCGCCGCGAGGATGACCCGCTCCTGGGAGGGGCCGTTGGGCGCCGTCAGGCCGTTCGAGGCGCCGTCCTGGTTGACGGCCGAGCCGCGGACCACGGCCAGCACCTCGTGCCCCAGCCGCCGCGCGTCCGACAGCCGCTCCAGCAGGACCAGGCCGACGCCCTCGGCCCAGGCGGTGCCGTCGGCGGCGTCGGCGTAGGCCTTGGCCCGGCCGTCGGCGGACAGGGCGCGCTGGCGGGAGAACTCGACGAAGGAGGTGGGCCGGGCCATGATCGCGGCGCCGCCGGCCAGGGCGAGCGTGCACTCGCCGTCGCGCAGCGCCTGCGCGGCCAGGTGGAGCGCGACCAGCGAGGACGAGCACGCCGTGTCCACCGTCACCGACGGGCCCTCCAGACCCAGGGTGTAGGAGATCCGGCCGGAGGCCACCGAACCGGCGTTGCCGGTGCCGAGGTAGCCCTCCAGGCCGTCGGGGACCTCGGCGAGGCCGGTGGCGTAGTCGTGGTACATCAGGCCCGCGTAGACGCCGATCGGCTGCCCCTTGAGCGAGGTCGGGTCGATGCCGGCCCGCTCCAGCAGCTCCCAGGAGGTCTCCAGCAGCAGCCGCTGCTGCGGGTCCGTCGCCAGCGCCTCGCGCGGCGAGATCCCGAAGAAGGCGGCGTCGAACTCGCCCGCGTCGTGCAGGAATCCGCCGTGGCGCGCGTAGGAGGTGCCGGGGACGGCCGGGTCCGGGTCGTAGAGGGCGTCGAGGTCCCAGCCCCGGTCGCGCGGGAACGGGGTGATGGCGTCGGTGCCCTCGCTGACCAGCCGCCACAGGTCCGCCGGGGAGGCGACGCCGCCGGGCAGCCGGCAGGCGGCGCCGACGATGACCACGGGGTCGTCGGCGGGCGGCGCGCTGCGCGGCGCCGGGGCCGGCCTGGCGGGGGCGGGCCGGCCGGTCAGCCGGGTGAGCAGGTGGGCCGCGACGGCGGCCGGGGTGGGGTGGTCGAAGGCGAGGGTGGCGGGCAGCCGCAGGCCGGTGGCGGCGGTGAGGCGACCGCGCAGGTCGACGGCGGTGGCGGAGGTGAAGCCGAGGTCCTTGAACGGGCCGTCGGGGCGGATCGCCTCGGGGCGGTCGGCGGCGAGCCGGGCGGTCTCGGTGAGCACCAGGTCGAGCAGCTCGCGCTGCCGGTCGGCGGCGGGGCGCCCGGCCAGGCGGCGGCGCAGCGCGGCGGCGGTCGCGCTGTCGGGGATGCGCGGGCCGGCGGGGGCGTCGATGAGGTCGCGCAGCAGGGCCGGGACGTCCTGCGGGTCGAGCGCGTCGAGTCCCTCGGGGTCCAGCCGGAGCAGCAGCAGGGAGGTGTGCTCGGCGAGGTGGGCGGCGTCGAAGGCGGCGGCGTGCTCCTGGGCGGTGAGCCGGCCGAGGCCGGGCGGGGCGGTGCGGCCGTCGCCGTCGGCGGGGCCGGTGGCGAGGGCGAGTCCGGGCAGGCCGCGCCGGACGCGGTGCTGGACGAGCGCTTCGAGGAACGCCGTGGCCGCCGCCTCGCCCGGGCCCGGCGCACCGGACAGCCCGCCGGCGGGGGTGTGCACGACGAAGGCGGACAGCTCGCTGCCGGCGGTGAGTTCGTGCAGGTGGACGGCGGCGGCGAGGGCGGCGCCCAGGCCGGGGAAGGCGGCGCCGGGGGTGTGCACGACGGCGTTGAACCGGGTGTCGGGGGCGGCCAGGTAGGCGGCGAGGGCGTCGCGGTCGGCGAGGTCGCAGGCGGTGAGGGCGACCTCGGCGCCGGCCTCGGTGAGCCGGGCGGCGAGCTCGGCGGCGGCCCGGTCGGCGGGGCCGTGGGTGCTGGTCAGCAGGATGCGGCGGACGCCCCGCCCGGCGACCAGGTGGCGGGCCACGGCGGCGGCGGCCGGCCCGTCGGCGCCGGTGACCAGCACGGCGCGGCGCGGGTCGAAGCGGGCCGGCGGCTCGCCGTGGGCGAGGGCGGCCGACACCCGGGCGGCGCGCGGGCGCAGCGGGACGCCGGAGCGGACGATCAGCCGGGGCTCGCCGGAGGCGACGGCGTCGGCCAGCGCGGCGGCGGCGCCCTCCTCGCCGTCGAGGTCGACCAGCACGAACCGGCCGGGGTGCCGCTCCTGGGCGGCGCCGACCACGCCCCAGAGCGCGGCCTGGACGAGGTCGGTGGCACCGCCGCCGGCGACGGCGCCGCGGGTGGTGACGACGAGCCGGGTGTCGGCCAGCCGCTCCTCGGCGAGCCAGGCCGCCAGCTGCCGTTCGAGGCCGTGCGCGGCCTGCTCGGCGTCGGCGGCGAGCGGGCCGGGGGTGCGCAGGCCCGCGCCGCAGCCGAGCAGGGCGAGGTCGGGCAGCGGGTCGGCGGCGGCCAGCGCGGCCGGGTCCGGATGGGCGGGGCCGGCGCCGAGGGCCTCGCCGAGGCCGAAGCCGTCGGCGCCGAGCAGCGCCCAGGCGGGGGCGGCCGGGCGGGCGCCGGGCACGGAGGACAGCGGCAGCCAGTCGACCCGGAACAGGTGCTCGTAGTGGCTGCCGCCGGCGGCCCGCAGCCGGGCGGGCGCGTCGAGCAGGACGTGCCGGGTGATCTTGCCGGAGGCGGTGCGCGGGATGCGGTCGGTCTCGTACAGCTCCTCGGGCACCTTGAAGTAGGAGAGCTGCTCCCGGCAGGCGGCCAGCAGGGCCTCCGGGTCGAGGCCGCCGGGGCCGGGCACCAGGAAGGCCACCGGCACCTCGCCGAGCACCTCGTGCGGCTTGCCGACGACGGCGACGTCCGCGACGCCGGGCACGGCGCGCAGCACCTCCTCGACCTCGGCCGGGTGGATGTTCTCCCCGCCGCGGATGATGAGTTCCTTGATCCGGCCGGTGATGGTGAAGTAGCCGGCGCCGTCGCGCCGGGCGAGGTCGCCGGTGTGGTACCAACCGCCGCGCAGCGCCTGCTCGGTGGCCTCGGGCTGGTTGTGGTAGCCGAGCATCACGCTCGGGCCGCGCACCCAGACCTCGCCCTCCTCGCCGTCGGCGGCGTCCAGGCCGGTCTCGACGTCGACGAGCCGCACGCCGAGGCCGGGCACGGGCAGACCGCAGGAGCCCTCGACGCGGGCGCCGGTGGGCCAGTTGACGGTGATCGAGCCGCAGGTCTCGGTGGAGCCGTAGGCGTCGATGAGCGGCGCTCCGAAGGCCTCCTCGAAGGAGCGGCGCAGCGCGGCGGTGGTCATCGCGCCGCCGACCAGGCACATCCGCAGGGCCGGGGCGGTGAAGCCGTCCTCGCGGGCGGCGCGCACCAGCTGCTGGTAGAGGGTGGGCACGCCGGCGAGGAAGGTCGCGGACTCCTCGCGGACCGCCTCCAGGACGTCCTGCGCGGCGAACCCGTCGAGGATGCGGGCGGTGGCGCCGACGGCGGTGACGGCGAGGACGCACGCGATGTGGGAGAGGCTGTGGAACAGCGGCAGCGGCCAGACCACCCGGTCCTCGGCGCTGAGGCCGGGCACCGGCACGTAGCAGGCGGCCACCGACCAGAGGCCGTTGCGCTGGGTGGACAGCACGCCCTTGGGGCGGCCGGTGGTGCCGGAGGTGTAGAGCATCCAGGCGGGGTCGTCCAGGCCGAGGTCGTCACGCGCGGGGGTGGCGGGCTCGGTGGTGGCGAGGGTCTCGAAGGAGAGGGCACCGGGCGGGGCGGGGCCGTCGCCGGTGACGATCACCCGCAGGTCGGCCCGGCCGCGCGCGAGGGCGTCGAGGCCGGCCGCCCGGGCGGCGTCGGTGATCACCACGCGGGCGCCGCTGTCGTCGAGGAGGTGCGCGAGTTCGGGCCCGGAGGCGTGCGGGTTGAGCGGGACGGCGATGGCGCCGGCGCGCAGGATGCCGAAGTAGCTCTCCAGCACCTCGACGCTGTTGCCGAGCAGGATCGCCGCCCGGTCGCCCGGCTGCAGGCGCAGGTCGGCGAGGTGGCCGGCGATCCGGCCGGTGCGGGTGTACAGCTCGCCGTAGGTCACGGCGCGGACGGCGTCGCGGAACGCGGTGCGCTCGGCGCTGTCGCGGGCGTGCTCGGCCAGCAGTTCGGGCAGCGGCCGGATCAGCTCGGTGCGCAACATGCCGTCACTTCCTTCTGCGTCGGGTCGGTGGGGTTCGGGTGCGGGTGCGTTCCCTTTTCCGCCGGGCGGGGCGGAGGGGATCGGGGAGGAATGCGCGGTCCTTTTCCGGGAGGGTTTCACCGGGAAAGGGGCCGGTGGATTTCCGGGCGGCCGTTCCGGAACAACCGTGTGCGCATTCCGGCCGGTCCCAGTCTCCTGCGGCGGGGGCTGCGGGCCGCCCCTATCCGACCCCCTAGACGGGCCCTATTCGCGGCGGCCGCGGGCCGGGGCCCTGTGGGAGGTGGGGGCGGGAACGGCGGCGCCCCGCCGGGCGGGAGGGCTCGGCGGGGCGGTGAGGCGGTGGGGCGGCGGGATGGGGCGGGTCAGTGGGCCGGGGCGGGTTCGGGCAGCAGGGCGAGGAGTTCGTCGGGCCGGCGCAGCACCGCGTCGGGCCGTTCCGCGAGCAGGGCCGGCTCGTCCGTCTCCCCCCACAGCGCGGCGATCGCGCCGACGCCGGCGCCCCGGGCGCTGGCCAGGTCGGTGACGGCGTCGCCGACCATCACGGTCCGCCCGGCCGGCACGCCCAGCAGCTCCAGGGCGCGCAGCACGATGTCGGGGGCGGGCTTGGCCCGGGCGACCTCGTCGGAGCCGAGCACGTGGTCGAAGTGGTGGAGCAGGCCGAGCTGGTCGAGCAGCGAGCGGGCCCGGGGGCCGCTCTTGCCGGTGGCCACGGCCAGCCGGACGCCGCGCGCGGTGAGCTCGGCGAGCAGCTCGCGCACCCCGTCGTGCACGGTGACCTGATGGGCGAGGCGATAGCTCTCCCGGACGAAGGGCTCCTCCAGGGCGAGCGGCAGCCCCATGATCCGCATGATGTCCGGGAAGTACCGGCCCAGGTGGCGGCAGTACTCCTCGAACGGCGGCCGGCCGTCGCCGACCACCTCCTCGTAGGCGGTCAGGAAGGCCCGGCGCATCACGTCGAAGCTGTCGACGATGACGCCGTCCAGGTCGAAGACCACGGCGCGGACCGGGGAGAACGCGGCGAGCGCGCGGCCGTCGGGTACGGCGGGAACGGGCGGGTCGAGCGGCATGGGATCTCCATGGGACGAGGGGCGGCCCGGACGGGTGACCGGGTCTGGTGCGGCCTGCGGGCCGGGGCTGTGGGGCGCGCAGGGTCAGACGGCGAGGGCGGTGGCCTCGTCGGCGAGCCGGGGCCGCGGGGCGCGGGCGGCCGCGTAGAGGCGTTCGATGACCGAGATGGTGTGGTGGGCGCCGCGCACGGCGACGCCGCGCGAGGCCGGGTCGGCGAGCAGGGCGGGCAGCGCGTCGAGCTGGCGCACGTACTCGGCGCCGACCGGCTCGCCGCGCAGCGGGACCTCGGTGGTGACGCCGTCGCGGGTGCGGGTCAGCCGGGGTGCGCGGCGGTTGGGGCTGAAGCCGAAGGTGCAGGTCAGGGTCGCCGAGCCGGTGGCGCCCTCGACGGTGATCCGGGTGGTGTCGACGGGGTCGTGCGAGGCCCAGCTCGCCCGGACCGCGACCGAGACGCCGGTGTCGGTGACCAGGAAGCCGCGGGCGGTGTCCTCGACGTCGCCCGCGCCGGCCGGGCGCTCGGTGCCGCGCCAGCCGGCGCCGCGTCCGCCGTCGTTGACGAAGTCGGCGGAGAGCGAGCCGAGCACGGCCGGGAAGCGGACCGGGCCGCCGAGCACGCTCTGGGCGGTGTCGAGCAGGTGCCAGCCGAGGTCGACCAGCGCGCCGCCCCCGGAGAGCCGGCGGCTGGTGAACCAGCCGCCGGCGTCGGGGACGCCGCTGGCGCGCACCCAGGCGAGGTCGACATGGCGGATCGGGCCGAGTTCCGCCGCCAGCCCGGTGAGGGCGGCGACGTCCTCGCGGTAGCGGGCGGCGCTGCCGGCCAGCAGCACGGCCCCGCCCGCGCGTTCGGCGGCGGCCAGCCGGTCGGCCTCGGCGGCGCTGAGGCAGACCGGCTTCTCCAGGAACACCGGGACGCCGCGGGCGAGCAGCCGTTCGGCGACCGGGGTGTGCAGGTGGTTGGGCACCGCGACGACGGCGAGGTCGGTGTCGGGGCCGAGCCGGTCGGCGTCGGTGAGCAGGGCCGCGCCCGGCGGGAGGTGCCCGGCCGCGCCGGGGCCGGGTTCGACGACGGCGGTGACCCGGTAGCCGGGGTGCGCCGTCAGGCGGGGCAGCCAGATGGTGCGCCCCGCCCAGCCGAGGCCGACGACCGCGACCCGCACCGGCGCGTCCGGCTCCCGCGGTGCCGCGTTCACACCGCGGCCAGGGCGTCGGCGATGATCTGGGCGGTGTCCTCGATCGCCGACTCGTCGGCGAGCAGGGTGCGGTGGTGCAGCCAGATGCCGTCGGCGGTGAGCGCCTCGCTGTTGGGGCAGGCCCTGGCCAGCTCGTCGACGGTGGTGTCGGGCGCGGCGGACTCCCAGAAGCCGTCCGAGCGGTAGATGGCGCGGAAGACCACGAAGGCGGGCAGGCCGCGGGCGATCAGGTCGTCGACCAGGGCGTTGCGCCGCTCCTCGCCGAGGCCGGGCACCCGGAACATCGCCATGTAGTGCGGGACGCGGTCGGCGCGCTCGTCGCGGCCCTGCGGGACCAGGCGGGGGATCTCGGCCAGCAGGCGGTCCAGCAGCGCGGCGCGCTGCTCCCGGACGGCGATCTGGCCGTCCAGGCGGGCGAGCTGGGCGCGCAGGACGCTCGCCGAGAACTCGTTGAGCCGGAAGTTGGAGCCGGAGGTCCGGTGGTAGTACTTGCGGTCCGTCGGCGGGCGGCCGCAGCTGTGCCGCAGGAACGCCTCCTCGTACTGGGCGGCCTCGGGGAAGGTGATGGCGCCGCCCTCGCCGGCGGTCATCAGCTTGCCGTTCTGGAAGCTGAACGCGGCGACCGAGCCGAGTTCGCCGACCCGGCGGCCGCGCCACTGGGCGCCGTGGGCGTGCGCGGCGTCCTGGACGATCGGTACGCCGGTCTCGGCGGAGAGCGCGCCGAGGGCGTCCAGGTCGGCGATCTGGCCGGCGATGTGGACGGGCATGATCGCCCGGGTGCGCGGGGTGATCGCGGCGGCCGCCGCGGCGGGGCTCAGGTTGTAGGTGTGGAGGTCGACGTCGACCGGCACCGCGGTGGCGCCGAGCCGCTGGGCGGCCTGGGAGGAGGAGATGAAGGTGAAGGCGGGCACGATCACCTCGGTGCCGGGGCCGACGCCGAGGATCTGGAGGGCGACCTCCAGGGCGTGGGTGCCGTTGGTGACGGCGAGGGCCTTGGGCGCGCCGTGGTAGTCGGCGAACTCCTGCTCGAAGGTGTCGACCTCCTTGCCGCCCATCCGCCACCACTGGCCCTGTTCCAGGGCCCTGATGAGTCCTTCGCGCTCGGCCTCGTCGTACTGCGGCCAGACCGGGAACACCGGGGCCGGACGTCCTTGGGCGCTCATGATTACGCGCAGCCTTTCCATTTCGGGGGGTGGTGGAACGGCACGCTAACCCAGGAAAAGCGGCCCGTCACCTCCCCTAGGCACCCCCCTATCCCTCCCTTGTCCTGGTGCACCGACGCCCGCTTCCGGGAATTCCCGGCGGGCTCGCTGCTATAACCGGAATATGAGCGAACTGCTATTGCTGAACGGTCCCAATCTCGGGATTCTCGGCCGCCGCGAGCCGGAGGTCTACGGCACCGAAACGCTGGCCGACATCGAGGCGGCCGTGGCGGCCGAGGTGGCCGGCCGGGGCTGGAAGGTCGTCTCCGTCCAGCGCGAGTCCGAGGGGCAGCTGATCGAGGCGGTGCAGGACGCCTGGGACGGCAGCGTCGGGGCGATCGTCAACCCCGGCGCGCTGATGATCGCCGGCTGGGGCCTGCGCGACGCGCTGGCCGCCTATCCGCGGCCGTTCGTCGAGGTGCACCTGTCGAACGTCTGGGCGCGGGAGTCCTTCCGGCACGAGTCGGTGCTGGCGCCGCTCGCCTCGGGTGTCATCGTCGGCCTCGGCGCGCTGGGCTACCGGCTCGCCGCCCAGGCGCTGCTGGCGAAGGTGCCGGCGTCCTGATGGGCACCGCGACGGCCGCCCGGGGCGTGCTCGGCATCGACGTCGGCGGCACCAAGGGGGCGCTGCGCGCCGAGGCGGGCCCGCCCGGCGGGCCGCAGCGCACGGCGCAGGCGGTGCTGCGCTGGCCCGCCGCGCGGGGCGCCGACGCCGACTGGGCCGCGCTGGCCGGGGCGGTCGCCCGGCTGGGCGAGCGGTGGGGCGGCACCTTCTCGGCGGTCGGGGTCGCGGTGCCCGCCACCGTCGGCCCGGACGGCCGGGTGCTGGCCTGGCCGGGGCGCCCCGGCTGGGAGGGCTTCGCGCTCGCCCCGGCCCTGCGCCGGCTGTTCCCCGCCGCCGAGGTGGCCTGGGCCGACGACGGCGACCTCGCCGCGCTCGCCGAGGCCGAGCACGCCGGGTGTGACCATCTGGTCTACCTGGGCGTCGGCACGGGCGTCGGCGGCGGCATCGTCCACCGGGGCGCGCCGCTGCCCGGGCCGGCGCGCGGCTCCTGCGAGACGGGCCACCTGGTGATCGACCGCCGGGGCCCGCGCTGCGACTGCGGACGGCGCGGCTGCCTGCAGGCGAGCGCCTCCGGTCCGGCGACGCTGCGGCGCGCGGCGCGGCTGCGCGGCGCGCCGGTCGACTTCGCCGGGCTGCGCACCGCGCTCGCCGAGGGCGCGCCCTGGGCCGAGGAGGCCGTCGAGGAGACCTGCTCCGCGCTGGCGGCGGCGGCCGTCTCGCTGGCGGAGCTGGTCCACCCCGAACTGACCGTGCTGGGCGGCGGGTTCGCCGACGGGCTGCCCGGCCTCGCGGCGCGGGTGGAGGCCCACGCCGCCGCACTGGCCCGCCCCGGCGGGCCGGTCCCGGCGATCCGCCCGGCCGCGCTCGGCGGGCTGTCCTCGCTGCACGGCGCCCTCGCCCTGGCGCGCCGGCCACCGCACCCCCAACCACCGGGAGACCCGAGTTGACCACGACAGCAACGTCCGTCCGCACGGACGGCGGACTGCGGCGCATCGACGTGGAGCTGGGCGCGCGGGGCTACCCCGTGCTGATCGGTCCCGGCGCCCGCCACCGGCTGGCCGGGGTACTGGCCGGCCTCGGCGCCCGCCGGGTCGCCGTGGTCAGCGCCCGGCCCCGCGCGTGGCTGCCCGAGACCGGGCTGGACACCCTGGTGGTCCCCGCGAAGGACGGCGAGGAGGGCAAGTCGCTCGCCTGGATCGCCGAACTGTGCAGCCGCTTCGCCCGGTTCGGCCTGGGCCGGGCGGACGCGGTGGTCTCCTGCGGCGGCGGCACCACGACCGACGCGGTCGGACTGGCCGCCGCGCTGTACCACCGCGGCGTCCCGGTGGTGCACCTGCCCACCTCGCTGCTGGCGCAGGTCGACGCGAGCGTGGGCGGCAAGACCGCCGTCAACCTCCCGGAGGGCAAGAACCTGGTGGGCGCCTACTGGCAGCCCGCCGCCGTGCTCTGCGACACCGACTACCTGGCCACCCTGCCGCCGCGCGAACGGACCAACGGCTACGGGGAGATCGCCCGCTGCCACTTCATCGGCGCCGGGGACCTGCGCCGGCTGCCGCTGGAGGAGCAGATCGCCGCGAGCGTCGCCCGCAAGGCCGCCGTGGTGGCCGCCGACGAGCGCGACGCCGGACTGCGGCACATCCTCAACTACGGCCACACGCTGGGCCATGCGCTGGAGCGCGCCACCGACTTCCGGCTGCGGCACGGCGAGGCGGTCGCCGTCGGCACGGTCTTCGCGGGAAGGCTGGCCGGCGCGCTCGGCCGGATCGGGCCCGAGCGGGTCGCCGAGCACCACGCGGTGGTCGCCCACTACGGGCTGCCGACCGCGCTGCCGCCGGAGGTCGCCACCGGCGCGCTGATCGCCCTGATGCGGCTGGACAAGAAGGCCGTCGACGGCCTCTCCTTCGTGCTGGACGGCCCGCGCGGCGCCGAACTCGTCCGCGACGTCCCGGAGGAACTCGTCGCCCGCACCCTGGACGCCATGCCGCGCGCCGCCGTGAGGGAGGCCTGAGATGCCGCCGGTCTCCGGCCGCACCCGGCTGTTCGCCGTCCTCGGCGACCCGGTCGCCCAGGTCAGGGCGCCCGCCCTGCTCAACCCGCTGTTCGCCGCGAGCGGGGTGGACGCCGTGCTCGTCCCCGTGCACGCCCCGGCGGAGCGGCTCGACGAGGTGGTACGCGGGCTGAAGGCCACCGGCAACCTGGACGGGCTGCTGGTGACCGTCCCGCACAAGCTGGCGATGTGCGCGCACGCCGACGAACTCAGCCCGACCGCCGCCCTGTTGGGCTCCACCAACGCGCTGCGCCGGGAGCCGGACGGCCGCTGGTACGGCGACAACTTCGACGGCGCCGGGTTCGTCCGCGGCCTGACCGCCCGGGGCCACCACCCCGCCGGGCTGCGGGTCGCCCTGGCCGGCGCCGGGGGTGCCGGGCTCGCCGTCGCCGCCGCCCTGCTCGACGCGGGCGTCGCCCGGCTCACCGTCAGCGACCCCGACCGGGGCCGGCTGGACGCACTGCTGGAGCGGCTCGGCGGCGGGCGGTCCGGCCGCGTGAGCGCCGCCGCGGAACCCCCGTCCGACACCGACCTCGCCGTGAACGCCACCCCGCTCGGCCTCGACCCGGCCGACCCGCTCCCCTTCGACCCGGCCCGGCTCCCGCCGGGCGCGCTGGTCGCCGACATCGTCATGACGCCCGCCGAGACCCCGCTGCTGCGCACCGCCGCCGCCCTCGGCCTCCCCACCCACCCGGGCGCCCCCATGCTGACCGAGCAACTCCCCCTCTACCGGGATTTCTTCCGCCTGCCCACCCCGGACGGCTGAGCCGAGAAACGCACGACGACCCGGCCGCGGGAGGCGGCCGGGTCGTCGTGGCAAAGCCGGTACGGGCGGGGTGCGGTCAGAGGCCGCGCGCCAGGCGGTCGGTGAGCAGCCTGGTGAAGCGCGCCGGATCGGGCAGGTCGCCGCCCTCGGCCAGCAGCGCGCCGCCGTGGACCAGTTCGGCGATCTCCGGCAGCGCCGGGTCCCCGGGGTCGGCCTCGTGCGCCGCGCGCAGCGCGGTGATCAGCGGGTGCCCGGGGTTGATCTCCAGGATCCGCTTGACCGGGGGCACCTGCTGCCCCATCGCGCGGTACATCTTCTCCAGGGTCGGCGTCATGTCCTGGGCGTCGCCGACGACGCAGGCCGCCGAGGTGGTCAGCCGCGAGGAGAGCCGGACCTGCTTCACCTGCCCGGACAGCGTCTCGGTCAGCCACGGCAGCAGGGCGGCGAACTCCTGCTCCCGGCGGGCCTTCTCGGTCCCGGCCGCCTCGTCCCCGTCGGCCGGCTCGTCGAGGTCGACCTGACCCTTGGCGATGGACTGCAGCCGGTGGCCGTCGAAGGCGGGCACCCGCTCGACCCACACCTCGTCGACCGGGTCGGTGAGGATCAGCACCTCGTACCCCTTGGCGGCGAACGCCTCCATGTGCGGGGAGTTCTCCACCGTGGCGCGGTCCTCGCCGGTCAGGTAGTAGATCGCCTCCTGGCCCTCCTTCATCCGCCCGACGTACTCGCGCAGGGTGGTGGTGCGCTCCGCGTCGTGGGTGGAGGCGGCGGACACCAGCTCCAGCAGGGCCTCGGTGCTGTCGCCGTCCTCGATCAGGCCCTCCTTGAGCACCCGGCCGAACTGGTCCCAGAGCTTGGCGTAGCGCTCGGCGTCCTTGGCCTGGACGTCCTTCAGCGCGCCGAGGACCTTCTTCACCAGGCGCCGGCGCACACCGCGGATCTGGCGGTCGTGCTGGAGGATCTCGCGGGAGATGTTCAGCGAGAGGTCGTGGGCGTCCACGACGCCCTTGACGAAGCGCAGGTAGTCGGGCATCAGCGCTTCGCAGTCGTCCATGATGAACACCCGCTTGACGTACAGCTGCACGCCGCGCTTGGCGTCCCGGGAGAACAGGTCGAACGGCGCCTGGGAGGGGATGAACAGCAGCGCCTCGTACTCGAAGGTGCCCTCGGCGCGCATGTGGACGGTCTCGGCCGGGGGCAGCCAGTCGTGGCTGATCTGCTGGTAGAACTCGGTGTACTCGGCCTCGGTCACCTCGCTGCGCGGGCGGGCCCAGAGCGCCTTCATCGAGTTGAGGGTGTCGACCTGCCGGTCGGTGGCGCCCTCGGCGTCGGTGCGCTCGCTCTCCATCCGGATCGGCCAGCGGATGAAGTCCGAGTACTGCTTGACGATCTGGCGGATCTTCCACTCCGCCAGGTAGTCGGCCAGCCCGTCCTCGCCGTCGGCCGGCTTGAGGTGCAGGGTGACCGAGGTGCCCACGGGCAGGCCGTCGACGGCCTGGATCTCGTAGGTGCCCGCGCCGTCGGACTCCCACCGGGTGCCGGCCTCGCTGCCGGCCCGGCGGGTCAGCAGGGTGACCCGGTCGGCGACCATGAACGCCGAGTAGAAGCCGACGCCGAACTGCCCGATCAGGCTCTGCGCCGCGGCGGCGTCCTCGGTCTGCTTGATCTTCTCCAGCAGACCGGCCGTGCCGGACTTGGCGATGGTGCCGATCAGCTCCACGAGGTCGTCACGGCTCATGCCGATGCCGTTGTCGCGGACGGTCAGCGTCCGGGCCTGCGGGTCGGCCTCCAGGGCGATGTGGAGGTCGGAGGTGTCGGCGTCGAGGCCGGAGTCGATCAGTGATTCCAGCCGCAGCTTGTCCAGTGCGTCGGAGGCGTTCGAGATCAGCTCGCGCAGGAAGATGTCCTTGTTCGAGTAGATCGAGTGAATCACCAACCGGAGCAACTGGCGCGTCTCGGCCTGGAATTCCAGCGTCTCGACAGTGCTACCCACTCGCGGGGCTCCTCTCTGGGGCGGTACCTGGGCAATGGACGCGGCGGACACCGGACGGCCCCGCCGCACCGGCATGATAGGCGGCCCCGGGGCCTCGGTGGGCGTTACAGCTTGACACCAGGTGTAAAAATGTCACGCGACCCTCGCACCACGGAGCCCCTATGCACCCCTTCCTCGACCATCCGGGGCCGCTCGCCTTCGCGCACCGCGGCGGCGACCTCGGCCGTCCGGAGAACTCGCTCGCCGCCTTCGAGGCCGCCGTCGCCCTCGGGTACCGGTACCTGGAGACCGACGTGCACACCACCTCCGACGGCGTGCTGGTGGCGTTCCACGACCACCGGCTCGACCGGGTCACCGACCGCGCCGGAGCGGTGGCCGAACTCCCCTGGCGCACCGTCCGGCAGGCCCGGATCGGCGGTACCGAGCCGGTCCCGCTGCTGGAGGACCTGCTCGGCGCGTTCCCCGCGGCCCGCTTCAACATCGACGTCAAGGCGGCGCCGGCCGTCGCACCCCTGGTCGAGGCGATCCGCCGCACCGGGGCCTGGGAGCGGGTCTGCGTCGGCGGCTTCTCCGACAGCCGGCTCGCCGCCGTCCGCGCCGCCGCCGGACCCCGGCTGGCCACCTCGCTGGGCCCCCGCGAGGTCGCCCGGCTGCGGCTGCGCTCGCTGGCCGGGCCGCTGCTGCGCGGCACCGGGGCGCCCTGGGCCGGCGTCTGCGCGCAGGTGCCCGAGCGGCACCGGGGCGTCCCCGTGGTCGACCGGGCCTTCGTGCGCGCCGCGCACCGCCTCGGCCTGCAGGTTCACGTCTGGACTGTGGACGACGCCACACGCATCCGCTCTCTGCTCGACCTGGGGGTCGATGGCATCATGGCCGATCGCATCGACGTCCTGCGCGACGTCCTCCGCGAGCGCGGCCGCTGGCACCCCGGCGGCACCGGCTCCAGCACGGGGATTGGAACACCATGAGCACCACGACCCACCGCCCGGAGCACCCGGCGGCCGCCACCGGCGAGGACGGCCGCGCACTGCGCCGCATACAGTTCGGCTGGTACGTCAACGACTGGGCCACCGCGGCCTTCTCCTCGACCGTCCTGACGGTCTTCCTCGGGCCGTACCTCACCTCGATCGCCAAGGAGGCCGCCGACGCGCAGGGCGACGTGCACCCGCTGGGGCTGTCGATCCGCGCCGGCTCGTTCTACCCCTACACGGTCTCCTTCTCGGTGCTGCTCTCGGTCGCGGCGATGCTGGTCGCCGGGACGGTCGCGGACCGCACCGGGCGGCACAAGGAGCTGATGGGCGGCTTCGCGTACCTCGGCGCGGCCGCCACGATGGGCATGTTCTTCCTCGACGGCGACCGCTACCTGCTCGGCGGCGGTCTGCTGGTCGTCGCCAACCTCGCCTACGCGGTGTCGGTGGCGCTCTCCTACGCCTACCTGCCGGGCCTGGCCACGCCCGACGAGCGCGACGCGGTCTCCTCCAAGGGCTGGGCGTACGGCTACGCGGGCGGCGGACTGCTGCTGATCGCCAACCTGGTGCTGTTCCAGGGGCACGACGCGTTCGGGATCTCCTCCGGCACCGCGGTGCGGATCTGCCTGGCCTCGGCGGGCCTGTGGTGGGCGCTGTTCACCATCGTGCCGATGCTGCGCCTGCCGTCCCGGGCCGGGGTGCTCCCGGGGCGCGCCGCCGGGGCCGCCGAGGACGAGCCCGCCGCCGGCAGCCTGCGGGAACTCGGCCGGACCCTGCGCGGCATGCGGCGCCACCCGCTCACCCTGCTCTACCTGGCCGCCTTCCTCTGCTACAACGACGGCATCCAGACCGTCGTCTCGCAGGCCTCGCTCTTCGGCAGCGAGGAGCTGGGCCTGGACCAGACCGCGCTGGTCACCGCCGTGCTGCTGGTGCAGGTGGTGGCGATCGGCGGCGCGCTGCTGCTCGGCCGGATCGCCCACCGCCACGGCGCCAAGCGGACCATCCTGGGCTCGCTGGCCGGCTGGGTGGTCATCCTCGCGCTGGGCTACTTCATGCCGGCTCACCAGCCGCTCTGGTTCTACGTCCTGGCGTGCATGATCGGCCTGGTGCTCGGCGGCAGCCAGGCGCTGTCGCGGTCGCTGTTCTCGCACCTGATCCCGCCCGGCAAGGAGGCGGAGTACTTCAGCTTCTACAAGATCAGCGACCGCGGCACCAGCTGGATGGGGCCGCTGGTCTTCGGCCTCGCCTACCAGGTCACCGGCAGCTACCGCTCGGCGATCGTCTCGCTGCTGGTGTTCTTCGTCATCGGCTTCGCCGTGCTCCTGAAGGTCCCGGTGCGGCGGGCGATCGAGGCCGTCGGCAACCCGGTGCCCGAGCGCCTCTGACGGCCCGGGTGCCCGGGCACCCGGGTGACGGTCCGCGCGCCGGGGCGACCGGTCGGCCGCCGGGCCGGCTCAGGCCCCGGCGGCGGGCTTCCAGCCGAGGAGCGGGGCGAGGACGGTGGCGATGTCGGTGAGGATCTGGACGTAGTCCTCGTGGCCGAAGGTGAACGGCAGCGCGAAGACCGCCGTGTCCACCTCCCGGAAGGCGGCGTGGGCGTACAGCCGCTCGGCGATCTCGGCGGAGCCGCCGACCAGGTCCCGCGCGTACATCACCCGCGCCGGGCCCTGCGGGGAGGTGGTGCGGGCCGTCCGGCCGCGGACGTACTCGTGGTAGCGGGCCCGCTGGTCGGCGGTGGCGCTGTCGGTGGGGATCACCACCAGCCCCTGGGAGACCCGGGCCCGCGCGCCCAGCGGGTGGTGGGCGCGGAAGGCGGCGATCTGCGAGCGCTGGATCTCGGCGAAGTCCTCCGCCTCCTCCGCCCGCACCACGTTGCTGGTGAGCAGGCCGAGCCCCTGCTCGCCGGCCCAGCGGGCCGAGCGCAGGCTGCCGGCGCCGTACCAGAAGCGGTCGGCCAGGCCGGGCGAGACCGGCTGGACCTTGTCCGAGTACACCTCGATGCCCTCGACCCCGCTGAAGTCGGTGGCCGGCCGCTCGCCGCGCAGGAAGTCCAGCAGCCGGCTCACCCGCCGGTAGCCGAAGTCCTCGGCCTCGGCGGTGTCCGGGTAGAGCGCGCCGGCCACCCGCTCCCAGTGACCGGGACGCCCGACGCTCACGCCCGGGTTGAGCCGGCCGCCGGAGAGCAGGTCGGTGGTGGCGAGGTCCTCGGCCAGCCGCAGCGGGTTCTCCCAGCCGACCGGGATCACCGCCGTGCCCAGCTCGATCCGGCTGGTGCGCTGGGTGGCCGCCGCGAGCACGGCGACCGGGGAGGAGATGCCGTACTGCAGGTGGCGGTGGCGCACCCAGGCGCTGTCGAAGCCCAGCCGCTCACCGAGTTCGATCAGCCGCAGCGTCGACTCGTGGCCCTGGGCCGGGTCGGCCGGATCGAACAGCCCGATGGTCAGGAATCCCAGTTTCCGCAGGGGCTGTTCACGGGTCGGCACGGTGTCCTCTTTCGTCGGCTCTGCCCGCCCGGCGGGTGTCCCGCCGGGCGTGCCGTCCACCGTCACACAGCGGCCGGGGCCGCTCAAGGGCCGCCGGAGGATCGCCACGGGGACGCAACACCCGTGTCACATCACCGCAGCGATACCGGCGCGCGGGCGGGTCAGCCCCGGGAGAGCAGCTCCAGGGTGTCGATGACCCGGTTGGAGAAGCCCCACTCGTTGTCGTACCAGGCGACCACCTTGACGTGCTTGCCGTCGACCCGGGTCAGGGCGGCGTCGAAGATCGAGGAGGCCGGCTCGCCGGTGATGTCGCTGGAGACCAGAGGCTCGTCGGCGTAGTCGAGGATGCCCTTCAGCGGGCCGTCGGCGGCGGCGCGGTAGGCGGCGAGCACCTCCTCGCGGGTGACCTCGCGCTCGACCGTGGTGTTCAGCTCGACGATGGAGCCGACCGGGACCGGCACCCGGATGGAGTCGCCGGAGAGCTTGCCGTCGAGGTTCGGCAGGACCAGGCCGATGGCCTTGGCGGCGCCGGTGGTGGTCGGCACGATGTTGACGCCGGCGGCGCGGGCACGGCGCGGGTCGCGGTGCGGGCCGTCCTGGAGGTTCTGCTCCTGGGTGTAGGCGTGCACGGTGGTCATGAAGCCGTGCTCGATGCCGGCCAGTTCGTCCAGCACGGAGGCGAGCGGGGCGAGCGCGTTGGTGGTGCAGGAGGCGTTGGAGACGATCACGTGCCCGGCCGGGTCGTAGGCGTCGGTGTTCACGCCGTAGGCCAGGGTGACGTCGGCGCCGTCGGACGGGGCGCTCACCAGGACCTTGCGCGCCCCGGCCTTGAGGTGGGCGCGGGCGGCCTCGGCGGAGGTGAAGCGGCCGGTGGCCTCCAGCACGATGTCCACGCCGAGTTCGGCCCACGGCAGGTCGGCGGGGTCGCGCTCGGCGAGCACCTTGATCCGGCGGCCGTCGACGACCAGCTCGTCCCCCTCGACCCGCACCGGGCGGCGGAAGCGGCCGAGCGAGCTGTCGAAGCGGAGCAGGTGGGCGAGCGAGTCGATCGAGGTGAGGTCGTTGACGGCGACCACCTCCAGCTCGCTGCCGCGCTCCACCAGGGCGCGCAGGCTGTTGCGGCCGATGCGGCCGAAGCCGTTGATGGCGATGCGGGTCATGAGGGCTCCCTGGGTCGTTCCGGTGCGCTCCGGACGTTCCGGATCTTCCGGTCGTTTGATGACGGTTCAATCATCGACCGGTCGGAGCGGACCGGACAGGGGCCGGATCGACATGGTGCGCAAGGATCCCGCCAGACTCCCCGCCAACGACCGCAAGGATCCCGCCACCCTCCGGCGGCCCTGCGGACGAGCACGACCCGGTGGCCGCCCCGGAACCGCCCGGACGGCCACCTGCCGGTTCCGCCTGGCTAGGCGGTGGCGAGCCCCTCCGCGCGGGCGGCGGCGACCAGGGGCGCCCAGGCCTCGATCAGGACCGCCCAGCGCCGGGCGTCCTCCTGCGCCTCGTCCAGGAGCTGCTCACGCCGCCCGGCCACCACGTCCGCGAGCTCGGCGTACTTGCCGCCCAGCTTGCGGTAGGAGCGGTCCAGGACGTCCAGGCAGTGCTCGTTCCCGGCCCGGTCCCAGTCGACGCTGCCGCGCACCAGGTCGAGGATCGCCTCGCCCTTCAGCCCGTGCCGCTCGTCCAGCAGCCCTCGGCCGAGGTCGATCATCCCGCCGTAGACCGGGTACAGGTACAGCATCGAGAGCAGGAGCTTGACGAACCCCAGCTGGTAGGGGACGAAGCCGGCGCCGGTGCGGCGCTCGGGCGTGTAGTAGTTGACGATGTGGCGGTTGTGGACGACGCCGGGCAGCTTGGCGTGGACCAGGGAGTGCAGCAGGGCGTAGTCGCAGCCGAGGGTGCGGACCGAGGGCAGCAGCGGCAGCACCTCGTAGCCCCGGTGGTCCAGGGCGACGTTGCACATGAAGACGTCCCAGATGTCGGGCACGCCGAGGACGGAATGGTCGGCGGTGAACGGCTCGGTGCCGGTGCCCTTGAAGGAGACGTCCACCATCGCGTCCCGGTCCTCGTCCGGCCACACCGGCGGGGTCCACAGGCGCACGATGTCGCGGTAGACCTCCGGGTCCAGCTCGCGGATCTCGCCGATGTCCACGTTGAGCTCGCCCATGAAGGAGCCGCTGACCAGCATCACCGGCTTGTCCGCGTCCGCCGGGTCGAGCTCGGAGCGGGTCACGCCGGCCACCGCCTCGCCGGCCGGCTTGCCGATCGAGAGCAGCTCGTGGTGGATCGGGAAGACCTTCTGCCCGTCGAGGACCTGGAAGTCGGCGTCGTCGTTGCGCAGGTGCGCCGAGGTGCAGCCCAGGGCGGCCGCGCCCAGGAAGATCCGGTTGACGCAGGAGCCGTACGCGACGTCCTGCGGGACCATCATGTCGAGCAGCACCTCGGGGTCGGCGGCGCCGGAGCGCTCGGTCACCCGGCGGAAGAACTCCCGCTGCCGCGCCTCGCCGAGGTGGTGGACGAAGACGCCCGGGGTGGGGGGCAGCGAGGCCACCGCCTCCGCGTTCTTCGCGAATCCGGCGGCGTCGGTGGTGTCGGTGGTGTCGAGGACGAGGAGGTGCACCTCGACCCCGAAGTTCGCGACGGCGTAGGCCGCCTCCTCGGCGAGGTCCACGATGGTGTCGGGACAGGTCCGCATGGTGGGCAGGGCGAGGCAGACTCTTTGCATGGCGCGGGCTTCTCCGTCGGATCGTCAGATTCGTTGCGGTGGCGTCCAGTTGAGAGCGCTGAGGGTTGGACTAGACCACTTCTGGCGCCAACGATAGTCAGCGCGGCCCCCGAAGGGGCGGAATGCGCCCCGCTTTTGCACGATCGGGCACACCCCGCACGGGCGCCCGGACCGCGACGGCGCCGGCCCGCGCCGCGTTCAGTCCTCCGAGCGGGCCGCGAAGGTGTGCCGGTACTCGGTGGGCGAGGTGCCGAGGACGCGGTGGAAGTGCAGCCGCAGGTTCGCCCCGGTGCCGAGCCCGACCCGGTCGGCGATCTGCTCGACCCCCAGGTCGGTGCGCTCCAGCAGCTCGCGCGCGAGGTCCACCCGGGCCCGCAGCACCCATTGCATGGGCGTGTAGCCGGTGTCTTCCACGAACCGCCGCGAGAAGGTGCGCGCCGAGACCCGGGCGTGCCGGGCGAGCCCCTCCAGGGTCAGCTGCTCGGCGAGGTGTTCCAGGGCCCACTCACGGGTGTCGGCGAAGAGGTCCCCCAGCGGCTCGGGCACGCTGCGCGGCACGTACTGGGCCTGGCCGCCGCTGCGGTAGGGCGCGGCGACCAGCCGCCGCGCCACGTGGTTGGACAGCCCGACGCCGTGATCGCGCCGCACCAGGTGCAGGCAGAGGTCGATGCCGGAGGCCGCGCCCGCCGAGGTGAGCACGGCGCCCTCGTCGACGAACAGCACGTTCTCGTCGACCCGGATGCGGGGGTGGCGCTCCGCCAGGGCCTTGGCGTAGTGCCAGTGGGTGGTCGCCCGCTTGCCGTCGAGCAGCCCGGTGGCCGCGAGCGCGAACGCGCCGGTGGAGATCGCGGCCAGCCGGGCGCCCCGCCGGTGCGCGGCCACCAGCGCCTCGACGACGGCCGCCGGGGGTTCGGTGGTGGCCGGGTCGCGGTAGCCGGGCACGAAGACGGTGTCGGCGTGCTCGACCGCCTCCAGCCCCTCGGCCACGTGGTAGGAGAGGCCGTCGCCGCCGGCCACCAGCCCGGGCGCCGGGCCGCAGACCCGCACGGTGTACGGCATGCTCGGCCGGCTGGAGAACACCTGGGCCGGGATGCCCACGTCCAGCGGCTTGGCGCCCTCCAGGACCAGCACGGCCACGTGGTGCTTCCTGCGGCCCATCGGCCTCTCCTCCGCTCCCCCGCGGTGCCGACGGGCGCCGCGGCACGCCCCGGCCGGTCCGACACCGGCCGCAAGCATCCTGCCATCGGCACCCGGGGGCACCGGCACCTACGGGCCCGCGGTGGCGGCCCGGGCGGGGCGCGGGGCGAGGCCGGTGAGCGCCTCGCTCTTCACCAGCCAGGCCACGCCGAAGGCGAGCACGGAGACCGCCTCGCCCAGGTAGGGCAGGGTCAGCGGCCAGTCCCGGGCCAGGTGGAGCAGCCCGGCCGCGGCGACCGTCGCCATCCCCGCCACGATCACCCAGCCGCAGACCAGGTAGACCCAGTCACGGGCCGGGCGCCGCCCTCCGCCGGCCGGCGAGTCCGCGAACAGCCGCAGGCAGAAGTACGCGAGCACGCCGAACAGCCCCGCGGCGAAGGCGAGGTGGACCATGCCGACGGCCGTCTGCGCGCCGCTGGGGTGCGCGGTGACGGAGTCCGGCGGCTCGGTGGGGAAGAGCGCCACCCCGATCGCCAGCACCCCGGCCACCGAGCTCAGCCGGTCCTCCCGGCGGTCGTGGCGGTAGCAGATCAGGAAGACGCCGATGGCGCACAGGCCGCCGACGAAGACGTTGCGCATGTGGGTGTAGTAGGAGGCGCTCATCGAGCTGAGCAGCGCGATCCGGGCGGAGGTGAGGCTGTTGCCGACGGGCAGCACGATCGGCAGCAGGAAGCCGAGGAGGCCGATCCCGAGGCGCAGGCGGCGCACCGTGCGCACGTCCTGGGCCTCGGGATCGGCGGGGGGTCGGGCACCGGTGGGGGTTCGGGTGGACATGACGGGGCCTCCTTCGACGAGCTGAGGCTGTCGCACCGCGGCAGGGGACGGCGGTCGCGGCAGGGTGATACCCGCGCCGCGCCGTCCGGGAACCCCTTCCGGTCTGCTGTCTTGACGCTCCGTCACCGGATCGCGACCCCGGTCGTGGGTCAGCCGACCGGCCGGATCAGCTCCTCGACGGGCTGGGCCCGGCGCAGCGGCTCGAAGTGCACCGCGCCCCCGGCGTCCACGGTGAAGCCGTGCACGGCCGGCTCGGGCAGGCTGTTGTACTGGAAGTGGGTGCTCGCGTAGTACGCGCCGGTGTCGAGCAGCGCGACCAGGTCGCCCGGCTCCAGCGGCGGCAGCGGCCGGGCCCTGGCCAGCAGGTCGCCGGCGAAGCAGCAGGGCCCGGCGACGTCCTGCGGCACCGGCTCGCCGCTCTCCTTGGCGGCGCCCGAGGAGTGGTGCGCGGTGATCCGCAGCGGCCAGGCGTCCGGCATGAACACCGTGCGGGTGGCGACCTGGGCGCCGGCGTGGGTGATGGCGATCGAGCGGCCCCCGGCGACCTTGGTGTACTCGACGTACGCGGCGGTGAAGCCGTTCTTGGCGAGCAGCGAGCGGCCGAACTCGGTGACCACCCGGTAGCGGCCGTCGAACAGCTCAGGAGCGTGCGCGCGCAGCCGTCCGACGTAGTCGGCGTAGGTGGGGGCGGTGGTGTCGTCGGCGAAGTTGACGGACAGTCCGCCGCCGAGGTCGATGCCCGTCACCTGGCGGCGGCCCAGCTCGGCGTTGACCCGCTCGGCGAAGGCGACGGCCCGGCCGACGCCCTCGGCCAGGAGGTCCAGAGGGCAGCCCTGCGAGCCGACGTGGACGTGGATCCAGCTGAGCCAGGGGCGGGCGCGGAACGCCTCCACCAGCCGCTTCGCGTTGCCCTCGTCCGCCAGCGGGATGCCGAACTTGGACGTGGGGGTGGCGGTGCTCATCGCGCCGATCGTCCCGCCGCCGATCTGCGGGTTGACCCGCACGCCCAGCCGGGAGGCGGAGGTGCCGGCCCGAAGCAGGTCGTCGACCCGGTCGAGCTCCTGCCAGCTGTCGATGTTGACGGCGACGCCGAGCTCCAGGGCCCGGACCAGCTCCCGGCGGGTCTTGGCGGGCGAGTCGAGGACGATCCGCGCGGGGTCGAAGCCGGCGGCGAGGGCCTGGGCGAGCTCGCCGGGGCTGGCCACCTCGCAGCCCATGCCGAGCTCGCGCAGCCGGGACAGCAGCGGCACCAGGCAGTTGGCCTTGGCCGCGAAGGCGTGCAGGACGTCGGCCTCGGCCGGGAAGGCGCCGCGCAGGGCGGCGACACTCGCGGCGACGCCGTCGAGGTCGACGAAGGCGGCGAGCAGGGCGTCCTCCGGGTCGAGCAGCCGGCGGCGGACGGCCTCGCGCAGGACGAGTTCCCGGCGGGCGGCGGCGTCCGGGCCGACCTCGGCGGGTCCGGCGGCCGGTCCGGCGGCGTCCGGTCCGGGGGCGGCGGGCTGGGGCAGGGTCATCGGGTCACGCTCCACGGGCTCGGCGGGCGGGCGGACGCCCGGAGCGGGGGACGGGATCGCCCCGGGCACGGCACCAGGCTGCCGGGCGGGCGAGGGCCGCGTCTTCGTCCCACGGCGCGGATTCCCGGCGACGGCCCCGCGTCACCCGACCGGACGGCGCCGCCCGCGGGCCGGCCGCCGGGGTTGGCGTGCGGAGGCGAAGGCGGGGCCGGATCGTCGCCGCCCACGACCACGTCAGTCGCGCTCGGCGGCGTCCAGGGCGAGCAGGCGCAGCTGCAGCTGGGCGAGCAGCCGGGCGTCCGGGTCGTCCAGGTCGATGCCGCTGAGCCGCTCGGCCTTCTGCCGGCGGTAGCGGAAGGTGCTGGCGGGCACGCCCAGCGCGGCGGCGGCCCGCGCGCCGTCCCCGGCGTGCTCCAGGTAGGCGCGCAGCGTGTCCAGCAGCACCTCCTCCCCCGGCTTCGCCGCGTGCGCCGCCAGCCGCGCCACCGAGCCGTCCGGCCCGGGCGGCGGGTGCTCGCGCAGCGCGTCCAGGAAACCCAACAGGGCGACGGTGTCGGCGACTTCGCCGATCCCGGCGGCCGGGGGAAGCCGCGGGGAGCGGCCCAGCCGCAGCGCGCGCAGCGCCTGGGCGGCCGTGCGGGCGGACTCCGCCGCCCGGTCGAGGGCGGCGCGCACCTCGCCGACGCCGATCCGCACCGGCCGGCCGAACTCCTCCGACAGGTCCCGCGCGAGCGCGCCGGCCAGCCGGGAGAGCCGGTCGGCGGCGAGCCGCGGGTCGGGGTCCAGACCGCCGAGCAGCACCCGGGCGCCGTCGTCGGCGGCCACCGCCACGGCGGGGTGGCCGCGCCGCGCGCAGGCGGCGAGCGCCGAGCGGGCCAGCCGCCCGCCGGCGACCGGGTCCGGCCCGGGCCCGGCGGCGACGGCGAGCGCCAGCACGGCGCACGGCTCGGCCGGCGGCAGTCCGGTGCGGGCGGCCGGCAGGTCCGCCGAGCCGCGACCGGCCATCAGGGCGCGGGCCGCCTCCCGCACCAGTGCGCGCTCCCCGCCGCGGCGGGCCCGGTCGTGCAGCAGGTGCGGGGCCGCGATCCGGGCCGCCGCCCGCAGCGCCTCGGCGACGGTCGGCGGCAGCGGGCGGCCGGTCGGCGCGACCCACAGCGAGCCGAGCACCTCCTCGCCGGCCCGCACCGCGACGGCCGCGCGTTCGGGGGCGGTGCCGTCGGCCCGGCGGTGCAGCGCGCCCGGGGTGCGGCGCAGCAGCGCGAGGAAGCCGTCCTCGCGCATCGCCGCCCGGCGTTCGGCCGGCACCCGGCGGGCCAGGATGGTGGAGCGGCGGATGTCGTCGACGTCCCGGTTGTCGGAGGAGTAGGCGAGCACCCGGGAGTCCGGGCTCTCGATGGTCACCGCGCCGCCCACCAGCGCGGCGAGCGCCTCGGCCAGCGCGTCCAGGTCGCCGAGCGGCACGTTGGCCACCTCGGCCTCCTCGGCCACCGCGAGCCCGGCCCGCAGGGTGCCGATCAGCTGCGCCCAGTCGGCCCACGGCCGGCGCAGCAGCACCGCGGTGCCGGCCTCGGCCGCGGCGGCCCGCAGCGCCTCGTTCGGCGCACCGGCGCCCTCCTCGCGGAACACCACCGCCGCCGCCCGGTCGCGTCCGGCCGCCCGGACCAGCGCCTCGGCCCGCTCCGAGCGCGGGTCGACTCCGACGGCGACCACCAGGGCGCCCGGTTCGGCGCCGGGCTCCGCCCGGTCGAACACGTCCAGCCCGGTGACCGGCACGTCCAGGCCCAGCGGGGCGGCGCCGACCTCCACGACCGCCTCGGCGAGTGCCGCGACCCCCCGCAACGTCCGCTCCACCGACCGCTCCTCCCCGCGTCCGGCGCCCAGTATGACCGCCGGCCGACGCCCCGTCACGGCCCGGTCGCGTCACGGCGCGGGGCCGTCACGGCGCGGCACCGTCACGGCGCGGGCGGACGGGAGCGGTCAGGAGGGCCGGCGCACGTCCAGCGCCGGGAGCAGGTGTTCCTCCTCGTAGGCGAAGTGCTCCTCCAGGCCGTCGATCACCCCGTCGACCTCCGCCCGCAGGGCGGCGACGTCGCCGCCGTCGGACGCGGGGCCGCGCTCCAGCAGCTCCTCCAGCCGGGCGAGGGCCCGCTCGACCGTCCTGTGCTCCTCGCGCAGCCGGGTGACGGCGGGCACCAGGTGCGGGAACTGCCGCTCGAAGGCGGTGAAGGCGCCGTCCTCGCGGGTGTGGTGCATCTGCAGTCCGTAGCAGAAGCCGAGGCAGCGGCGGTGCAGTTGCCGGGCGAGGTCGGCGCCCGGGCGGTCGGCGGCCCCGCCGTTCAGGGCGCTCTCGACGGCGGCCCGGACCTCGGCGATCTCGGCGCGCAACTCGTCGTGATGGGCGATCAGCTGACGGCCGATCATCCGGTTGCGCTCCTCGTCGCCGGCGAGGTCCAGCGGGTACAGGGCGACCACCGGGATGATCCGGTCGGTCTTCCGCTGGTACTCGCGGAAGGCCGGGTCGACGGCGCACTGCCGCTCGTACAGCCGGTCGCGCTCCTCGCCCTCCAGCACGACGGCGCGGGCGGCGAACGGCTTCACCCGCCCCTCGTCGGTGCCGGTCTCCACGGTGACCTGGGGCGAGGCGACCAGGTTGAGGTACCAGTCGGGGTGTTCCGGGCCGCCGGCGTTGGAGGCGAACACCAGGTAGCGGCCGTCGTCGTACAGGTGGACCGCCGGGGTGGTGTGCGGCTTGCCCGTGCGGCGGCCGGCGGTGGTGAGCACCACCATCGGGGCGCCTTCGAACATGCCGCCCACCTTCCCGTTGTTCTCCCGGAATTCCTTGATGATCCGTTCGTTCCAGCTCATGAGGGCGCTCCCATCGTTTGCTTTGAAAGCAAAGGTAAATGGAAGCGGCCCGCCGACGCAACGGTTCGCGCCCGGCGGGCCGGGCACGACCGGGACTCCAGCGGAGATGGAGGCGGCCTCCAGCGGAGGGCCGGAGGGTGGGCGCATGACAGCTGAGCCGTATCGGGAGAGTGTGCTCTGGTCGGTGGTGCTGCCGGTGCGGCCCTTCGGGGTGGCGAAGCAGCGGCTGGCCCGGCACAGTGGGCGTCACCACGCGGAGCTGGCCCACGCGTTCTACCTGGACACGCTGCGGGCGGTGCGGGCCACGCCCGGTGTCGGGCCGGTGCTGGTGGTGACCGACGATCCGCTGGCCGCCCGGCAGGCGCAGACGCTCGGGGCGGCGGTGGTGCCGGAGGGGCGGCGGGCCGGGCCGAACGCGGCCGCCCTCGCGGGGGCCGCGGCGCTCGCCCCGGACCGTCCGGTGGCCGTGCTCGCCTCCGACCTGCCCACCCTGCGGCCCCAGGAGCTGGCGGAGGCACTGACGCAGGCGCGGCGCCACCGGCGGGCCCGGGTCGCCGACCACACCGGCACCGGCGCCGCCGCGGTGACGGCCCTGCGCGCCGCCGACCTGGCCCCTTCCTTCGACCGGGCGGCCGGCGCCGGGGAGCCGCTGCTGGCCGCCGGTCCCGGTCTGCGGCTGGACGTCGACACCCCGGGCGACCTGCTCCGGGCCCGCGCCCGGGGGCTGGGCCTGTTCTCCGCCGCCGTCCTCGACGCCTGGGTCCGCCCACCGGAACCCCGCGCACGCCACCGTACGGCCGTGCCGGTCTGAGAAGGGCCGCGCGCGAGCGCGGCGGAGCGCGGCCGGGTCAGGCGGCGCGCCGGTCCTCGGCGTCGAAGCGGGCGAGGGCGAGGGCGGCCGGGGCGAGGGCCCGCCGGAGGGCGCGCCCGGTCTCGGGCGGCAGGCCGCCGAGGGCCTCGGCGAGTTCCCCGGTGAGGTCGGCGGCGATCTCCTCGGCGACGGCGGCCGCCGGGGTGCGGGGCCCGAGCTTGCTGACGGCGGCGGCCGCGCGGGCGGGGGTGAGCAGCGCGGTGGCCCGCACCAGGAGCCAGGCGGGGACGCCGGCCGCGCCGTCCGGCGGCGGCAGGTAGGGGCGGGCGCCGCCGAAGCGCTCGTCCTCGGCGAAGGCGGGCTGCTTGACCTTCAGCAGGGGCCGCGCCCCGGCCTCCGGCGGCCAGGCCCCGGCCGGCTTGAGGACGTAGCCCTCGGCCGGGTTGCCGTCCAGCGCGGGCAGGCCCAGCAGGGCCGGGACCCGGCTGGGGAACACGGCGGGCAGTTCCTGGAGCGCGGTCAGCCCGCCCCGGCCGAGGGCGGGGACGCACGGCAGCCCGGCGGCGGCCGCGGCCCCGCGCAGCGCGTCGTCGGCGAGCCAGCACGGGCCGCCGGCGGTCTCCACGGTGGCGTCGAAGGGCAGCCAGTGCAGGCCGGGCGCGTACCAGACGCCGGTCTGCACCGGCCGCACCCCGTCGACGGCGGGCACCCCGGGGTGCGGGTAGCCGCCGCCGGCGAGTTCGCCGTAGACGGTCACCACCGCGCCGGGGTCCGCGCCCGCGCCCGCCCGCGCCGCCGCCGCGAAGCGGGCCGCCGCGACCGCGAGCGCGGGCCAGATCCGGCTGACCCCGAAGAAGTCGTCGAGCGCCTCGTCGGCGAGGAGTTCGCGCCGCTTGGCGGGCCGCACGCCGCCGCGGTCGCAGACGACGGCGAAGTGCGCCCCGTGCACCTTCTCCACCGCGGCCCAGACGCGGGCGCCGGAGGCCGCGACGCCGCCGCGGGCCGGGATCTTGGGGTAGGGGCGCAGGTCCTGCGCGGTGCCGTCGGCGGTCATGCCACGGATCATCACCGGCCCGCCGCCGCCCGCGCAACGGGATTCCGGGCCGCCGGGGCCGCCGGGCCGTCAGCCGTTGCGGTGGGCGTCGATCCAGGGGCGCAGCGCGCCGATCCGGGTGTAGACGCCGGCGGTGGCGGGCCGGCCGCAGCCCGCGCCCCAGGAGATGACGCCGACCAGGACGCCGCCCTGGACGAGCGGGCCGCCGCTGTCGCCCTGGCAGGCGTCCTTGCCGCCGGCGTCCTCCCCCGCGCAGATCATCCGGTCGGTGACGACGGAGGGCCCGTACGCCCGGCGGCACGCGTCGCGCCCGATCAGGGGGACGGTGACGATCCGGGCGGCGGCGGACAGCGGGCCGCCCTCGGCGGTGGCGCCCCAGCCGGAGGCCTGGGCCCGGCCGGAGGAGGGGTCGCTGCCGGTGGCGGCGAGCGGGAGTGCGGCGATGCCGGTGGCGTCGAGCGGGGCGGCCAGGCGCACCAGGGCGAGGTCGTAGTCGAGCGTCGCGGAGCTGTAGGAGGGGTGCGCGACGACGGCGGCGGCCTTGACCCGCGCGCCGCCGGAGGCGTGCTGGAGGCTGCCGGCCCGCACGGTGAGCACGCCGGCGTCCGTGCCCGCGACGCAGTGGGCGGCGGTGACGATCGTCGTGGCGTCGAGGACGGTGCCGCCGCAGACGTGCGCGCCGCGGGCCAGCGAGACGAGATAGGGGGTCTGTCCGGCGCTCGCCGGCGTGCCGCCGACGATGGCGTTCGCCGGGGCCGCGGCGGTCAGCGCCGCCGCCCCGGCCAGCAGGGTGGTCACGAGGAGGACGAGGGTGTGCCTGAGCCGGGTTCGCATGGTCGGTGCTCCGTCCCTGTCGAGGTGGGCCTCCGTTCGCAGGCAAAGGGTAGTGACGGTGCGTCGGGCGATGAAGGGAGAATAGGGACAGTCGGATTATCGGACAGCCCTGGCGAGGTCCAGGAAGAGCGCCGCCGACCAGCCGAAGCCGGAGGTGGCGCGGGGCGCGCGGGCGCCGGTCAGGGGGTTCCAGTACTCGTAGAGGCCACCCCCGTCGCGGACCATGGCGAGCGTGCGCTCGCGCAGCTCGGCGGCGGTCTCCGGGAAGCCGGAACGATGAAGCCCCTCGGTCAGCAGGTAGTTGACGTTGAGCCAGACCGGTCCGCGCCACATCGCCTCGGGGTCGAAGGCGGGGTCGTCGAAGGCCACGGTCGGCACCGGCCGCTCGCCCCAGTAGGAGGGTGAGCGCAGGGTCCGCTCCAGGACGGCGGCGATCCCGGCGGGCAGCCGGCCGGTGAACAGGGGCATCAGGTCCAGCGCGGTGCGCACGGGCACCGGCGCGCCGGCCGCCAGGGTGGTGAAGCGGGTGCCGTCCCAGCGCCGGTCGACCAGCAGCCGGGCGTGCGCGGCGGCGCGCTCGCGCCAGCCGGCGGCCTCGGCGGGGCGGCCGAGGGCGGCCGCGATGTCGGCCAGCCGGTCGGCCTCCAGGACGAGGTAGGAGTTGAGGTCGGGCGGCTCGGCCCGCGGTCCGTAGTCCCAGACCGGGCTGTCGTCGAGCCCGGAGGAGTACGGGTGCAGGTACTCGGGCAGGCCGTCGCCGTCCGGGTCGGAGGCGGTGAACCACCACGCGTGCGCGCGCACCAGCCGCGGGTAGACCGCCTCCAGGAAGGCCGGGTCCGGGTCGCTGCGGTGGACCTTCCAGACGGCCCAGGCGGCGAGGGGCGGTTTGGTGACCGGGACCGGCGCGCGCTCGGGGCGCGCGCCGTTGGCGCTGCCGACGTGCTCGGCGAGCCGGGCGTGGTCGGCGCGCGGCAGGTCGGTGGTGTCGGCGAGCACGCCGTGCTCGTGCACCACGTCGGGCAGCCGGCCGTCGGGCAGCTGGTGGTCCAGGAAGAGCAGGATCTGGTCGCGGGCGAGCGCCGGGTCGCCGTGCCGCAGCGCGACGGCGTGGAACAGCGCGTCCCAGTTCCAGACCCCGACGTAGCCGTACTTGGACGGCACGAGGCCCTCGCGGCCCGCGATCGGCAGCAGGTTGACCGCCAGCGTCCACCAGGCCATCCGGGCCCGCTCGGCGAGGTCGGGGCGGACGGCCGGCATCCGGGCGAACCAGTCGGCCCAGCGGGCCTCGGCGGCGGCCCGCACGGCGGGGGCGGACCACCGCCCGGGCGGGCCGGCCAGCACGTGGCAGCCGTCCGGCGCGAGGGTGCGCCCGGTGCCGTCCGGCAGCCGCCAGGAGACCCGAGCGCCGTGCCCGGCGATCACCAGGGTGGCCGGGTCGGCGAACAGCAGCGAGACGCCGCCGGCGAAGGCCACCTCGACGGGCGTGGCCGAGACGACGGGCAGCGGACGCCCGTCGGCGTCGTGCACCAGGAGTCCGGTGAGTTCGGTGGTCTCGGCGAGCGGGGTCTCGTACTCGGCCCGGGCGACCCGCAGGCCGTCCGCCGGGCCGGGGCCGGCGGTGACCAGCAGACGCGCGCCGCGTTCGGTGAACGGCCGCTCCACGAGGTCGAGTTCGACGCCGAACGAAGGGGACGGGGACATCAGCGCCCTCCCAGGCCCGAGGAGGCCATGCTGTTGAGGATCTTGCGCTGCCCGACCAGGAAGGCGATCAGCATCGGCACCACGGTCATCGCGGACAGTGCCGCGGTGAGCCCGTAGTCGATGCCGCCGCGCTGGGAGTTGAAGGAGTCGAGCAGCAGCGGGACGGTGAAGAGCTCCGAGGAGTTGAGGAACACCAGCGGGAAGAAGTAGCTGTTCCAGCTGGCCAGGAAGACGATGATGCCGAGCGTCCACAGGCCGGGCCGGATGTTGGGCAGCACGATCCGCCAGAAGATCGTCCAGCGGCCGGCGCCGTCGATCCGGGCCGCCTCCTCCAGCTCCACCGGGACGGCCCGGATGAACTGGCGCAGCAGGAACACGGCGAAGGGGTTGGCGATGGCCGGCAGGATCAGCGCCAGGTGGGAGTCGATCAGCTGGAGCTTGGCCAGCATGATGTACAGCGGCACGATGGTGACCTGGGCCGGGACCATCTGGGTGGCCAGGAAGAGACCGAACAGCGGCCCGGAGCCGCGGAACGGGATCCGGGCGAAGGCGTAGGCGGCCATGGCGCCGGTGAGCAGGGTGGCGGCGACGGTGACCGCCGCGATGTACATGCTGTTCCAGTAGGCCCGCCCGATCGGCACCTCGTTCAGCACGTCCGGGTAGTTGCGCGCGCGCCAGGGCGAGGGCAGCCAGGACAGCGGCTCGTTGATCATCTGGCTGACGCCCTTGAAGGAGGTCAGCACCATCCAGACGAACGGGAACAGCATCAGCAGGCCACCGAGGACGAGCCCGGTGTGCAGCAGGAGCTGCCGGGGGGCGGTGGTGTGGCGGACGGTCATGGCGGCGCCTCAGGACTCGTAGTGGACGAGGCGCTTCTGCGCCTGGAACTGGACCGCCGTGACGATCAGGGTGAGCAGCAGCAGGAGCAGCGCGGCGGCACTGGACAGGCCGAAGTGGAACTCCCGGAAGCCCTGCTGGTAGACCTTGTAGACGATGGTCTGGGCGCCCTCGTTGTGGTCCGGGTTGACCAGCACGTAGACCAGGTCGAAGGCCTGGAAGGAGCTGATCACCGACACCACCACGGTGAAGAAGACGGTGGGCGACAGCAGCGGCAGGGTGACCGAGCGCAGGGTCTGCCAGGGCCCGGCGCCGTCGATCCGGGCGGCCTCCAGCAGGTTGACCGGGACGGTGGCCAGGCCCGCCAGGAAGATGACCACGTTGAGTCCGAGCGAGGACCAGACGGTCACCACCGCCACGGCGACCACCACCCAGTCCGGGTCGGCCAGCCAGTCGGGCAGGGTGATGCCGAACAGGTCGTGGACGGTGCCGTTGAGGATGCCGTCGGCGCCGCCGCCGAGGATCATCTGCCAGATCACCGAGACCGCGACCGAGCTGGTCACCACGGGCAGGAAGTAGACCACCCGGTAGGCGGTGCGCCCGCGCACGCCGTGCAGGGCGAGCGCGATCAGCAGCGCCAGCGCGAGGCCGCCGGGCACGGTGATCAGGCCGATCTTGAGGGTGTTCCACACCGCCCGGCCGAACTCCGGGTCGGTCAGCTGGGTGCGGAAGTTCTCCAGGCCGACCCAGGTCGCGTCGCCGAGGCCGTCCCAGCGCATGAAGGAGAGGACGACGGCGAAGCCGAGCGGCCCGACCAGGAAGACCAGCAGCCCGAGCAGCTGGGGGGCGAGGAAGACCAGGGCCCACCGGCGGTCACGGCGGCGCCAGAGCGGCTCGCGGCCGCGCGCGGCGGGGGCGGCCGGGGCCGGCCCGGCGGCGGAGCGCTTGCGCCGCCGGGCCGCCGTCTCGGTGACGGCGCTCACCCCTGCTTGCCCTTCATGCCGTCGACCAGGGTCTGCAGCTGGGCCATGCCCTCGTCGAAGCCGGTCTTGCCCTCCCAGATCTTCATCAGCTGGTCGTTGATCGCCTTGGTCAGGCCGGGGACGGCGACCTCGTCCGGGAAGTTGGCGAAGCCCCGGTCGCGCACGTCCAGGAAGGTCCTGGCGTGCGGCGGGTAGTTGGCGTCGGTCACCAGGTTCTCGGCGCCCCGCACGGACGGCACGCCGCTGCCGCCCTTGAGCCGCAGCTGCTGGCCCTCCTTGCTGACGAACTCGGTCAGGAAGGTGAAGGCCTCCTTCTGGTGCTTGCTGTCCTTGTTGATGGCCAGGTAGGAGGCGGCGACGGCGCCCGGGATCGGCTGCCCGGACTCGGACGGGAACGGCACGATGTCGTAGTTCGCGCGGTCGCCGCCCTTGTCGATGCCCTCGATCACCCAGCGGCCGCCGGCGTAGAAGCCGGCCTTGTGCTTGACGAACTGGGTGGCCGCGCCGTTGCCCTCGGGCAGCAGGTCGGCGGAGGCGAAGGTCTTGTCCCGGTAGCCGTCGGCGAGGGTCTTGAGCGCCTGGCGGGTCTTCGGGTCGGTGGTCGCGACGAACTTCCCGCCGTCCCAGACCTTGCCGCCGAAGCCGTTGACCACGCTGTAGTTGGCGCCGTACCAGTTCCAGAAGATCGAGCCGGTCAGGCCGGCGGCCTTGAGCTTGGCGTTCATCTCCAGGTACTTGGCCATGGTCCACTGGCCGGCCTCGTTGAGCGCGGCCGGGTCCTCGGTGATGCCGGCGGCGGCCAGGGCCTTCTTGTCGAACCAGAGCACCTCGGGGTTGGTGTCGTTGGGGACGCCGTAGGTGACGCCGTCCTTCTTGGCACCGCCGTAGATGCCCTCGAAGAAGTCGGCGGGCCTGCTGCGGCTGTCCGGCCCGGCGAGCCTGTCGTCGAGCGGGGAGAGCACGCCGTCGGCGACGAGCTTGCCGATGTAGTCGTCGCCGACGTAGAAGACGTCGGGGGCGGTCTTCGAAGTGAGCTGGGTGAGCAGCTTGGGCTGGTAGTCGTCGTAGGAGGCGACCTGCTCCAGCTTGAGGGTGATCTCGGGGTGGTTCTTGGCGAACTCGTCGGTGAAGGCCTTGAAGACCGCCGTGTCCTCGGCCGAGCCCCAGGTCGACCAGCGCAGGGTGACCTTGCCGCCGTCGGCCTTGTCACCGCCGCCGGCGCCGCCCGCGCCGTTGGTGCCGCTGCACGCGGAGACGGTGGTGGCCAGTGCCAGCGCGGCGGCGACCAGGGCTGTTCTTCTCCTGAAAGCGGACATCGGATGCCTCCTGGGCTTTCGTGAGGGGATGAGGTGGGTGGTACGGGTGGGGTGGGACGTGCGGGGGTGGGGTCAGACGTGCGGGGGTGGGGTCAGGCGAGGCCGCCGCCGTCGACGACGAGCGCCGAGCCGGTCATGTAGCTGCTGGCGTCCCCGGCCAGGAACAGCACGGCGGCGGCGATCTCCTCCGGCGCACCGGCCCGGCCCATCGGCCGGTCGGCGGCGTCCTTCTCGAAGGCCGCCCACTCCTCCTGGAGCTGGCGCGCCTCGTCGCGGAGCATCGGCGTCATGGTGTCGCCCGGGTTGACCGAGTTGACCCGGATCCCGGCGGCGGCGTGGTCGATCGCCAGGGCGCGCGTCATGTTGACGACCGCGGCCTTGGAGGCGCAGTAGGAGAGCGCGTTGGCGCCGCCCTTCAGCCCCCAGCCGGAGCCGGTGTTGATGATCGAGCCGCCCTGCGTCATCGCCGGCACGGCGAAGCGGCACATCAGGTAGACGGAGCGGACGTTGACCGCCATCACCCGGTCCCAGTCGTCGGCGGAGATCTCCAGCGCCGTCTGGCGGCGGATGATCCCGGCGTTGTTGAACAGCACGTGCAGGGCGCCGTAGGTCTCCACGGCGATGGTGACGACCCGCTCGCAGTCGGTCTCCGAGGAGACGTCGGCGCGCACCGCGACGGCCCGGCCGCCCGCCGCCTCGATCTCGCGGACGACCTCGCCCGCGTCCGCGAGGTCGGCGACGACCACGGCGGCGCCCTCGGCGGCGAACAGCCTGGCGGTGGCCCGGCCGATGCCGGAGGCACCGCCGGTCACGATGGCGACCTTGTTGCGCAGGGTTCCGGTGGGGTTGTTCATGGGAGCTCCTCACTCGCCGACTGGATGCGGTACAGCACGGATTCACGGTGTCCGGTGACCACCCGGACGTGGCCGGCGAGCGCGGCGTCGGCCAGCGGGTCGCCGGTGTCCACCAGCAGCGGCCGCCCGCCGAGCGCGGCGAGCTTCTGCTGGGTGGCGAGCACGACGATCCCGGCGAGCGCGTCCAGCACCCGGGGGCTGAACTGCTGGTTGCCGCGCCCGACGACGAAGCCCTGGCCGCCGATCACCGACAGCACGCCATGCGTCACCTGTGACATGGCAAGGGTGAGCAGCCGCTGCTCCGTCACGTCGCGGTCGAGCACGGCGCCGTCCCGCACGACGTCCACGCCCAGCGGCGTCAGTTCCAGGCCGAGCGCCCGCCCCACGGCGAGCGTGGTCGCGCCGGGCCCGAGCGCGTACGCGGTGCCGGGCCGCATGGCCGCCACCACCGCCCGGGCGATGGACTCCGCCGAGCCCGGCGGCGCCGCCGAGGAGCCGGTCTTGCGCCCGCTCAGCCGGGCCCGGGCGGCCGGCACCCGCACGGTCCCGTACAGCCGGGCGCCGACGCCGCCCGCCCGGTGCGCCTCCTCGTCGAGGTCGACCACCTCGGCCTCGGCGGTGCGCCCGTCGAAGGCGGCGGCGCCCGCGCCGGCCGCGGCCGGGCTGACCGCGAAGCAGCCCGAGTAGACCTTCACCCCGGCCGGCACGCCGAGCACCGGCGGGCGCGGCCCGGCGTCCAGGACGTCGCGCGCCGTCCCGTCGCCGCCCGCGAACAGCAGCAGGTCCACGTCCGCGAGCGCCGCCACCGCCGCCCGGGTGTCGGCCGCGCCGGTGGCCGGGCCCGCCGGGCGGTGGACGACCTCGTGGCGCACACCCGCCGCGAGCGCGCTGTCCTCCCCCATCGGCCCGGCCACGGTGCGCACCACCGCGTCCGGGCGCCGCAGGCGCAGGGCCCGCAGCGCGGCGGCGGCCCGGGCCCGCGCCCGGGGGACGGCGCCCAGCGCGAGCGCCCTGGCCTGGACGTCGGCCCCGTCGCTGCCCTTGAGGGCGACCTCGCCGCCGAGGCCCGCGACGGGGTTCACGATCAGGCCGACGATCATCCCGGCCGCTTCGCGCCGTGCTTGCGCAGGTAGGCGCGCCAGCTGGGCGACCACTGGGCCGGGTCGTCCAGCGTGACCGGGTCGGTCTTGTGGACGGTCTGCCGGTAGGGCGCGCCCCGGACGAACTCCGGGTCCTTGCGGGCCTCGTCGGCGACGTGCGCGAGGATCGCCGCGTACTCGTCGAGGTCCTCCCGGGAGTAGGACTCGGTCGGCTCCAGGGTGAACGGCTCGGGCACCACGTACGGGTGGTGGCTGGTCCAGTAGTGCACGCCGAAGTCCGCCGCCCGGATGCCGATCTCCTCCGAGTGCACACCGGTCTCCTCGGCGAGCTGCTGCCAGGAGTAGCGGACCTGCTCGACCCGCCGGCGCTCGGCCCAGGGCACCGAGGCACCGGGGATCCGGGCGACCCTGGCCAGCAGGTAGTTGTTGTTGAGCACGGCCGTCTCGGCGACCTCGCGCAGGCCCTCGGCCCCGAGCGCCATCACCCAGGCGTAGGCGCGCACCACGTTGGGGGTCACCCCGAGGAAGGGCCGGATCTTGCCGACCGAGCGCTCGGGGGCGGTGAGCGTGAAGGACCCGCCCGCCCGGTCGCCGGCGACCCGGTCGACCACCGGGCCGGGCAGGAACGGCACCAGTGCCTCGGAGACGCCGCACGCGCCGGCCGCCGGGCCGCCGCAGGCGTGCGGGGTGGAGAAGGTCTTGTGCAGGTTGAAGTGGCACAGGTCGAAGCCGGCGTCCCGGGCCCGGGTGATGCCGAGGATGCCGTTGGCGTTGGCCTGGTCGTAGCAGGCCAGGCCGCCGGCCGCGTGCACCAGCTCGACGAACTCGCGGATCCGCGGGTTGAAGATCCCGGTGTCCTCCGGGTTGGTGATCAGCAGGGCGGCGGTGCGCGGGCCGACGGCGGCGCGCAGCGCCTCGATGTCCGGGTTGCCGTCGGCGTCCGGCATCAGGGTGATCACCTCGTACCCGGCGACCTTGGCGCAGGCCGCGTTCGAGGGGTGCGAGAACATCGTGGTGATCACCTGGTCGCGCCGGTGCCCCTCGCCGCGGGCGGCGTGGTAGGCGCGGATCATCGCGATGTTGGCGTAGATCGCGGCGGAGCCGGCGCCGGGCTGCAGGGAGACCCGGGCCATGCCGGAGATCTCCTTGAGGATCTGCTCCAGCCGCCAGTAGATCTCCAGCACGCCCTGCACGGTGGACTCGGGCTGCAGCGGGTGCAGGGCGGCCACCCGGGGGTCGCGGGCGAAGGAGTCGTTGACCTTGGGGCTGTACTTCATGGTGCAGGTGCCCTGGCCGACGTCGATGTTGAAGTCGGCGCCGAGGGTCTCCTGGGAGAGCCGCAGGTAGTGCCGGACCACCTGGTTCTGGGAGAGCTCGGGCAGCGCGGGCGGGGTGCGGCGGGCGACCGCCTCGGGCAGTTCGACCAGGGGCGCGTCCGGGGCGGGCACGCCCACGCCGCGCCGGCCGGGCCGGGACAGCTCGAAGACGATCTCCTCGTCCCAGCGGGCCTGGTGGAAGCGGCGCAGGGCGGGCTTGGGCGCCACCGGCAGGGTGGCGAACGGCTCGGGTGCGTCGTGCGAGCTCACTTGGCGTCTCCAGGAGCGGCGGGGGCGGCGGGGGCGGAGGGGGCGGCGGCGAGGACGTCCCCGACGGCCGCGGCGAGGGTGTCGATGTCGGCGATGGAGTGCTGTTCGGTGACGCAGACCAGCACCTCCCGGGGCCCGAGCCGCACCCCGCCGAGGATGCCGCGCTCCAGCAGGGCGGCGAGCAGCGCGTCGGCGTCCGGCACCTCGACGGCGAACTCCCGGAAGTGCACGGACTCCTGGTGGCGCACCACGGCCCCGGCGGCGGCCAGCGCGCCCATCGCGTACCGGGTGCGGGCGAGGACCGTCTCCCCGAGCTCGCGCAGCCCCTGCGGGCCCATCAGCGCGAGGTAGACGCCGGCGGTGATGCCCCACAGGGCGGCCGCGGTGCCCACCCACTCCTTGCCCTCCTCGCGCACCGCGAAGGAGGTGCGGTCGTAGAAGACGTCGCCGAAGCCGTACTCGCCGGGGACGGCGGTCGGGGCGATGCCGAACAGCCGGGAGGGGAACTCGGCGACCATCCGCTCGTCGTCGTGGCTCGCGATGAAGCCGGCCTGCCCGCCGCCGTACTGCGGGTGCATGCCGAGCGACTGGATGTCCCCGCAGACCAGGTCGGCGCCCCAGGAGGCGGGCGGGGCGAGCACGCCGAGCGAGACCGGGTCGGTGCCGACCACCAGCAGGGCTCCCACGCCGTGCGCCAGTTCGGCGAGTTCGCGGCCGCGGGTCTCCACGACGCCGTGCACGGTGGGCGTCTCCAGGTAGAGGGCGGCGAAGGTGTCGTCGAGGCGGACCTCGCCCATCTCGCCGGAGTCCGCCACCGGGGCGAGCAGCACCTCGACGTCCGGGGCGAGGTAGTCGCGGATCTTGGCCAGCTTGTCGGCCGCGAGCGCGCCGCTGACCATCACCCGGGCCCGGCCGGTGCGGCGCGCGGCCATCCGCAGCGCCGTGCCGGCCGCCTGGTAGCCGTCGTAGGTGGGCACGTTGACGACGTCCATCTCCAGCAGCTCGGCCATCATCGAGACGTACTCGAAGAGGGCCTGGAAGCGGCCGTGGTCCTCGTAGGGCTCGCCGGCGTAGGCGGTGAGGAACTCGCCGCGGCCGTTGACCTCGTCGCAGACCGCCGGGACGTAGTGCGGGTAGCAGCCGTGGCCGAGGAAGCTCAGCAGCGCGGCGGGGTCGGTGTTGCGGGCCAGCAGGCCGCGCACGTGCCGGGTCAGGCCGTGCTCGTCGGCGAACGGCGCGGGCAGTTCCAGCGGGCGGTCCAGCCGCAGGTCGGCGGGGATGTCGCGGTAGAACTCCGCGACGTCGGGGGCGCCGATCTCGGCGAGCATCGCCGCCCGCGTCTCGGGCCCCGCGTTGGGGATGTAGGGGTGGGCCACGAACACTCCTCAGGGCGTCGTCGGTCGGGGTTTGAGGACCACGGCGTCGCGTGGTCCGACGGTCACGGGGCCGCCGGGCAGCGGACGGCCGGTCAGCAGGTCGGTCCCGGCTTCGGGCAGGGACACGGTGGCCGGCTCGGTCCCGTGGTTGAGCAGGAAGAGGTAGGGGCCGCGGCGGCAGGCCTCGACGCCGGCCGGCAGGTGCGGCCCGGTGACGCCCGCGGGCAGGTGCGCCCCGGTGACGCCGGCGGCGGACAGCAGCCCGTCCAGCAGCGGGGTCACGTCCTCGGGCAGGCAGGACAGGTAGGTGGCGGCGCCGCACCGGGTGACGGCCGGGCGGCCGTCCAGCGGACCGCCCCGGTAGCGGGCCAGCACGTCCGCCTCGTCCGTGGAGAGCCACTCGGTCCAGGTGCGGGCGAGCAGCCGGGTGCCGTCCGCCGTGACGATCTCCTGGGTGACGCCGTCCGGCAGCGGGCGCCACTCCTCGACGCGCACCCCGAGCAGCTCGCGCAGCGGCCCGGGCGCGCCGCCGTCGTGGACCTGGTCGTCGGGGTCGACCACCCCGCTGAACGGGCCGACCACCAACTGCCCGCCGAAGGCGGCCAGCGCGGCGGCGTGCTCGGCGGTGCACAGGTAGAGGTTGGGGGCGATCACCAGCCGGTAGCCGGACAGGTCGCGCCCCGGCGGGGCCAGGTCGACGGCGATGCCCCGGGCGTGCAGCGGCGCGTACCAGGAGAGCAGCAGCTCGTGCAGCCGCAGCCGGTCGGAGGGCATCGACTCGGGGGCCTCCAGCCCCCACCAGCTGTCCCAGTCGAGCAGCAGCGCGACCTCGGCCCGGGTGGTGGTGCCGGCCACCTCGGCCAGCCGCCGCAGGTCCGCGCCGAGCGCGAGCGTCTCGCGCCACTGGCGGGTCCCGGTGCCGCCGTGCGGGAGCATCGCCGAGTGGAACTTCTCCGGGCCGTACCTGGCCTGGCGCCACTGGAAGAACATCACGCCGTCCGAGCCGTGGGCGAGGGCCTGCAGGCCGTGCAGCCGCATCACGCCCGGGTCCTTGGGGACGTTGACCGCGCGCCAGCTGACCGCGCTCGGCGCCGACTCCAGCAGCAGCCAGGGCCCGCGCTTGAGCGAGCGCATCAGGTCGTAGCTGAGCGCGGCCTTCACCGCGGCGCGCGGGTCGGCCGGGTCCGGGTAGGCGTCGTCGCTGACGACGTCCTCGGCCGCGGCCCAGGTCCAGTAGTCGAGGTCGCGCAGGACGCTCATGAAGTTGGTGGTCACCGGGACGTCCGGGGTGAGCTCCTTGAGGACGGCGCGCTCGGCCTCGAAGCAGGCGAGCAGCGCGTCGCTGGAGAACCGCCGCCAGTCCAGCAGCTGGGCCGGGTTGACCGGCCCCGGCGCCTTGCGGGGCGGCTCCACCTGCGTCCAGTCGGTGTAGTGCTGGCCCCAGCAGGACGTCCCCCAGGCGGCGTTGAGGCCGTCCAGGGAGTGGTGGCGCTCCTGGAGCCAGCGGCGGAAGTCCCGGGCGGACTCCTCGCAGAAGCACTCGGCGGTGTGGTCGGCGTACTCGTTGCTCACGTGCCACATCGCCAGCGCCGGGTGCGCCCGGTAGCGCTCGGCCATCGCGCGGGCCAGCCGGACGGTGGCCGCGCGGAACACCGGGGAGGAGGGGCAGTAGCCCTGGCGCGAGCCGAACTCCAGCCGGGTGCCGGCGGCGTCGACCGGCCGGACCTCCGGGTGGTCGCGGACCAGCCAGGGCGGCGGGGTCGCGGTCGCGGTGGCGAGGTCGACGGCGATGCCGTGCGCGTGGAGCAGGTCCAGCACCCGGTCCAGCCAGCCGAACTCGTAGCTCCCCGGCGCCGGTTCGAGCCGGGACCAGGAGAACACCGCGACCGTGACCAGGTTGACGCCGGCCTCGGCCATCAGCCGGACGTCCTCCCGCCACACCTCCTCGGGCCACTGCTCGGGGTTGTAGTCACCGCCGAACAGCAGACCCGGCACCCGTGTCAGGCCCATGCTGCGCCTCTCCCCCGGGGTCGTGGAGACCCCGTTCCGCGTCGTCCCGCATTTTGTATTCAAAATGCATAGTGCAGTACACTGGGGCGGGTCAAGAGGTGTGCTTCGAATCCGGAGGTTGGGGGACGCGATGGCGATCGAACGCCGTCCGCTGCGCGAGCAGATCCGTGACGAGCTGATGGACCGGCTCACCCGCGGCGAGTTCGCGGCGGGAACCGATGTCAACGAGGCCGTGCTGGCCGCCGAACTCGGCGTCAGCCGCACCCCGCTGCGCGAGGCGCTGATCGCGCTTGCGGGCGAGGGCGTGCTGGAGAGCAGCCAGGGGCGCGGCTTCCGCTTCGCGCCGGTCAGCCGCAAGGAGTTCCGCGAACTGGTCGCCATCGTGGCGGCCCTGGAGGCGCTGGCGCTGGAGTCCTCCGACCCGGACCACCTGCGGACCATCGCGCCCCGGCTGCTGGACCTCGCCCAGGGCTTCCCCGACCAGGTGGCCGAGCACGCCACGGTCGACCGGCGCGACGACGAGTGGCACGGCCTGCTGCTCAGCGGCTGCGCCAACGAACGCCTGCTGGACCTGCTCACCCGGGTCAAGGCCGGGATGCGGCGCTACGAGAACCTGGTCGTCGCCGAGGACGAGCCGGTGGCCCGCGAGTCGGAGGAGCACTGCGAGATCGCCCGCCGCCTCCTGGAGGACGACCTGCCGGGCGCCATCACCGCCCTGCGGGCCAACTGGATCGGCGGCATGGAGCGCATGCTCGCCCACCTCCCGGAGGACTAGGGTCCGTACGGCGGAACGCCCGCCGCCCCGGGTGCGGGCGGCGGGCGTTCCGGCCCGAACGGGCGGTGGGAGATCAGGACTTCGGGACGTGCAGGCGCGCCCAGGAGGAGGCGCCGGGCCAGCCGTCGGCGTCGGTGCCGGCGTAGCCGAGCTTGCGCTGCCAGCGGGCGTAGCTCTGGCGGTCGGCCTCGCTCCACTGGGGGCCCGGACCCCGCTGGTAGGCGCCGCAGCCCTCCTCCACCAGGCGGCGGCCCATCGCGGTGATCAGCGGGCTGCGCGGGCCGGTGCGGAACCACTCCGCTCCCGGGAACGGCGCCCAGCCGCCCTCGCCGGGCGTGCCGGTGCCCGCACCGGGGCCCGCGCCCGGCTCCAGCGCGCCGGAGGTGACCAGGTGGTAGAGCGGCGCCCCCGGGCAGTCGGTGGCGTAGCCGTCCCGGTGGCCGCGGATCTCCCGGCCGGCGCCGTTGGCGCGCAGGTAGGCGATGGCGTCGCGCAGTCCGGCGACCTGGTCGGCGGTCGGGCCGGTGTGGCCGCTGTCGCCGACGAAGGCGAGCACCGCGAAGTGGTCGCGGTTGAGCGCGGTGTTGCCGTTGGCCGCGTTCTGCGCGTTCCGGCCGCGGCCCTCGAAGACCCAGCCGTGCTCGCAGACGGCGAGGTTGTACGCGAAGTCCGACCAGCCGTTGCCGTCCATGTGGCTGTTCTGGACCTTGCGCATGTACCCCGCGCAGGTGCCGTGCTCGTCGGCGCTGTACGGGCCGCCCAGGTAGTGGACCTTGACGCCCCGGTTGGCCGGCACCGCCGGGTGGCCGTTGCGGGCCGCCCGGGCGCCCCACTCGGCGCGACTGACGAACTTCATCGCGGTACTTCCCCCTTCGTTCCGTGCCGCGCGGCCGTCCCCCGGCCCGCGTCCGTGCTCCGCCGAGCGTGCCGCCCGGGCCGTGCAGAGCGCGTGCAGAGCGCGTGCAGCGGGCCGGGCTCAGCGCCCGGCGGCGTCCCCGCGCACCAGGGGCGTGTAGTGCGTCCGCAGCTCCTCGATCCGCCGCAGCAGCGCCGCCAGTGCCTTGTCCTCCGCCACCCGGATCTCGTCCACCTGGCGCGTGGTGTAGCCGAAACGGGCCGCCTCGTCGTAGGTGATCTCGTGCCAGCTGCGGTTGTTCTTGCTGCTGTTGGCGGAGTGGCCCATCCGGCGCAGGTTGTCCTTGTGGTCTCCGAGGGCCTGCAGCGCCCGGTACAGCTCCTCCTGGACGGCGGGCGCGGCCTCGGCGTACAGGCGCAGCAGCGGGACGAGTTCGTCCAGCTTGGTGATCCGGTCGAGGGCGACGAGGTGGTCGGTGGCCAGCCCGGGCCGTGGCTTCTTCGCCTCGACCTCCCGGTCGACCAGGCGCTTCCAGGCCTTCTCGCCCATCACCTCGTCGAACGAGGTCCGGCTCCGGTCACGGTAGTTCCGTCCCTCCTTGCGCATCACGTCGATCAGTGACCGGCTCTTCTCCCGCACCTCGTCGGCGAGGGCCTCGCTCACCGTCCGCAGGTTGACCTGTTCCGCCGCGGCGGACCGCGCCGCGCCCTCCGCCTCGTCGACCGCCTGCCGCAGCCGCCAGGAACGTCCCAGCCACTCCAGGTACGTCACCTCCCCGGCCGAACGGCCTCCCTCCGCCGACAGTGCGTCGAGTGCCTCGAAGCGGTCCTCCGGTGCGAGCCTGCCGATCTGCGTGATCCGTTCCGCCAGCGCGGCGGGGCGCGGCGGCCGGGCCGCGGCATGGGCCTCAAGGGCCCGGCGGGCCGCGTCCGCGTCCGCGAAGTGCTCCGTGCCCGCGGCCCGCGAACGGCCGAGGGCCTGGTCGACCCGCTGCTTGCGCGCCACCGCCAGCGCCTGGCCCTCGGACGAGTAGAGCCGCACCGGGCCCTCGCCGCGCTTGCGGCCGGGCCGGTCCTCGGCGGCGATCACGCCGCCCTGCCCGGTGCTCCGGGCGGCCAGGACGCTCTCGTGCCGGGCGAGTTGGCGTCGCAGGTGGGCGGCCCTGACCGGGTCCCGTTCGGCGGCGATCATCGGGGTCAGCTTCCTGATCTCCTCCCTGGCGTCCCAGGCCCGGGTGCCCGGCTCCGGCACGAACTCGCCGGTGATCAGGGCCCTGACCTGCTCGATGACGATCGCCGTCCCGCCGGACAGGCCCTGGTACTTCCGCACCTCGCGGATCGTGGCCAGGTGGGCCGCGGCGTCCTCGGGGGTGGCGTCCGGGCCGGCGGCGATCCGCACCCTAGCGCGGCCCAGGGCGTCGTACTCGTAGTGGACCCGGACGGTGCGCCCGCCGCCCTCCAACACCTCGACGCCGTCCCGCAGTTCGGCCGGCAGCGCCGCGACGAAGCGGGGGTCGGGGGTGGCCTGCCGCAGCACCACCGGGGAGCCGGTGGCGGCGCCGCCGCCGTCCAGCGCGGCGCCCTCGGCCGACGCGCCCAGCTTCAGCAGGGCGCCCGACGCGGCCGCCTCCCCCAGCACGCCGAGGACCTCCCGCTGCTCGCCGCGCGCCACCGCCGCGTCCAGCCGCAGCGCCAGGTCCACGTCGGCGACCACCAGTTGGGTGGTACCGAGGGCGCCGTCCACCCGGGCGACGAAGGCCAGCGCCCCGGCTCCCCTGGTGATCCGCAGGACCTGGGCCCCCCTGCCGACCGCCCCGGTGAGGTTGCCGCCGAGGTCCAGCGCGTCCAGCAGGGTCTGCTGGTCCGCGTGCAGCTCCCCGGAGAGCGCCCGGTCGCGCAGCCGCACGACGGCCGCCGCGGCCCCGCCGACCTGCGACAGCGCGATCAGCGGGGCGCCGGCGTACGGGGCGCCGGCGATCGACAGCACGGCGCCGCCGACGAACAGGAAGGTCGAGGCGGAGGACAGGAAGGACGCGAGCGGGATGTCCCCGGAGCAGCGCAGCGCGACGGCGCGGGCCGGGAACGCCTGCCCGGCGAGGGTGAAGCCGTCGGTCTCGGCGAGCACGGCGCCCTTCGGGTAGGGCACCCGGGCGAGGTCGGCGAGCGCCCGGTCCAGCGCCTCCTGCGGGGTGTCGCCGCCGCCCTCGTAGTACCGGCGGCGCCCGGAGGGCGAGAGGTCCCAGATCCGCAGGTGAACCCCGGCGGCCGGGGCGTCGGGGGCGGTGGTGACGTACAGCTGGAGCGGGACGGCCGTCGGCTCGCCCTCGCCCGCCACCCAGGCGGCGCGCAGCGGCACCGCCTCACCGCGGGCGAGGGTGCGGTCGACGAGGGCGAGGTCCTCGGTCAGCCGCTGCCGGGCGGCGCGCGGGCTCTCCGGCGCGGCCCCCGGGCGGCTGCCGGGCTCGACCGCGACCCGCTGCTCCAGCACCACCCGGTGCGAGCCCTGGCTCCAGGTCAGCTCGCAGCCGATCTCGTAGCGGCCGGGCAGGTCGGCCCAGCGGACCTGCCAGAAGTCGTTGAAGGCCCGGCCCGGTGCGAGCCGTCCGGTCGGGATCCCGGGCCTGAGCAGGCCCGGGGAGACGGCCGCCTCGCCCCGGCCGAGCGGGCTGCGCACCTCCCCGGGCGGCGGCGGGTCCAGGGCGCGGACCTGCCAGCGCAGCCGCACCTCCTCCCCCGGGTGGTCGGTCCAGAGCAGCTGGTAGCGCACCTCGCTGCCCGGCGTCGCCGGGCCCTGCGGTTCGGCGGCCAGGTAGGGCCCCGGGCCGTTCTTCTCCCGGGGCCCGGCGAGGACGCGCATCCGCTCGTCGTACGCGGACTGCAGCGCGGCGCGGAGCGCGGCCAGGCCGGGCGGGGCGGCGGCGCCGGAGCGCAGCACGATCCGGGCGAGGTCCCCGGGGTCCAGCACCAGCAGGGAGGTCCAGACCTCCTGCCAGAACTCGCCGTCCCGGAAGAGCCGGCAGGAGACGACGTGCACACCGGTGGTGTCGGCGGGCAGGTCCCACCGGTGGGGTTCGGTGTTCCGCGGGCCGGTGAGGTCGCCGGAGGGTCCGGTGCGGACCGCGTCGACCAGGCCGCCGCCGAGCGCCCGGTAGGCCGGGTCGGGGCGCAGCCGCCACTCGGCCCGGACGGGGTAGGCGTCCTCGGGCAGCCGCAGGCCGATCCGCACGGTGCTGCCGCGCGGGACCGGGCCGCCGCCGGACCCGCCGGAACCCTCGACCACCAGCCGGACGCCGCCGGTGTGGTCGAGTTCGCCGGCCTCGCGCAGGGCCGCGGCGGCGAGCACCCCGGCGCGCAGCGGCGCGGGCAGCAGGCCCGGCTCGACGCGCAGGCGTGCGCCGGCCGGCAGCGGGCGGTCGGCGACCTCCGGCGGGCGGCGGGAGAGGTCGTGTTCGGCGGCCCAGAGGTCGCGGTTGTACCAGTAGACGAGCAGCCGCCAGTCGTCCGGGCGGCCGTAGAGGCGGCGGGCCGCCTCGCGGACGCTCATCGACTCGGTGAGCCAGAGGGCGGGGCGGCCCTCCTCGGCGAGGTCGTACGCGGAGTTGGGGCGCAGGCTGAAGCCGCGCGGGAGGGCACCGGGCCGGTCCGCCGCCCGGTCCGCCGCCGGGTCCGCCGAGGTGCCCCCGGCGACCGGTGCGGCCGCGGCCGGCAGGGCGGCCGGCGCCGTCAACTCCTCGATCAGCGCGCTGACTTCCCGCTCCACGCGGGCGCGGACGCCGGCCGGCAGCCCGGCCGTGCCGGGTCCGGACCAGCGGAAGGAGGGCGCCGCCGCCGTCCCGACCGGCGCGGTGGCGGTGGCCCGGGCCAGCGCCCGGACGAGCGCGGCCCGCAGCCGGGGGCGGTAGGAGCCCTCGGCCGCGGCCGTCGCGTCGAGGCGCAGCCGGACCGGCACGGTGACCTGGGGGATCATGCCGGACGCCGCTCCGTCCGCAGGCGGCCGGGCGAGGCCGCGGTGAGGGTGTTGCCGTACGTGTCGGACCTGGCGTCGCCGGCCAGCAGCACCGGCCGGCCGTCGCAGCGCAGCCGGGTGTCGGCGGCGGCGAGGGCGACGGTGCTGTCCAGCGCGCCGCTGTTGGAGGTGAAGTGGAAGGCGCCGCTCGCCGCGAGCAGCGGCGCCGTGCCGTCCACCCGCAGCCTGGACGCCGCCTCGGTGGTGACCTTGACGGCGGCCCAGGTGCCGTTGGCCGGGGTGGTGCCGGGGGTGGCGGTGACGGAGCCCGCTCCGGGGGCGGCGCTCATGCCGGCTCCCCGGAGGGCGCCGCCGCGGCCTCGTGCCGGCGGTCGAACGCGGCCTTGTCGGCCTCCGGCTCCAGCCGCTCGATGTCGGCGCGCACGGCCTTGACCTCCCAGCAGAAGGCGTGCGAGGCCTTGGAGCCGTCGACCGTGCGGACGGTGAAGCGCCCGTCCCGCACCCGGGAGGCGGCCAGCGCGCAGAGCGGCTCGTCGTCGTCCTCGAAGACCGGGGTGAGCTGCACCGTGCGGCCCTCGGCCAGGGTCAACGCCTCGAAGTAGTCCGGGAGTTCGACCACGGCCCGGCCGTCGGCGAGCCGGCCCTCGCCGCGCTGGTAGACGCCGTTCTCGGGCCCCTCCAGCGCGGTGTGCAGGAGGTACTTCTCCTCGGGGGCGAGCGGGTGGTCGATGAGGAACTTCTTCTCCTTGGCGTAGACGATCCCGGTGCAGCGGATGTCGCCGTTGTTGTACATCCGGACGGCGGCGCTGCCGAGGTCGCCGATCGTGCCGCCGAGGTAGATGCCGCCCCCGAAGTTGGCGTCCCAGGCGGTGACCCGGTTGAGCGCCGGCTCGTAGTCGCCGACCGACAGGCCTCCCTGGACGTGCAGCAGGCCGCTGCTGCCGAAGTACTGGTTGCTGACGACCGTCTTGCCGGGCCCGGCGAGGTGCAGGTTGCCGCTGCCGACCAGGGTCTTGTCCCGGCCCACGTACACGTCGCCGGTGGCGCGGACGTCGTTGACGGCGAGGTTGCGGGCGGTGACGTCGTTGACGGCGAGGTTGCGGGCGTAGACGTCGGCGTAGGGCTTGCTGTCGGCGGCGTAGTCCAGGGACGGCCAGTCGGCGCTGCGGTCGACGAACTCGAAGCCGCGGCCGGCCCGGAAGGAGAACTGGGCGTGCTGGACGCCGCTGCCGTGGAAGCCGAGCGCGCCGAGGACCTCGCCCTGCACGGCGGTGTTGCCGTCCAGCTTGCCCGTGTGCAGCATGCCGCCGCCGATCCGCAGGCGGGTCCTGGCCGCCTGGAAGAAGTCGATCAGGTCGTCGGGGTCGTTGCCGTTGCCGAGCACCAGCTGGGTGTTCTCCCCGTTGTAGGGGAAGTACCGCAGGAACGCCTCGTCACCGGTGCCGCCGCCCGGGTCGCGGGGGAACATGATGCCGTTGGCGGCGGTGCCGCCGACCGAGGGGACGATCGCGCCGGTGGCCCGGACGTCCTTGCCGGCCAGGTTGGCGCCGGTGATGTCGCCCTCCGCCGTCAGCGTGCCCTTCACGGTGTACTGGCCGGGGATCACCAGGCCGGCCGCGACCCGGCCGGTGGCGCTGACCGTGCCCTTGCCGGCCGCCCGGCGGAAGGTGCCGAGCACGATCTGGTCCGCTCCGGCGGCGCCGGTCAGTTCGACCTTGGGCTCCTCCGTCCACCGGGTCTCGCCGGGCACGCCGGTCTCGTCGCTCGGGTCGGTGGCCCGCTCGCTGTAGCGGACGGTGACCAGCAGCGTGAGGTCGCCCGCGCCCGGCACCGGGACCTGCGCGGCGGCCGGCAGGACGATCAGCCGGCCCTGCCGGTCGACGGCGTGCCCGGCGGCGACGGTGACGCCGGCGTCGGTGCAGGTGACGGTGAGGCCGGTGACCACGCCCGGGCTGTAGAACAGCGCGGTGAGCAGCTCGCGGCGGGAGCGGTGGTAGCGCTGCTCGGTGTCGAAGTCGTCGGCGCGCAGGAACTGGTAGTCGAAGTAGCGGGGCCGCTGCATCGGCGGGACGGGCTGGGTCACGGCTTCTCCCCCTGGCGAGGCTTGAGGTAGGTGTCGACGCGGACGGTGGCGCGCACGCCGACCTGGAGTCCCGCGGTGATCGGTTTGAAGACCCGGTCGGCGAGGCGGCCCCGGCCGGGGCGGTAGTCCCGGTAGAGCCGGGACTGTTCGGGGCTCAGCGGGGTCGGGTCGGGGCCGCTGCCCAGCACGACCCGGCCGCGCCGGATCGGCGAGGTGTCGACCGCGATGCCGGCCGGGTGGACCCGGTCGAGCAGGTTCATCAGCGCCTCGTACTCGCGGTGGCCGAGGGTGCCGCCGGGCAGGTCGACGCTGAACTCGTAGGGGTCGGTGCGCCGTCGGCGGGCGTAGCCGAGGGCGACCACGACGCCGGCGCCGCCGTCGGCGGTGCGCACCGTGGTGCCGGGGCCGGTGGTGGCGGACAGGGTCAGCGAGCCGCGCAGCGGCACGGTCTGCCAGCGGAAGCCCACCCCGCGGCGGCGGTTGAGGTTGGTGCCGACCTGCGGCAGCGGGACGGCGCCGAGCACCAGGGCCAGGGTGCGGACCCCGCCGGCCGGGGCGAGCACCACCGGCAGGGCGGAGACCAGCCACTGGTCGCGCAGCAGGCCGACCAGCCGGCGGAGCCTGGCGACCGCCTCGGCCCGGCCCGCGAGCAGGTCGGTGCCGAGCTGCCCGGGCAGGGTGATCACGGTGTACAACTCGGCGGGCAGCGACGGCAGTTGTTCGAGGGCCGGGACCGGGTTGGCGACCGCCGGCAGCCCGGCCGCCCGGAACGCGGCGACCGCCGGGTCGGCGGCGCCCAGCTGCTGGGCCTCGGCGCGCAGCCGCTGCACGGCCGCCGCCCGGTCGGCGGGGACGGC
>NZ_JBEOWI010000053.1:0-54705 GCF_040296005.1 Kitasatospora sp. NPDC002551 | reverse complement strand
CGCGGCCCCCCCCCCCCTCCTGCGCGCCCGCCCCCTGCTGTCGGTCGGCCCCCGCCTGCCGGCCCCGCTCGGGTTCCTGCGCGGGGCGGGGTCCGACTTCCTGCTCCGGCGGGCCGCGGCGCAGGGTGGCGGCGACCAGCCTTTCGACAGCCTCGCGCGGCACCTCGCCGCCGCTCACCAGCCGGTCGAAGACCAGGCCGTCGAGGCAGGTCGGCAGGGCCCTCGGCCAGCCAGGAGCTGCCCGGTCGATCATGTCCGGAGCTGCCATGGCCTGCTTCCGTGCTTGTGATCTTCAGGTCACTTCCGCGGCCATTCGAGAATGCCGAGTTCCCTCCGGATCAGGGCCACGGGTGAAGGCTGACCTGCTTGAGCGCCCGGTTGGCGAGGTGCCTCTGGTCCTCGGGGACGGACGCCCAGAAGGGGTGGGCCGATATGCGGGCCCCGAGCTGGAGTTGTGTGTCGCGGTGCTCGGGCGACTCCATCGCGTCCGCCCACATCGACCGTCTGGCGGCGTTGTACTCCCGCCGGAGCTGGATGAGGTCGTCGGGGAAGGACCACTCGTGAGGCATGCGCTGAGCCTAGTGGGGGTCGGCGGATGCTAGACCGCGGCCACCGCCGCTGCCACGAACAGCACTTGGAGCGCGGTGCGTGCGGGCAGCGGGGTGACGGGCTTTCCGGCGAGGGTGCCGCCGTGGCGGGCGGCGTACACGTTGGCGGGGAACATCGCGAGCATCAGCAGGGCGAGGCCGGCGGCGGCGTAGGGGGCGAGCGGGTGGACCAGGAGGCCGACGGCGCCGGCCAGTTCGAGGACGCCGGTGAGCGTGACGAGCAGGGCGGGGCGGGGGAGGGCGGGCGGGATCATCGCGACGAAGTCGCGGCGGAAGGCGGGCAGGAAGTGCGGCACGCCGGTGGTGAGGAACATCAGGGCGAGGGCGCCGCGGACGGCGGGCTGCCAGGCGTCGAGGGCGTCGACGGCGACGAGGCCGAGCAGGCGCAGGACGGCGAAGCCGCCGAGGAGGGCGATGAGCGGGGCCATGCGGACTCTCCAATCTTGTCACTGACAAGATTTGCTCGGCGGGGTAATCTTGTCAATGGCTAGATGAAGAGAGGAAACGGGATGGGGAAGACGGAGAGCTACCACCACGGGAACCTGCGGCGGGCGGTGCTGGACGCCGCGCTGGCGGCGATCGAGGAGTCGGGGCCGTCGGGGTGGAGCCTGCGGGAGCTGGCGCGTCGGGCGGGGGTGTCGCATGCCGCGCCGGCGCACCACTTCGGGGACAAGGCGGGGGTGCTCACGGCGGTGGCGGCGGAGGGGTTCGAGCTGTTCGCGGGGGCGTTGGAGCGGGCGGCGGGGGATCCGTACGGGGCGGGGGTGGCGTACGTGCGGTTCGCGGTGGACCACCGGGCGTACTTCGAGGTGATGTTCCGGCCGGAGCTTTACCGGGCGGACGATCCGGAGCTGGCGGCGGCCCGGGACCGGGCGGGGGCGGTGCTGGCGGCGAGCGGGCGGAAGCTGTCGCGGGGGGAAGGGGCGGACCGGGCGACGACGCTCGCGGCGTGGTCGGTGGCGCACGGATTCGCGAGCCTGTGGCTGAACGGGGCGCTGTCGGAGAGCAGGGGGGAGGCGGATGTGGAGGAGTTGGCGAGGGAGGTCCTGCGGGTGGTGTTCGGGGGCGGGGCGGAGTAGGAAGTCGGCGGGGCCGACTTCCTACTCCGCGGGGGGAGTCAGCGAATCTCGATGGTGATCGACTCGATGACGACAGGCTCCAGGGGGCGGTCCCCGGGTCCGGTCGGGGTGGCGGCGATGGCGTCCACGATCTTCTGGCTGTCGGGGTCGGCGACCTCGCCGAAGATGGTGTGCTTGCGGTTGAGGTGGGGGGTGGCGCGGGTGGTGATGAAGAACTGGGAGCCGTTGGTGTTCGGGCCCGCGTTGGCCATGGCCAGGAGGTAGGGCTTGGTGAAGAAGAGCTCGGGGTGGAACTCGTCGGCGAACTCGTAGCCGGGCCCACCGGTGCCGTCGCCGAGCGGGTCACCGCCCTGGATCATGAAGTTGCCGATGACGCGGTGGAAAGTCGTCCCGTTGTAGAGGGGCGCGGAGGTCGGAGCCCCGGTGGAGGGATCGGTCCACTCACGTGAGCCCTCGGCGAGTTCGACGAAGTTGCGCACGGTGCGAGGGGTGTGGAACTGGAAGAGCTTGGCGGTGATGGTGCCGTGGTTGGTCTTGATGACGGCGTAGTGCTGCGAGCCCATGGGCGGGGCACCTTTCGGAAGAGGTCAGACCCGCCCGATCCTGTCACGAGGTCCCATATTCACCCGTTCGTGAGCGCCGAACTGGGTCTCTCGGCCTGCCGTTCCGGTACTCTTGACCACGCTTCGCCTAAAGATGTAGTGATTAATTCGGTGTGGCTCCTCGCCGGTCAGGCGAGGAGCCACACGCGGGTTCGAGTCAGACCTTGTGCTCGGCATGGTGGTCGAACTCGCCGTTCTTGACGCCCTGGAGGAACTTGACGAACTTGTGAGGCATGGTGCGGATGATGATCCCTCCGCTGTCGGACTCACGTAGTTCGACCAGGCTGTCCGCAGTACGTACCTCGATGCATTCGTTCGATGCACCGCTGTAGCTGGACTTCTGCCATGCAGACTTACTCATACTTGCCCTTCAGCTCACTTGCGATATTCCGGATGAAGTCTCGTGAGTCCTCCTCGGAAAGAGCCGTGGAGTCCAACCCCGCGAATGTCGCGCGCTGGTTCGCCAGATCCGCCGGTGAGTGGAAGAAGAGAACGCCCTGGGCGCTGTCCATCTGAAGGGTGTCCAGCTCTGGAACCGGACCTTCGGCGTACATGATGTTCTCGCCAGCGCCGGGGAAGGTGTCCATGTCGAATGGCACCACGCGCACGGACATGCTGGGCTGCTCGGAAGCTTCAAGCAAGGCTGCGAGTTGGTCGGCGAGCACCCTTGGGCCTCCGAACTGCATCCGCAGCGCCGCCTCGTGGACAAACGAAACGTACGGAGTCCGGCGGGCCCTGACCACGCGCTGACGCTGTACGCGAAACGCGGTCCTGACATCGATGTCATGGCGTGGCAGTGGTGGGGAAATGCGGGAGAAGACCGCCGACGCGTAGGTCCCGGTCTGTTGCAGCCCTGGGATGTAGGTGGTCGCCCATGTGTAGAGCTTGTGGGCATGGGCCTCCATCTCCGCGATCTCCAGGAAGTCCGTCGGTAGGACTCCCTGATATTCCTCCCACCAGCCCTTGCCGCGTTCGACAGCCATCTCGACCAGCGCATCGATGAGGGGCTGGTTGGTGCACTTGCAGACCGCGGCGAACGAGCGCACGCGTTCGGCGCTCGCGCCGATCTTCGCGCTCTCCATCTGCGTCACTACCGACGGGCTCGCGCCGAGGAGTCTCCCCAGTTCGGTGCCGCCGAGGCCGGCCTGCTCGCGCATCTTGCGCAGCTCTGCGCCGAGCCGTCGCTGGCGAAGAGTCGGGTTGCTGCGACCGGGCATGGTGTCCTTTCGGCGTCGGGTGTGGCCAGTGTGCCGCGCGGGCCACTGGAGGGTCCAACCGGAAGCGAACCTCCGCCCGTAGGCCCCCCTCAAGGGGGAACTTTGGACTTCGGCACTAAATTTTTAGTGATCGTGCGCTATGGTCGTTCCACGATCGACCCGACGGATCGTCAGAAATGCCCATTTCTCCGGTAGTAGGTACCTGCTGCCCGGGCGCCGAAGAGCAACCACGCGTGACCTCCAATCCCGCCCTGGCCTGGCTCACGGCGACGTTCCCGCCGACCGACACCTCCCCACTCTCACCACCACCCCACGGGGGTTCACCATGCGTGCCTTCAACCCGCCCGACTGGTCCGCCGCCCGCAGCGAGCTGCGCAACCTCCTCGCCTCCGCCGGCTGGCACCCCGACGCCACCGCCGATGCCGAACTCGCCCTTCACGAGCTGTACATCAACGCGTGGAAGCACGCCGGCTGCCAGGCGCCCCGCGTCATCGTCGTCCTCAGCCCCCGCACCCTGCGGGTCTCGGTCGGCGACGACAGCCCCGACCTGCCCGAGCCCCGCCTCCCCGCCGACCCCTTCGCGGTCTCCGGGCGCGGGCTCCACCTCGTCCGCGCCCTCACCCACCGCTTCGGCTCCACCCCGACCAACACCGGCAAGGTCACCTGGTTCGAGCTGGACGCCGCCGCGTGAACGCCCCCATCACCCCCAGCGACACGTACCTGCGCACCTACACCGAGCCCGAGGTCACCGCTCTCCTCCGCGAACTCCACGAGCGCGGCAAGACCTTCGGCATCCAGTGGGGCTCCGCCACCGTCAACGGCACCACCATCGACGGCCGCCTCCTCGTCCACTTCGGCGACACCTCCCTCGCCACCCTCCTCAACCTCCTCGAACTCCTCCGCGAAGCGGGCCGGACGTGACCGGCTTCCTCATCGGCGCCGCCTTCGCTGCCCTCCTCGCCCTCGCCATCGCCACCGTCATCACCGGCGTCATCACCGCCCTCAAGGTCCACCACCACGCCGACGACGACGACCAGCCCAACTGACCCCCCGGAAAACCCGATCGAACACCCGCTTTCCGCTTGCTACGCTGCCTGAATGTCATCGGTCAAGAAGTTCCAGGTCACCTTCGACTGCGCGAAGCCCACCCTCCTCGCCCGCTTCTGGTGCGAGGTGCTGGGATACGTCGCCTCGCCGCCGGACGGGTTCGCCACGTGGGACGACTTCGACCGCTCGGACGCGCCCGGCAAGGAGCCCCAGTACTTCCCCTGCACCGACCCCACGGGCGAGGGCCCGCGCGTGCTCTTCCAGCGCGTCCCCGAGGGCAAGGTCGTCAAGAACCGCGTCCACCTCGACGTCCGCGTCGGCACCGGACTCGTGGGGGAGGAGCGCCTGGCCACGCTCCAGGCCGAACGCGAACGGCTGACCGCGCTCGGAGCGACGTGCGTGCAGGTCCTGATCGCCGACGAGGAGAACGAGTCCTGCATCCTGATGCGGGACATCGAGGGCAACGAGTTCTGCCTCGACTGAGGTGTCACCCGGGCGGGTGGGCGTCCCGCAGTCCCCGGCGCGCCCGCCCGCACGCCCAACCCCCCTGCGGTACCCCTTCGATGCACGCATCCCCGCACCGAAACGGGTACCCATGACCCTCCGCCGTCTGGCGCAGGCCGCCCTGGCCCTGGCCCTCGCCTGCCCCGTCCTCGCTCCGGCCGCCCCCGCCTGGTCCGTCCCCGTCTCCACCCGGGCGGTCATCCAGCCCCCGCTCCCCGTCGAGGACTTCCCTCCGCAGGTCGAGCGCGCCTGCCACATCTGGTTCGACCTCGGCTGGCCCACCAACCCGCGCCCGGTCGACTTCCGCCTCCCCGGCCCGGAGTACATCCGCGGCAGCAACTCCTACGGCAACCGCAGCGGCGACCTCCCGGCCGGCGCCCCGTACCACGAGTACGACGTCAACCCCCGCCCGACGCCCACCACCCACCGCGACGCCGAGCGCCTGGTCCGCGACGAGGCCACCGCCCGCACCTGGTACACCTTCGACCACTACGCCAACTTCCGTGAGATCTCCAGTGGTTGCTGAGGAACCCCTCGGCCCGGCCCGGTGGGACCTCCTGCCGGGCCATCCCTGGGCCGGGTTCGCCGCCGGCGCCCACCAGCTCCGCCTCGTCCGCGGCGACCGCTGCCGCACCCGGGCCGCCCTCTTCGCGCAGTGGGCCGAATCCCTCGCCTTCCCAGGCTACTTCGGCCACAACTGGGACGCGTTCGAGGAGTGCCTCCACGACGTCCTCCACCCACCCGGTGCCGAGACCACCACCCGCCTCCTCGTCCTCGTCACAGCCGCCGACGCCCTCCTCGCCGACGAGCCCCCCGACCAACTCACCCTCCTCCTCGCCATCCTGGACACGGCGGCCGCCACCACCCTCTCCACCGACTCCCCGCTCCGCGTCCTGTTCACCACCACCCCACCCCGCGCCGCCGCCACCGGCCACCGCCTGCGCACCGCGGGCCGCGCCATCTGACCGCGCCGACCGCGCCGCAGCGGTGCCGGCGGCCCTGGAAGGGCGGCCAGTCCGAGTCGGGGGGAGGCGACACCTGCCTCCGTTCGAACCTCCCGCCCGTCCGACGGCCGGCGCCGGTCGATGGCGACGGCGGCCACCCAGCAGGCCTGGCAGGCATCGGCCTTCCCCGGCAGCCATAGGTACGGCGAGGCGGACAGGCCGTCCTTCCGGATCCCGCACAGCGTCGTCCCGAAGTGCCCATGGGCGTGGGAGACATCGGCGGGCAGCTCCTCGGACTCCGCCCGTTCCCAGCGCCGGTCCGGTGACACGTACTGCGGCCGCGAGATCTCGTCCACGCCGTGGCCCAGCTCGGTCCACGCGTAGCACCAAGAGCAGAACCACTGCTCCTTCACCGGTAGGTCCTACGGCATCCGGACGTCGGGTAGCGGTACCGGCTGCGCCCCGTGTCCACACACGTCACAGATCACGGCCGAACCATGCCATGCGGCCCCGACAGGATCTTCCCGGGCGCCCTGCGGAGCCCGCCGGTCAGGAGGTGACCTCCAGGAAGGCCAGCACCGCCCGCACCCGGCGGTGGTCCTCCTCCGAGGGCGGCAGGTCGAGCTTGAGGAAGATGTTGGCGGTGTGCTTCTTCACCGCCCGCTCGGTGATCACCATGCGCTCGGCGATCCCGGCGTTGGAACGTCCCTCCGCCATCAGTTGGAGCACCTCGCGCTCCCTCGGCGTCAGCCGGTCCAGCGGTTTGCGCCGTTCGGTGCCGCCGACCAGCATGGCGATCACCTGCGGGTCGAGTGCGGTGCCGCCCGCCGCCACCCGGTGGACCGTCTCCACGAACTGGTCGGGGTCGAACACCCGGTCCTTCAGCAGGTAGCCGATCGCGCCGAGGCCGTCGGCGAGCAACTCCTTGGCGTAGAGCTGCTCGACGTACTGGGAGAGCACCAGGACCGGCAGCCCGGGTATCCGCCGCCGCGCCTCCAGCGCCGCCCGCAGGCCCTCGTCGGTGAACGTCGGGGGAAGCCGTACGTCGACCACGGCCACGTCCGGGCGCTCGGTGAGCAGGGCCCGCAGCAGGTCCGGTCCGGTGTCCACCGCGGCCGCCACCTCGAAGTCGTAGGCCTGCAGCATCCGGACCAGGCCGTCCCTCAGGAGGAAGAGGTCCTCGGCGAGGACAACGCGCACGGCAGCTCCATGGTCAGGGTCGTGGGGCCGCCGTGCGGGCTGCGGACGGCCAGGAGTCCGTCGAAGGTAGCAAGCCGGCGTTCGAGGCCGCGCAGCCCGGTGCCGCGCGAGGGGTCGGCGCCACCCGTCCCGTCGTCGGTGACCTGGGCCTTCAGCAGGCCGTCCGCGTACCAGAGTTGGACGTCGACGCGGACGGCTCCGGAGTGCTTGGCGGCGTTGGCCAGCGCCTCCGAGACGCCGAAGTAGACGGCGGACTCGACCGGTGCCTCGGGGCGGCCCGGCAACTCGGCCGACACCGTCACGTCCAGCGGGCTGTTCATGCCCAACGCCCGCACCGCGTCGACGAGTCCGCGGTCGGCCAGGACCGGCGGGTGGATGCCGCGGACCAGGTCGCGCAGCTCGCCGAGGGCGGTCGCGGAGGCCTGGCGGGTCTCGGCCAGCAGCCGCTTCGCGGCCTGCGGGTCGCGCTCGACCAGCCGCTCGGCGATCCCCAGGTTCATGCCCATGGCCACCAGCCGGGCCTGCGCGCCGTCGTGCAGGTCCCGTTCGATCCGGCGCAGTTCGGCGGCCTGGGCGCTCAGCGCGTCGCGCCGGGTCTCGGTGAGGCGGGCCACCTCGCGCCGGGCGGCCAGCGCCTCCGTGCGGGCGGTGGGGCCGAGCAGCGCCTTGGCCAGTGCGGTGTGGGCGCGCAGCGCAGCGGGGGCGTGTGCCAGCCCGACCAGGACGATCGGCAGCCCGAGGACGGCGGCGGTCCAGGCGCTGCCCGCGTCCGTCACGTGCACCCACAGGATCGTGGTGTCGCCGCCATGGGCGGCTCGCGTCGCCCAGATCCAGGGCGACAGCAGGCCGAGGGCGCCGTAGACGGTCACGGTCAGGGGGATCAGCAGCAGAGTGAAGCCGATGACCGGGTCGACGAACAGCCAGAGCAGGTCCCGCCAGGTGGCCGGGTCGGTGAGGACCGTCCGGCAGCGCGCCCAGACGCCACCGAGGCCGGGTGGGGCCTCGGGTTGCGGCAGGTAGGGTGCGCGGATCTCGGTGCGGGACCAGCGGGCGGCCAGGGTCCGCCGCAGTCCGGCCAGCCGGCGGGCCGCCAGGGCGACCGGCAGCAGCAGCGGGACGCCCACCCCGAGGGCCGTCAGGCCGCCGGCGAAGGACGCCGCGGTGAGCAGCGCCACCTGCGGTACCACGAACGCGGCCAGCACCGTGCAGCGCACCGCGGCCCGTAGGGCGCGGGGTACTGCACGCGTACGCCGTGCCTCGCTCCCCGCATCGGCCTTGTCGTCGCTCACGACCGTTCCCCCCTCCGCGCCGGCCTCGCGGCCGGCCCTCCCGCGTCTTGTTCTGCGTCCGCGGGTCCAGACTGCCGCAGTGTCGAGGCCCGATCACTGGGCCTCGGGCCACTCCTGGGGGGTACCTGGGTACACCGGGGGCCCCGCACGCCCTGCGGCTGCGAGGCCCCCGGCCTTCCCGGGCGGCGGTCAGCCGTCGGTGCGCGGCACCGGCCTCTGCTGGCGCAGCGAGATCCGGTTGCCGTCCGGGTCGGTCGCCTCGATGCGGAGGCCGAACGCGTACTCCTGCGGTTCGGGCTCGTCGAACACCACCCCGCGCTCGCGCCAGACCTCGAAGTCCTTCCGCAGGTCGTCCGACTCCAGGATGACCGGGCCGGGCACGGCCGCGCCCTCCTTCCGCGCCGGCTGGCCGGCGGACGCCGCGTGCGACCAGAGGATGATCTCGAACGGGTGGCCCGCGGCGCCCACGGTCAGGAAGCGCCCGTCGGGGCCGGGGTAGTCGATGCGCTTCTCCAGCCCCAACTGCTCGGTGTAGAAGCGCAGCGCGCGGTCCTGGTCGGTGACGTAGACCGTGACGTACATGACCTTGGTGAGCATGGTGTCGCCCTTCGGTGGCTCGGGTGTTCCGTCTCTGCCTGCCTGACGGATCCCGGTCGTCTTGTGTGACAGCCGCGTGGAAAGTCGGCCGGTCCGACTTCCCACTCCGCGCCCGTGTCGCCGCGCCCGGCGTTCCGTTGCCGCGCGTCATCGCCTCACTACCTTGAGCCGCACCGGCGGAGCCGCAACGGGGCGGCTCCGCTCCGGCCGAGAGGGAGTAGACGCATGAAGCGACGCACCGCCACCGTTCTCGGGGCCTGGCTGACGGCGGCCGCGCTGGCCGTCGGGGTGCCGAACACCGCGTACGCGGCCCACGGGGTGCTGATCATCGACGGTGCCGCGCACCCGGATCCGAGCGGGTGCATCCCGCTGGGCGACTTCGTCCGCCCGGTGGTGACCAACTTCACCGACTCGGCCGTCCAGGTCTGGACCGGGTCGGGCTGTACGGGCCAGATCGAGGCGCTCATCGCCCCGGGCACGATCTACGCGCCGCTCGCGAGCAGGAGCGTCTACGTGCCCTGACGCCAAGTCGCCCGAACGTTACGACAACTATAGTTACCAATCTCGTGATTGGTAACTATAGTTGTCGCATGCCGACTCCCGAGATCACCCCCGAAGAGCAGTCCGCCCTCGCCGTCGCCCTCCTCGACGCCCTGAACCCGCTCGCCTCGGCGCTCCGCGCCCGGGCATCCGGGCAACCCGAGCACCGCATGTGGGACGCCGACCCGGCCGAGGTGGCGCTCACCGTGCTCGCCGCCTGGAAGACGGTGGACGCCGAGGTCAAGCGGCTGACGGAGATCGCGGCCGGCACCGCCGGCGCGTACGGCGCGAGCTACGAGCAGCTGGGCGCCGCCTGGGGCATCACCCGCCAGGGTGCCCGCAAGAAGTGGCCGGACGCCGTCCCCCGCCCCGCGGCCGCCGCGGCGGACCCGGTCACCCTCGAACTGTTCGGCGGCGAGGCCGAACTGACCCGGGACCGGGTCACCGGCCACTGGACCTGGACCGCCCGGGCCGCCGACGGCTCCTGCGGCACCCCCGCCCCCGACGCCACCCCGTGCACGAGCCGCGAGGAGGCGGCCGCCTACGCGGGCGCTTACCTCCGCGAGTTCGCCGCCGCTTCCCGCGCCTGAAAGCGGCGGGCCTGCTGCCCCGACTCCGGCAGCAGGCCCGCCGGGCGGAACCCTCGGCTACAGCCGCAGCGGAGCCGGGGCGGCCGGTCGCCTCGCGGAGAGCCGCCATCCGGCCGGCACACGCACATACGTCACAGCGTTCCCCCCGTCTCCGTGGCGGACCACGGAACGTCCCACATCGAGAGATCCCCCGCCTGCTCCCCGACGGCGTCGCCGAGGGCGTCGGCCCCCGCGGACAGCTCGGCGTACAGCACGTCCCAGCTCTCGAACACGTCGGCCCCCCCGGCCCCCTGCTGGTTCTGCGGCAGCGTCCCCCGTGTCGGCCGCATGAACTCCTGCATACGTTTTCCTTCCCGTGACGGGGCCGGTGGTCGGTCGTGGGCTGATACGACGACCACTGGCCCTCGAGGCTCCTCTCTGGCGCCCCGACCCGGGCCCGCGGACCGACCGGGCGGCCGGCCCGCGAACCCTAGACGCGGACCCAGTCAGTCGGCTTCCCGGCGCGGCAGCGGGATCGGCGCCGTCCGCGCCCGCTCGTTCGCCCGCTTCAGCTCGCGGGAGACGGTGGACGCGGAGATCCCCAGGGTCTCGGCGATCTCCGCCCCCTTCCAGAGCCAGATGTGGTGGAGCTCCCAGATCCGTGCCTGCCGCTGGTCGCCGATCGCCTTGTGGACGATCCGCAGCAGCTCCTCGAACTCCAGCCGGGCGCCCGGCTGGTTGTCGCCGGGGTCCCCGGCTGTCGCGGGCCGGCTCCCCTCGGGGATCTCCGCCACCGGCTCCTCCCGGCGGACGGGAGCCGACCTCCAGTGGTCGATGGCCATCCGGCGCGCCACGGTGGTGGCGTAGGCGATCACCGGCCGGTGGAACACCGTCCCCTTGCGGACCTCGTTGATCACGACCATGCAGGCCTTGGCCGCGATGCTCTCGGCCGTCTGCTCGTCGTGCGTCATCTCGCGGAGACTGGTCACCAGGCGCGGCAGGAGGTCACGGACGAGCTCCTCGAGCTGCGCCTCGCTCATCGGCGCCGACGGGGACGGGCCATGGGCGCCCGCCCCTTCCGACTTCGCCATGGGCGTCCTTCCGTTGGACTTCGCGGGGGTGGTCCGTCGCCATCCCTCACTCCTCCGACGACGCGCAACTCCCTTTCCTTGCACGAGCAGTGGTGGCAGGGCGAGCACCCCGGCCCCGTCGAGGAGGCATGAAGCACTCCATCGTCCTGCTCACCGTGCCGCACGCCGTCCTCCTCGGCGAGGACCTGACGGGCTGGCGCACCGCGCTGCCGGCCGCGTTGCTGGCCGCCGTCGTCCTCGACGTCACCACCGCCGTGCTCCGCGGCGCCCTGCTGCGCGTACCGGGCGCCCTGCTCACCCTGCTGGTCGGCCCGCAGCTGACGGAGCCCGCCCGGCTCCGCCTGATGCCGCGGTGGCGCGCGGAGCTGTCGCGGCGGCTGGCCGCAGGCCCGCGCCGCCGGCGCCGCTACCTCGCCGCCCTGTGGTTCGTCCTGGCCCTCGCCTGGGGCGCCGCCAAGCCGTAGGCCCGGCGACCGACGGCCCTGGGCCCTGGGGCCGAGGGCTCCGGGCCCGGGGACGGATGGCCGGAGCGGCTCCATCCGCTTGGATGGCGGCATGGACGAACTCGCGAACGACCCCGAAGGCCTCACCGCCGCCCAGGTGGCGGCGTACCTCGACCGGATCGGGGCCGAGCGGCCAGGGCGGGCCGGGGCCGCCGAACTGGCGCGGCTGCAGGAGGCGCACCTGGACGCCGTGCCGTTCGAGAACCTGAGCATCCACCTCGGCGAGCCCGTCGTCCTGGAACCGGCCGCGCTGCTGGAGAAGATCGTCGCCCGGCGGCGCGGCGGGTTCTGCTACGAACTCAACGGGGCCTTCGCCGCGCTGCTGCGCGCGCTCGGCTACCGGGTCGACCTGCTCGCCGCCCGCGTCTTCGACGGCCCGCGGCCCGGGCCGCCGTTCGACCACCTCGCGCTGCGGGTGGAGGCGGACGGCGTCGCCTGGCTGGCCGACGTGGGCTTCGGGCGGTTCGCCCGCCGGCCGCTGCTCCTCGACGAGCGCGGCGAGCAGCACGACCCGGCAGGCCGGCTGACCGTCCGCCCGAGCGGGGACGGCGGCGCGGCCGACGACCTCGACCTCGACGTCGTCCTCGACGGCGAGCCGCAGTACCGGCTGGAGCGGCGCCCGCGCCGGCTGGCCGACTTCGTGCCGACCTGCTGGTGGCAGACCACGTCCCCCGACTCGCACTTCACCCGCGGGACCACCTGCTCCCGCCCCACCCCGGACGGCGGCCGGATCACCCTCACCAGCACCCGTGCCACCGGCGGTACCCGCCTGCTGCGCACCGCCCCCGACGGCACCCGCACCGAGGACCTGCTCGCCCCCGACGCCGCCCTCGCCGCCTACCGCACCCACTTCGGCTTCACCCTGGACCGCCTCCCCACCGCCCCCTGAGCAAGCGTCGGGCCGTCGCGGTGATCACCCGCCCCGGTGATCGCCCGGCCGGCCGGGCGCAGAACCGGTCCAGCCGCACCGCCGACAGGTCGACCCCGGCGCCCGGAGCCGTCGGGCGGAGGCGAGGAAGTCCGCCCCGTCCCCGGTGTCGGCCGGACCGCCCCGCCGCGGCGACGGGTCCGCGGCGGCGCTACAGCAGGCCGAGGTGGTCGAGGCCCAGGTAGGCCGGGCCCACGTCGGTGAGCCGGCCGCGGCGCAGCACGGTGGAGCGGAACTCCTCCAGCTCCATCAGCACCACCTCGATGAACTCGTTGCGCTCGTGCGCGAGCCGGGCGGTGGGGGTGCAGCCGGTGGCGACGCAGGCGTAGCGCACGCCGTTGGAGTAGGCGTCGTGCCAGGTGGCGGTGACGAGCCGGACGTCACCCCGGTAGCCGGTCTCCTCGGCGAGTTCGCGGGCGGCGGCGTCCTGCGGCGACTCGCCCGGGTCGACCACGCCGCCCGGCAGTTCGTACAGCACCGTCTGCGGGCCCGGCCGGAACTGCCGGGTCAGCACGATGCGCTGATCGGTCGTCAGGGCGACGACGGCCGCGGCCGCGTACTCGTTGGCGAGGTGGTAGACCTCCTCGCGGCCGTCGGGCATCGCGAAGGTCACCCGGTCGGCGCCGCGTCCGTACGCGCTGTGGATCGGCTCCCGGTGGAGCTCCCGCCAGTGTGCGTCGCCCATCGGGGCGGGCTCCTTCCATGGGGGCGCGCGGAGGCGTGGCGCGCGGCGGCGCGCGAGCGTTCCCGGGGGCGCGCACTGCGTGGTGTGCAGGCGCAGGATAGCCGCGCGCCGTCCGCTCCGGGGGGATTCGCCGGAATCACGCGCCGCGACCGAACGGGCACCATATGCTGCGCGGGGCGCGGCCGGCCCGCCACCGGGGGCAGCCGTGAGCCGTTCAACTCCGCTTTCCGGCAAGGTGGTTCACGCATGGGGCAGAAGAGTCGGCGCAAGGACGACGGCGAGGTGACCTTCGAGCAGGTGACCGTCCTCTCCTTCGAGCCGCAGGACGACCTCCGGGTCGACACGGACGGCCGCGTGCTGCTGCTGAGCGAGCCCGCCAGCCTGACCCGCATCCCGGTCCGGATCGTCCGCGAGGCCATGACGATCAAGCGCGTCGCGGGCTACTGGGTCACCTGGGCCGAGTGGTTCGGCCCGGACGACATCCGCAACCACGCGCGCTGGGTCCCCGACGAGGAGTACGTCCAGCCGGACGAGGGCGGCCTGGGCGGGCGGCTGGAGGTCACGGTGACCGCGTACTGGGCGGTGGAGACGGAGCCGCGCCGGGCGCGGCTGCGGACCAGCGAGGCGGTGGTCACCTTCCCGCCGGGCGAGGGCCTGCGCGAACTCGTCCTGGAGCGGCCCCTGCCGCAGCACCCGGCCACCCTGGTCGTCCACCTGACGCGCGCCGGCTGGACGGGCGGGCGCGGCGGCCAGGTGATCCACCACGGCTTCGCGGGCGAGCGGGAGGGCGTGCCGGGGGAGGGCGCCGGCTGGCGGGGCGAGCCCGTCCACCGGTACGCCGAGTGCGCCACCGGCCACCTCCCGGGCGTGGCCGTCCGCTGAGGCGGCGCGGCATCCGCCCGTGACGGCCGCCCGGCCGACCGGTCCGGCGTGAGCGGCCAGGAACCGGACGGCAGCGGCCACGAGCCGGACGGCGGCGGCCTCATCCGCGAGGCCGGCGTGCCCTCCGGCGGCGCGGTCCTCCGCACCCGGCCCGCCGACGCCTGACGGCTCAGCCGAGCGCCCCGGCCCCGAGCGCCGCCTCCGGCAGGCCGGACGCCGCCACCGCCTCGTCCGCCGGCCACCCCGCCCGCAGGCCCACCCTGCGGGCGGGGGCGCCGGCCCAGACCTCGCCCCGCCCGGTCGAGCGGGTCAGCACGGCGTTGGCGCCCACGACGGTGCCGGCGCCGACGGTCAGTACGCCCTCCTTGCAGATCACCTTGGCCCCCGCGCACAGCACCGCGCCGTCCTCCACCACCACCCGCCGCATCGCGCTCTCCTCCTGCGGCACCCACGGGTCGGCCCGGCCGACGGTCACGCCGTTGTACAGCGTCACCCCGGTGCCGAGCGTGGTGTACGGGTGCAGCACGGTGCCGAAGCCCCGGTGGAAGACGACGAGGCCCGGCCCGATCTCGGCGGCGGCCGGCACCTCCATCCCGTAGAACGCGAGCGCCTCCTGGACCAGGCGGCCCAGGAGGCGGTGACGGCGGCGGTAGATCAGCGCGGTGACGAGTGACATCCACCCATTGTGTCGGCGGTGTTACGGTGAGTCACGCACGCCCGGGGCGGCCGGGACGTCCGTGGCGTCCGCGGCCGCCGCCGCTTCACGGCTGCTTCACGTCCGGCACGGGGGTGTCGTTCTTGAAGGCGTCGAAGACCTGCTTGGCCTTCGCGGTGTCCCACTTCACCGCCGACTCGCCGGTGTTGGTCTTGAAGTCCGGGTTGGCTATCGGCACCGTGATGCTCTTGCCGCCGCCGCCGTTGACGTCCTTCATGGCGAGGAACAGCGAGCCCAGGTCGGTCAGCCCGGCGTCGTCGTCGACGATCAGGGTGCCGAGGCCGGAGGAGACCAGCGGGTAGAACGTGAACGGGTTGAGCACGGTGGCCGGCGAGGCCGCCTGCTTGGCCAGCGCGCCGAGGAACTTCTGCTGGTTGCGCATCCGGCCGAGGTCCTGGTCGGCCATCTGGTGGCGCTGGCGGACGAAGGCGAGCGCCTGGGTGCCGTCGAGGTTCTGGCAGCCGGCCTTGAGGTCGAGCCCGGAGTCCTTGTCCTTGACGTCCTGCTCGATGCACATGTCCACGCCGCCGACCGAGTCGACGATGCCCACGAAGCCGGCGAAGCCGATCTCGGCGTAGTGGTCGAGGCGGATGCCGGTGTTCATCTCGACGGTCTGCGCGAGGAGCTTGCCGCCGCCCGCCGCGAACGCCGAATTGATCTTCGAGGTGGTCGCCTTGACGGGCTTGCCGTTCTCACCGGTGTGCTCGGGGATCGGCACCCAGGAGTCGCGCGGGATGCTCATCAGGGTGTTCCCGTTGTCCCCGACGTGCAGGATCATCATCGAGTCGCTGCGCTTGCCGCCCGCGTGGCCGGTGTGCAGGTCCTCCTCCTGGGAGTCGGACAGGCCGTTGCGGCTGTCGGAGCCGACGATCAGCCAGTTGGTGCCCTTGCCCGCGGCCGGACGGCCCGGGTAGTCGACGAGCACGTTCTCGTGGTTGAGCTTGGAGTCCGCCCAGAACCAGGTGGAGACGGCGGTGACCATCAGGGCGATCAGCACGCCGAAGACCGACCACTTGACGATCCGGCGCCGGGGCCAGCGCGAGGGACGGGCGGCGGGCGACTGCGGCCCGCCGGGGGGTATCGGCCCGCCGGGCGCACCCGGCGCGCCCTGCGCCGGCACCCCGGGCCGCGCATCGGGCCGGCCCGGCCCGGCGCCGGGGCCGTACCCCTGCGCGGGCCCGTACCCGGGCGCCTGCGGCTGCCGCGCCTGCTGCGGCGGCTGTCCGTGCGGCTGCCGCGGGGGCTGCCCCTGCGGGTGTCCCTGTGGCTGGGGCTGCCGGGGCGCCGGGGCGCCCGCCCCGCGCGGGTTCAGCGAGGCGGGCAGCGGCGGCTCGGCGCCGCCGCCCTGCCCGTACGCGCCGCCACCGCCACCGTTGCCGCCGCCGTACGGGTTCCCGCCGCCGCCCGGGCGGCCCTCCTGCCACGTGTTCATGTGGGAGAGAATGCCCGACGCCGGGCGCCGTGACTCCCCCCGGGGCCCCCACCAGGGCCCTTGTAGCAGTTTTGATGCACGCACCGGATCGTTCCGCGGCAAGGTGCCGACGGGCGTGCGCCCCGCTCCGGACCGGGCCCCGCGCGCCTCCGTCTCATCATCCGTCTCACCAGGTGTTCGTCTGGCGGGACGATCCTTGACCGCCCGGAACGCTGCGTGTTTGCATGACTGCCATGGATCAGCGATGGACTCTCACGCGTCGGCGGCACGTCGACCTGCTGCGTGTGTCCTGTTCGCTCTGTTGTGGCTGACGCGCACCCGTCGAACCCCACCACCGTCCTCTTCTCCCACCTTCTCGACGCTGCCCGCGCAGCGCGCCCACCGCTGCCCGCCGCCCGGCCGGTCCCCGTCCGTCCGATCGGTGCGCCCCGCGCCCGGTGAGTGCCCCGTGCTGCCGAAGCGCCGCCCCGCTTCCTCCCCGAGGTGAACCCATGGCCACCGTCCTGTCCGTCTCCGGCTCCCCGTCCCCGACCTCCCGCACCACCCGTCTGCTGCGTCTGGTCGACGCGCGGCTGGAGGAGCGCGGCCACCGCGTCGTCCCCTTCGAGGTGCGCAGCCTGCCCGCGCACGCGCTGCTCTCCGCCGACCTCTCGCACCCCGAACTGGCCGCCGCCCTGGAGCTGTTCGCCGAGGCGGACGGCGTGGTGATCGGCACCCCGGTCTACAAGGCCGCGTACTCCGGCCTGCTCAAGGCGCTGCTGGACGTGCTGCCGCAGTACGCGCTGCGCGACAAGGCGGTCCTGCCGCTCGCCACCGGCGGCTCCACCGCGCACGTGCTGGCGGTGGACTACGCGCTGCGGCCGGTGCTCAGCTCGATGGGGGCCGACCACATCACCCAGGGCTGGTTCGTGCTGGACCGTCACATCAGCGTCCGGGACGACGGCGCCACCGTCATCGAGCGCGAGACCGACGTGCTGCTGCGGCCGGTCGTGGACGCGTTCGCGGCCGCGCTGGAGCGCCGGGCCACCCCTGCCCTCGCGTCCTGACACCCCTCCGGCGCCCCGCGCGCCGGACCTCCGCACGGCCCCAGGCCCCGTCCGGCGAACCGCCGGGCGGGGCCTTCACGCGGGCGGACCCTGACCGGGCCCGGGCCGACCCCTAGGGGGAGGGGTGCGCGACCCCGTACAACTCCGGTTGGGCCGCTTCCTACCGTCGGATGACGAGGGGGAGGGGTGCCGGCTCCTAACGTGGTGCACATCCCCGCCCGTCCGAGGCGGACCCGATGCGGTCGGGTCCGGGTCCCCGGTACACCGGGAGGGTGGGGCTGGCTCCCGGTCGAAGACTCTCCCCTGCGCGATGTCGCCGGGCGGGTGGTACGGACGAGGCTGGGGGGCAACGGGTGGGCCCACTTCTTAGGAGACGACAGTGACGACGGCAGCAGCAGCCGTGTACGACCCCCAGCTTCCCGGCGGTGCCACCGCCGTCGCCGCCTCGGCTCGTCAGGTGACCAAGTCCTACGGCTCGGGCGAGACCAGGGTCACCGCCCTCGACGCGGTCGACGTCGACATCCACCGGGGCCGCTTCACCGCGATCATGGGCCCCTCGGGCTCCGGCAAGTCGACCCTGATGCACTGCCTGGCCGGTCTGGACACGGTGACCGACGGGCGGATCTGGATCGGCGACACGGAGATCACCGGTCTGAAGGACAAGCAGCTCACCAGGCTGCGCCGGGACAAGATCGGCTTCATCTTCCAGGCGTTCAACCTCCTGCCGACGCTGAACGCGCTGGAGAACATCACGCTCCCGATGGACATCGCCGGCCGCAAGCCGGACCAGGCCTGGCTGGACCGGGTGGTGGAGACGGTCGGCCTCTCGGGCCGGCTCAAGCACCGCCCGACGCAGCTCTCCGGTGGCCAGCAGCAGCGGGTCGCGGTGGCCCGGGCGCTCGCCGCCCGCCCGGAGATCATCTTCGGCGACGAGCCCACCGGCAACCTCGACTCCCGCTCCGGCGCCGAGGTGCTCTCCTTCCTGCGCCGCAGCGTCGACGAGCTGGGCCAGACCATCGTGATGGTCACCCACGACCCGGTCGCCGCCGGCTACGCGGACCGCGTGCTGTTCCTCGCCGACGGCGTGATCGTCGACGAGATGCACGCCCCGACGGCCGACTCCGTCCTCGAGCGCATGCGCCGTTTCGACGGCAAGCGCACCAGCTGAGCGGGCAGGGGCGGACAGGATCATGCTGCTCAAGACGTCGCTGCGGAGCTTCTTCGCCCACAAGGGGAGAATGCTGCTCTCGCTGATCGCGGTCGTGCTCTCGGTCGCGTTCGTGTCCGGCACGCTGGTGTTCTCCAACACCGCGACCAGCACCTTCGACAAGCTCTTCGCGTCGACCGCCTCCGACCTCTCGGTCGGGCCCGCCAAGCCGGAGTTCGGCGAGGAGGACGCCCGGGAGAAGGCGCGCGCGATATCCGTCGAGACCGTCCGCAAGGTCGCCGCGGTCCCCGGGGTGAAGACGGCGATCGGTCAGGTCGCGGTGGAGAACGCCACCCTGGTCGACCCGGCCACCAACAAGCAGGTCGGCCCGACCAGCGGCGCCCCGACCATCGTCGGCAACTGGGCGGACACCCCGCGCAACGCGGTCGAGATCACCTCCGGCCACCTGCCGCAGGGTGGCGACCAGGTCGTCGTCGACGCGGACACCGCCAAGAAGGCCAAGCTCGGCCTGGGCGGCAGGCTGCGGGTGATCACCACCGACAAGCACGACTTCACCATCGTCGGCATCGCCTCGTTCAAGACCACCAACCCGGGCGCCGCGCTGGCCTTCCTGGACACCCCCACCGCGCAGAACGTCCTGCTCGGGCAGAGCGCCTTCACCTCGGTCGAGGTGTTCGGTGACGGCAGCCGCACCGACGAGCAGCTCAAGTCCGACGCGCTGGGCGGGCTCGGCGCGGGCTACCAGGCGAAGACCGCCGCCGAGCAGAAGGCGGACGGGCAGAAGAGCGTCGGGTCCTTCCTCGACTTCATGAAGTACGCGATGCTCGGCTTCGCCGGCGTCTCGCTGCTGGTCGGCGGCTTCCTGATCATCAACACCTTCTCGATGCTGGTCGCCCAGCGCACCCGGGAGATCGGCCTGCTGCGCGCCGTCGGCGGCAGCCGCAAGCAGGTCAACCGCTCGGTGCTGGTGGAGGCGCTGCTCCTCGGCGTGACCGGTTCGACCCTCGGCATCGGTGCCGGCCTGGGCCTGGCGGTCGGGCTGATCCAGCTGATGAACGCGGTCGGCATGCACCTCGACGCCGGGGACCTCGCCATCGGCGCCGACGTGTTCGTCGCCGGATACGCGGTGGGCATCGTGATCACCGTGCTCGCGGCCTGGATCCCGGCCCGCCGGGCCAGCCGGATCGCGCCGATCGCCGCGCTGCGCGACCACGGCACCCCGGCCGAGTCCCGCTCCAACACCGTCCGGGCGGTCATCGGCCTGGTGCTGACGGCCGGCGGCGGCGGTTTGCTGGTGCTGGCCGCCAGGGCGGAGAAGACGGCCACCGGCGGCCAGTACATCGGGCTGGGCGTGCTGCTCACCCTGGTCGGTTTCGTGGTCCTCGGCCCGCTGCTGGCCACCACCGTGGTGCGGGTGCTCGGCGCCCTGCTGCCCACCCTGTTCGGCCCGTCCGGCAGGCTCGCCCAGCGCAACGCGATGCGCAACCCGCGCCGCACCGGTGCCACGGCCGCCGCCCTGATGATCGGACTGGCGCTGGTGGTCGGCGCCTCGGTCTTCACCTCCACGGTGATCAAGTCCACCAACCAGCAGATCGACCGCTCCGTCGGTGCCGACTACATCATCTCGGCCGGCCAGAACGGCGTCTCCCCGGAGATCGTCGACGCGGTGCGGAAGACCTCGGGCGTGGACCACGTCACCGAGCAGAAGTCCCTGCGCGCGCGCTTCACGACGCCGGACGGCAAGACCTCGGACTCGACCGTCTCCGCCGTCTCCGCGCAGTTCACCGACGACTTCCGGCTGCCGGTCAAGGCCGGCAGCGCCGACTCCCTCAAGCAGGGCTCGCTCGCGGTCGGCGAGGACTACGCCAAGGACCACGGCCTGAAGGTCGGCGACGCCGTCAAGATCGACTACGGCCAGGGGCGCGCCCAGTCGCTGCCGGTCGGCGTCATCATGACCAAGGGCAACTCGCTCTTCGACGGCAACACCTTCGCCTCGCTCGACACCGTCGGCAAGGCGGTGCCGGCCGCGGCCCAGCCGGTGGACGCCGTGCTCTTCGGCAAGGCGGCGGCGGGAGCGGACGTCGCCCGGACGCTCACCGCGCTGGAGGACGCGCTCAAGGAGTACCCGCAGGCCTCGGTCCGCGACCAGGCCGGGTACAAGGACCTCGTCCAGGAGCAGGTCAACACGCTGCTCTACATGATCTACGGCCTGCTCGGCCTGGCGATCGTGGTCGCGGTGCTCGGCGTGGTCAACACCCTGGCGCTCTCGGTGGTCGAGCGGACCCGCGAGATCGGCCTGCTGCGGGCGATCGGGCTCTCCCGCCGCCAGCTGCGCCGGATGATCCGCCTGGAGTCGATGGTGATCGCCCTGTTCGGCGCGATCCTCGGCACCGCGCTCGGCCTGGCCTGGGGCATCACCGGGCAGCGGGTGCTGCGGACGCAGGGCCTGGAGGCGCTCGCCGTCCCGGTCACCACGATCGTCTTCACGCTGGCGGCCTCGGTGGTCATCGGACTGCTGGCCGCCCTCATCCCGGCCTTCCGGGCCGGACGGATGAACATCCTCGCGGCGATCGCGACGGACTGAGCGGGTGCGACCCCCGGATCGGGGGATCGGGGGTCGCACCGGGGGACCAGGGGCGGGGGCCGAGGGACCAAGGGAATAGGGGGAAGGGGCAGGGCGCCGTGGGCGCCCGGCCCCTCGCCGGTCGGTGCGTGCCGGGCCGGCTCACGGGCAGATGATGTCGCTCGCCCGTTCGGCGCCCGCCGCCTCCTCCGCCCCCGCCGGGCCGGCGGACGCCGCACCCGGCGCCGCACCCGGCCCCGAGGACGGCGGGGCGGCGAGGGCCGAGGGCCCGGCGGACGGCCCCGCCGCGGGCTGGCCCGCCGTCGGAGCCGCCGTCGGCGAGGCCTCCGGGTAGTCCGTGCCCGCGTACAGCTGGAGGATCACCCCGAGCCCCGGCACCGGCGTCAGCTCGGCCTCCGGCACCGCGCCCGCCAGCGTCCGCGCCGCATCCGCCCAGCGCGGGTCGTACCGGATCACCGTCCGCCCGGCCGCGGTGCCGGCCGGGGCGTTGGACGGCGCCCCGGTGGTGGCGAACCCGGCCCGCCGCAGCTCGCCGTCGACCCGGGCACCCAGCCCGGCCACGCCCGTCGCGTTGAACACCTGGACGTGCACCTGCTCCGGCGCGACGACGGCCGCCGTCGCCCGGGCCGAAGCCGCCGGACCCTCAGCCGTCGCCTCGGGGTCCGGGCCCCCGCCCGTCCCGCCCGTCCCGCCCGTTCCGCCTGCCCCGACCGCCCCGCCCGTCAGCGGCCGCTCCTCCCGGACGGCCTCGAAGAGCTGCCGCGCCCCCTCCTCGTCCCACAGCACCGTCGACCCCCACCCGGCGACCGGATGGTCCACCGAGGCGAGCGGCACGGTCACGAAGTCGGCCCGCCCGGCCGTCAGGTCCTTCATCCTGGTCGCCAGGGTGATCAGGTCGTCGGCCGCGAGCCCCTTGTCGGCCTTGACCGAGCCGAGCAGGCTGTCCGTCACCCGGGCCAGCCGGACCGGGTTGAGCAGGGTGCCGCTGCTGGTCACCTCGTGCAGCAGCTGGGCGACGAACTTCTGCTGCCGGTGCATCCGCCCGAGGTCGGAGCTGCCGTCGACGTGCCGGGCGCGCACGTACTTGAGCGCCCCCGCGCCGTCCAGGGTGCTGGTGCCGGCCGGCAGGTCCAGACCCGAGTACTCGTCCTTGAGCGGCTTGGCCGTGCAGACCCGGACCCCGCCGACGGCGTCCACGGCGGCCACGAACCCGGCGAAGTTCACCTGCAGGTAGTGGTCGATCCGCAGCCCGGTGTTCTGCTCCACGGTGGCGACCGCCAGCTGCGGCCCGCCCAGCCCGTACGCGGCGTTGATCTTCCCCTTGCCGGCCGGGACCTCCTTGCGGGTCGCCGGATCCCGGTGGGCCGGGATGTCGACATAGGAGTCACGCGGAATGCTGATCACACTGGCCCGGGAGCCGTTCCCGGCGAGCTGGACGATCATCATCGTGTCGGTGCAGCGGCAGGACTCGCCCCCGGCGTGCAGCACGGTCTTCAGCGTCCTCTCCGGGATGCCCTCGCGCTCGTCGGTGCCGACCACCAGGAAGGTGGTGGAGCCGTCGTCGGCCGGCCGGGCCCCGTCCCCGCCGAAGGCCTCGACCCGGTCGATCGAACCGAGGCCGTGCAGCACCGCCCAGCCGCCGCAGGAGGTGGCGAGGATGCCGAGGGCGATGCCCGCGGCCAGTCGGCGGGGCCATCGGCGCCGTCGTCCGGGAGAGGATCCGGACCGTCCGGGCGAGGCGCCGGCCGGGCCTCCGGGCAGGGCGGAGAGGGGGGAGACGGGCATCTCTCGGATGGTAGGGGCGCCCTCGGCCGGGCCGGGTGAGGGCGCGCCGGGGTCGGGGGGTACGGTGGGCCCCGATCGGTGAAACGTTCCTCCTTGCGCTCTCCGGCGACGGCGGAACGTCTCGTCGACGTCCCCCGCGTGCGTCCGCTCCCGGGCCGGGCACAGCGGCCCAGACCGGGACAAGACGGCGCCCCGCCCGCACCGGTACGGTTGGCCCCGATGAACACCAAGGCTGCTGAGGAGCTGCCGGCGGTCTCCGTGATCATGCCGGTGCTCAACGAGGAACGACACCTGCGCACGGCAGTCCGGCACATCCTGGAACAGGACTACGCCGGGCCGATGGAGGTGGTGATCGCCCTCGGTCCTTCCACCGACCGCACCGCGCAGATCGCCGCCGAACTCGTCGCCGAGGACCCGCGGGTCCGGACCGTGGAGAACCCCACCGGGCGCACCCCCGCCGGACTGAACGCCGCGATCCGCGGCTCCCGCCACCCGATAGTGGTACGCGTGGACGGCCACGGTCTGTTGACCCCGGGCTACATCACCACGGCCGTCCGGCTGCTCGGCGAGATGGAGGCGGCCAACGTCGGCGGAATCATGCACGCCGAGGGCGAGACCGAGTGGGAGAACGCGGTCGCCGTCGCGATGACCTCCAAGATAGGCGTCGGCAACGCCGCCTTCCACACCGGCGGCCTTGCCGGCCCTGCGGACACGGTCTACCTCGGGGTGTTCCGGCGCGAGGTGCTGGAACGCCTCGGCGGCTACAACGAGGAGTTCGTCCGCGCCCAGGACTGGGAGCTCAACTACCGCATCCGCCAGGACGGCGGCCTGGTCTGGTTCACCCCGCAGCTGCGCGTCACCTACCGCCCCCGGCCCAGCATCAAGGCGCTCGCCAAGCAGTACAAGGACTACGGCCGCTGGCGCCGGGTGGTCACCCGGTACCACAAGGGCTCGGTCAACCTGCGCTACCTCGCGCCCCCGGCCGCCTTCCTGGGCGTCACGCTCGGGCTGGTGCTCGGCGTCGCCGTCCACCCGGCCTTCCTGGCCGCCCCCGGTGCCTACCTGCTGGGCGTCCTCGGCGGTGCGCTGGCCGAGGGCCGCGGCCTGTCGCTCAAGGCGCGGCTGCTGCTCCCGGTGGCCTTCGCGACCATGCACCTCAGCTGGGGCTTCGGCTTCGTCACCTCGCCGCGCTCGCTGGCCCGCAAGGTGATCGGCAGCCGTGCCCCCTCCGCCACCGACGTGGTGGCCGAACGCGGCTGACGTCCGGCGCCCTCCCCGGGCCCCGACCACGCCGGCCGGCCGCCCGCGCAGACCGCGCAGACCGCGCAGACCGGCCAATCCCGCGGACCCGCCCTCCCGTTCCCGCGCCCGACGCTATCGTCGGGCGCCATGGGGACAGTTGAGGGCGGGTCCGCCGCCGCTGCCGGGGCCCGGGTCGAGCCGACCGCCGACGTGGACGGGCGCGCGGTGCTCGGCCCCGGGACGACCGTCTGGCACCTCGCCCAGGTCCGCGAGGACGCGGTGGTCGGCGCGGACTGCATCATCGGCCGCGGCGCCTACGTCGGCCCCGGTGTGCGCATCGGCGACCGGGTCAAGCTGCAGAACCACGCGCTGGTCTACGAGCCCGCGGTGCTGGAGGACGGCGTCTTCGTCGGCCCGGCCGCGGTGCTCACCAACGACCTCTACCCGCGCTCGGTGGACGTCGACGGCCGGCTCAAGCGCGGCGACGACTGGCACGCCCGGGGGGTGACGCTGCGCCAGGGGTGTTCGATCGGCGGCCGCGCCGTCCTGGTCGCCGGGGTGACGGTGGGCCGCTGGGCGCTGGTCGCGGCCGGCGCGGTGGTCCACCGGGACGTCCCGGACTTCGCCCTGGTGGCCGGCGTCCCGGCCCGCCGGATCAAGTGGGTCGGCCGGGCCGGCGAGCCGCTGGAGGCGGCCGGCGGGGACCGCTGGCGCTGCCCGCGCACCGGCGAGGAGTACCGGGAGGCCGACGGCCTGCTCGCCCGGGTCACCGCGGAGGACGCCTGAGGCGCACCGAGCGGCCCGGGGCGCTACTTCGCGCAGACGTCGGTGTCGTCGGCCTGGACCCGCTGGAGGTCCTTGGGCGCCTCGGTCGGCGGCGCGCTCGGGCTCGCCGCGGCCGCCGCGGCGGCCGGAGCGTCCTTGCCGAGCACCAGCACCAGCCCGTCCTTGGCGCCCAGCTTCGGGTCCGCCTTGACCGCGTCGGCGGGCAGGCCCAGCGCGGCGGCCAGTGCCGCCGCCTCGGTGGCCTTCCCGGCCGGGTGGGAGACCGTGGTGGCGGCCGTGACCGGCGCGTTGGCGGAGGTGGCGGCCCGGGCGTAGCCCTTCGCCTGGAGCCGGTCGACGGTCTGCTGGGCCTGCCCGGGCGTCCCGCTGCCGTTGCGCACCGTCACCCGCAACTCCTTCGCGTCCACCGCCGGAGCGGCCGACGAAGCCGGAGCCGTCGGGGTCGTCGTGGCCGACGGAGAGGCCGGGGCCGCCGTCCCGCTGGCCGCCGGAGCCGTCGGGGTCCCGGTCAGCGACCGGTCGTTCCCGACCATCGAGAACAACTGCCCGGCGTCCGGCTGCTTGAGCACCAGCCGGTTCTCGTCCACCGGGTCGTCCAGCACCGGCACGGTGGCGAAGGTGATGTTCTTGGTGTCGACCTTGCTGACGTCCAGCGCGAGGCTCGTCAGCTTGTCGACGCTGCCGATCCCGGAGTCGACGGTGAGCGCCTTGGTGGAGGCGTCCGCGAGCTTCCACAGCTTGGCCGGGTCGGTCAGGGTGCCGTTGCTCTTGACGGAGCGGATCATCGAGCTGATGAACTGCTGCTGCAGCGGGATCCGGGTGAGGTCGCCGCCCTGCCCGACGGCGTGCCGGGTGCGTACGAAGGCGAGCGCCTCGTCGCCCTGGACGACGTGCCGGCCCTTGCTCATCTTCAGGTGCGAGTCCGGGTCGTTGATGTCCTTGGCCACGCACACCTCGACGCCGCCGACGGCGCTGGAGAGCGTCTTCACGGCCTCGAAGTCGGCCATCACGAAGTGGTCGACCCGGATCCCGGTCAGCTTCTCGACGGTCTTCCAGGTGCAGCCCGGGTCGCGGCCCTCCTGGCCGAGGCTGTTGTTGAACATCGTGCGCGCCGAACCGGGAATGGTCTTCCCGTCCGGCGTCGAGCAGTCCGGGACGGGCACCATGAGGTCGCGCGGGATGCTGAGCACCGTCGCGTTGCTGCGGTCCTTGGCGACGTGGAAGAGCAGCGTGGTGTCGGCGTGCCCGGCGCTGCCCTCGTCGCCGTATTCGCGGCCCAGGCCCTCCCGGCTGTCGGTGCCGATCACCAGGATGTTCATGGCGTCGCCGGCCGCCTGGGGCCGCTCCGCCTCGTTGCCCAGCTGCACCTTGACGGCGGTGATGTTGTTGTTGAAGTGCTGGTAGGCGTAGTACGCGCCGCCGCAGCCGGCCACCAGGACGAACGCGCCCAGGCCGGCGGTCCACTTCAGCAGCCGCCGGCGGCGGTTGCGCCGCGCGGTGCGCGCCCGGCGGTGGGCGGCCCGGCCGCCGACGGCCGGCAGTTCAGGTACGGACCCGGGCTCCGGCTCGGGCGCGACACCGGACGCGGCATCGGGCACGAACTCGGGCGCGAACTCGGGCTCGCCCGCGTGCCGCCGGCGCTGGACGGGGATGCCCCGGGCCGGGTCGGACGGGGGCTGGCCGGCGTCCGGCGTGGCGCCGTGGGTGTCCTGCTGCACGGGTGTTCCCCTCCCTCCGACCGGTTCCCGGGCCGGTGCGCGAATTGCGCGACCGACTCGGACACCCTAGACGAGCCGGGTGGGGGAATTGTTCCTGGTGTGATCTCCGCCATGGTGCTTGACGGCATTTCCGCAGGTGAATCCGGTGCTGGGAATTTCTGGGGAGATCCTTTAAGGATCATGATCCGTGTACGGAACGGTGATCCGATCAACGGTTGATCAGGAGTGCTCCGGGTCAGCGCACCGCGCACGCGTCCACGTCGGCCGTCCGCCCCTCGAAGGACGGCGGGGTGCTCACGCTCGGTGACGGCTCGGCCGACGGCGACGCCGTCCGGTCGGGTGAGGGCGACGCCGCCCGGCCGGCCGTGGGCACCGCCCGGGCCGTCGGCGACGGCCCCGACCCCGGCGGCCGCACCTCCACCGGCCGGTCGTCCCGCAGCGCCGCGAAGAGCTGGGTGGTCTGCGGCTGCACGAACTCGTCCCGGTCCGAGTCGAACCGGTACGGCTGCCGCGGCGCGGTCAGGAAGGTCACGTCCGAGGACGGGATCCCGCGCAGGTCCTGCGTCAGGTCGTACAGCGCGCCCAGCGAGGACAGCCCGCCGTCGGCCCGCACCGACGAGGTGGCCGCGTCCAGCACCGGCCACAGCTTGGTCGGGTTGAGCAGCACGTCCTGCGACTGCACCTTGCGGATCAGCGCCGCGAGGAACTGCTGCTGACGCCCCATCCGCTGGGTGTCGCTGCCGTCGCCCAGGGTCTCCCGGGCGCGGACGTAGCCGAGCGCCTGCTCGCCGCGCAGGGTCTGCCGCCCGGCCGGCAGGTCCAGCTTGGCGTCCTTGTCGTGGATCGGCTGCGGGACGCACACCTCGACCCCGTCGACGGCGTCCACCATCCGCTTGAACCCGGTGAAGTCGACGATCACGTAGTGGTCGATCCGGATGCCGCTGAGCTGCTCGACGGTCCGGATCGAGCAGGCCGGGCCGCCGGTCTCGAAGGCCGTGTTGAACTGCATCAGCGCGGGCCGGCTGCGGTTGCCGTCCGGCTTCTCGCAGGCGGGGACGGTCACCATGACGTCGCGCGGGATGGAGACGGCGGTCGCGTGCCGCCGGTCGGCCGCCAGGTGGAGCAGGATCGTGGTGTCCGAACGCTGGCCGCCCGCCGAGCCGTAGGAGGCGTTGGCGCCGGTCCGGTCGTCGCTGCCGATCAGCAGCAGGTTCTCCGCGCCGCGGGCCCCGGCGGTCCGGGCGGGGCGCTCGGCCTCCAGCCGGGCCAGCAGCTGGTCGGTGGTGGAGTCGGTGCGGATGTTGCCGTCGAGCTTGCGGTAGGCGATCCAGAGCACCGTGCCGCAGGCGACCAGCAGGAACGCGAGGGCGCACGCGGTGACGACCAGCCACCGCCGGCGGCGGCGACGGCGGTCGCCGGAAGCCTCGGGATCGGCTTCCGGCTCCGCGGCGCCGGTCTCCTCGGTCGGGGGGCGTTCGGTCGGGGGGTGCTCGGTGTCGTCCTCGGCCATGGCAGGGATCCCTACCCGCCGGGCCGGGGCCGGGGATTACCCGAGGCGCAGTGTCACCCGTTCGGACTCCACGCGCTTCTCCCACTGGTCGGCGTCCAGGCCGTCGGAGTTGCGGCAGAGCACCACCGACGCGCCCGCCGACAGCGGCGCCAGCAGTCCGGCCTCCAGGCCCGCCCAGTCGTCGTAGGAGAGGGTGGAGAGCACCCGGTCACCCGGCCCGACCCCGAGCCGGGCGGCGCCCTCGCGGGCCAGCCGGACGGTCTGTTCCCCGGTCAGCTTCAGCGGCAGGCCGTCGACGGAGGTCTCCAGCGCCGGGGCGTCCGGGGTGACGGGGGAGTAGGGGGCGAACCGGTCGCCCTGGCCGGGCACCTCGGCCGCGTAGTCCAGGAAGCCGTCCGGCCGCTGCGGGAACCGGCCGCCGAGCGGGCGCAGCGCGAGCGCCACCCGCTCGCCCTCGCAGGCCTGGGCGGCCTCCAGGCCGTCCGGGCCGCTGACCACCAGGTCGGCGGCGGCCGGGTCGCCGCCCGGGACCGCCGTCACCCCGACCGACCAGCAGGCGAGCAGCCAGACGGCGCTCTGCCAGTGGGCCGGGAGGAGCAGCGCGGCGCGGTCGCCCGGCCCGGCGTTGAGCTCGTCCTGGAGCAGGTTGGCGGTCTTGGCCACCCAGTTGTCGAAGGTCCGGGCGGAGAGCTCGACGCGTTCGCCGCTGGCGTCGTCGTAGAAGGTGACCAGGGGGGCCGCGGGGTCGACTGAGGGAGTGCCACCTCGCAGGAAAGCGTGCAGCAGCTCGACGGGGGTGCGGGCATCGGCAGCGAAAGGCGCAGTCATGGTGCGCCCCAGCCTACGGCCTTCGGGTGGACGTCCGGGAGGGGTGGTGGAAGCAGCGCCGGGTGGCGTGGCGCGCGGGCCGAAATCCCGTGAACATCCGGTTTATGCGCAATTTCCGCCCGGCCCGCAGAGGCCGTCCCGCCGTCGTCGTGCCCGCCGTCCTGCTCGCGGTGTGCGCCTCCGTTCTGCCGGCGGGCCCGGCCGCCGCCGAGTCCGGCTCCTTACCCGCCGCCGCCCCGCCGCGGACCGGGCCGCGGACCTCGGCTGGCGGCGGCTCCGTCACCTCGCTCCCGTTGACCGCCCGGCCGGCCGCCGGGCGCGCACTCGCGCCGCGCACCACCGGGCGGTTCGAACTGCTCGGGGTCACCTGGGACGGCCCGGCGCACGCCCTCGCCGAAGGCACCGTCCGGGTCCGCACCCGGGACGCGGCCACCGGGGCCTGGCGCGACTGGCAGCGGCTGGACGCCGACGCCGAGGACGGCCCGGACACCCGCGACACCCCGGACGGCGCCGGCACCCGGGCCGGGGGTACCGGCGGGCCCCGGCGGAGCGGCACCGCCCCGCTGTGGACCGGCCCGAGCGACGGCGTCGCCGTCGAGGTGACCGCCGGCCCGGCCGGTCCGCCGCCCGGTCTGCGGGTCGAGCTGGTCGACCCGGGCCGCGGCGCCGAGTCCTCCGCCCCCCGGACCAGGCCCGCCGAACCGGCGGGCGGCGGCCGCCGCACGGGCCACCAGGCCCCGCGCCCCGAGATCGTCACCCGGGCCGGCTGGGGCGCCGACGAGTCCATCCGGGAGTCCGGCTTCGCCTACACCGGCCAGGTCCGCGCGGTCTTCGTCCACCACACCGCCACCGCCACCGGGTACGCGTGCTCCGACGCGCCCCGGCTGATCCGGGCGATCTACCAGTACCACGTGCAGAGCAACGGCTGGCGGGACATCGGCTACAACTTCCTGGTCGACCGCTGCGGCACCGTCTACGAGGGCCGGGCCGGCGGCACCGACCTGCCGGTGCACGGCGCGCACACGCTCGGCTTCAACACCGACTCGGCGGGCGTCGCGGCGATCGGCACCTTCGTCGAGGACGTGCCCCCGCCGGAGCTGCTGACCGGCGTCACCAGGGTCGCCGCCTGGAAGCTCGGCCTCACCGGCCGGGACGCCTCGGGCAGCGTGCAACTGGTCTCCGGCTCCAGCAGCAGCCTCTACCCGGCGGGCACCACCGTCTCCTTCGACGCCGTCTCCGGCCACCGCGACGCCTTCAACACCGAGTGTCCGGGCGCCGCGCTCTACCCGATGCTGCCCGGGATCCGCACCGAGGCGGCCCGCCTCCAGGGCCGCGCCGAGACCGCCGTCCCGTAGTCGCTCCGGTCCCGCGGCCACTCCGCTCCCGTGGTCACCCCGGCCCCGGCCCGCGTGCGATCAGCTCCCGGAGCTCGGCCGTCAGCGCGCGGGCGAGGTCGGGCCGCAGGTCGTACCGGGCCGGGGTGGTCTGCAGCAGCGCGATCCGCCAGCCCGCGCCCGCGTCGACCGCGATCACCGTCTGCACCGCGTTCAGCGCCGGGTCCAGGTCCTGCGCGTCGTCCGGCACCAGACCGGCGACCGCGTCCAGCTGCGCCACCCCGGGGCCGATCGCCCGCACCCGCCGCACCTTGGCGACGTACTCGGGCGTCGCGTGGTCGGTGAAGATCCGCCCGACCTCGGCGGCCATCACCGAGCGGCCGCTGTGCCTGGTCCCGTCGAAGCCGATCACCTCGCCGTCCGGCGCGAACGGCCCGGCGAAGGCCGAGCCGTCCCGCAGGTTCCAGCCCTCCAGCACCCGGTGGTAGAGGGCGCGCACGGCACTCTCGTCACCTGGGGACAACCCCGCCACCCGCGTATCGTTCATATCCCCATGGTCGGCGGACAGCGCAGGAGGTGCACGGCGGTGAGCGGGAGCACGCGCAGGGGCGCGTACACGGGCCTGCCCGCCCCCAGGGCCACCGCTTCCGGCGGCTCGACCGGTCCCGCGGCCGTGCGCCACTGGCGGCCCGGCTTCCCGCTGGACGTCGCCCGCACCCTGCTCCCGCTGCGCCACGGACCGGGGGACCCGGCGTACCGGACCACCGCCGACGGCGCCGTCTGGCGCGCCTCCCGCACCCCGGCGGGCGTCGGCACGCTACGGGTGCTCACCCGCCCCGCCGAGGGTGTCGTCGAGGCGGACGCCTGGGGCCCGGGCGCCCAGTGGCTGCTCGACCGGCTGCCCGAGCTGCTCGGCGCCGGGGACGACCCGGCCGCCCTGGTCCTGCCGCCCGGCCCGCTGCGCGAGGCCCAGCGCCGGGTGGCCGACGTGCGGCTGGCCAGCACCGGCCTGGTCATGGAGTCCCTGGTACCGGCGATCCTGGAGCAGAAGGTCACCATCGGCGAGGCCCACCGCGCCTGGCGCGTCCTGCTGCGCGCCTTCGGCACCCCGGCGCCCGGTCCGGTCGAGGGCCTGCGGGCGGCGCCCTCGGCCCGCGAGTGGTCCCTGGTGCCGAGCTGGGAGTGGCACCGCGCGGGCGTGGACCCGAAGCGCTCGGCGACGGTGCAGCGCGCCGTCCGGCTGGCACCCCGCCTGGAGGAGGCCTCCGCGATGGACCACGAGGCGTCCTTCGCCCGCCTCACCGCCGTCCCGGGCATCGGCGTCTGGACGGCCGCCGAGACCCTCCAGCGCAGCAACGGCGACGCCGACGCCGTCTCGGTCGGCGACTTCCACCTGCCCAACACCGTCGGCTGGGCGCTGGCCGGCCGCGTCCGCAGCGACGACGCCGAGATGCTGGCCCTCCTGGAGCCCTACCGCCCCCACCGCCACCGCCTGTGCCGCCTCATCCTCGCCACCGGCACCCACGCCCCCCGCTTCGGCCCCCGCCTCACCCCCAACGACCACCGCCACCGCTAAGCCCCACGGTCGGGTGAACCCTCCGCCAAGAGGGAGTACCACGGTGCAGTGCTCGGCGGAGGCTGGTCGCATGGAAGCAACCACGCGGGAACCGAACCAGCAGACGGCCAAGGAGATTGGAGCCGTCGAGCGCGGCGAGACCGTCACCGTCACCGAGGACGGCCGTCACGTGGCCACCACCGACGACATGCCGAGCTTCGGCGGCGGGGGCGGGCGCATCCTGGCCGATCTCGGCCCGCACACGGAAGGGTTCGGCCGGTGACGCCGGTCGCGGTCGCGGTCGCGGTCGCGGTCGTGGGCGACGCCGGCGCCCTGCTCGCCGCCTACGCACGGGACGAGCCCGGCCACGGCGCCTGCGCGATCGGCCGGTCCGAGGTCCCCGAGGTCGGCTCGCACCTCGGGGCCGCGCGGATCGTCATGCGTCGCTACCCGGACCTGGGGATCGGTCCGACGGACGCGATCAACGTCGCGCTCGCCGCCGAGTTCCGCACCGATGCCGTGCTGACCGTCGACCGGAGGCACTTCCGGGCGATCCGGCCGCTCACCGACCGCGATGCCTTCCGGCCGCTGCCGGACGGCCTCGACGGCTGATCCCTGACGCCGGGGCGGCTAGCGGACCTCGATGAAGGCGTCGGCGGGGCGGTCGGGGCGGGTGCGCGGGGGTTCGGCGGGGCGGCCCACGGCGACGGCGCCCATCGGGTCCCAGTGGGCGGGGAGGCCGAGGGCGCTGCGCACGGTGTCGCGGCAGAACATGGTGGACGAGACCCAGGCCGAGCCGTAGCCCTCGCCGGCCAGGGTGACCAGGAGGTTCTGCACGGCGGCGCCGATCGCGACGGTGAACATCTCCCGTTCGGCGGTGGCGCGGCGCTCGTCGGGGTAGTCGTGCGAACCGTCCATCACCAGGCACGGCACCACCAGGTACGGGGCGGCCCGCAGGACGTCGCCGCGGGCGGTCCGGCGGGCGATCTTCTCCTCGTCCCAGCCGTCGAGCTCGGCGAGGTCGCGGCGCCAGGCGGCGAGCATCGCGTCCAGCAGCCCGGTCCGCACCTCGGGGGTCTCCAGCAGGACGAACCGCCACGGTGTGGTGTGGTGCGGCGCGGGCGCGGTGGCCGCGGCGGCGACCGCGCGCCGGACGGCGCCCGGGTCGACCGGCTCGGCGGTGAACGCGCGGATGGTGCGCCGCTGGGTGACGGCCTGCCGGATCGCCTCGGAGGTGCCGAGCCGGAACATGTCGTCGGCGGCGGGCCTGAGCAGCGGCCGGACGCCCTCGCCGTCCTCGGTGGTGACCAGGTGGCCGAGGCCGCGGACCACGGCGACCGGGGTGCCGGTGGCCTTGCCCTTCACCAGGTCGCCGGCGCCGGCGAGCTCGTCGGCGGTGGCGGTGACGGTCTGGAACAGCTCGTTGCCGTGCGAGTCGGAGCGCCCCCGGTGGTCGTCCAGGACGGCCAGGCCGGCGGCGCCGATGGCGACATCGGTGAGGCCGTTGCGCCAGGGCCGGCCGAAGGTGTCGGTGACGACGACGGCGAGCCGGCGCCCGGTGAGCTGCCGGAGCCGGGCGCGCAGCGCGCGGGCGGAGGCGTCCGGGTCCTCGGGCAGCAGCAGGACGGTGCCGGGCGCGGTGTTCGAGGCGTCCACCCCGGCGGCGGCCATGACCAGGCCGTTGCGGTTCTCGACGATCCGGATCGGGCCGCGCCGGGCGACCAGCCGGACGGTCTCGGCGTCGATCGCGGCCTCCCGGTCGGCAGCGTGCAGCAGCCGGCCCTCGGCCTTGCTGACCACCTTGGAGGTGACCAGCAGGATGTCGCCGTCCTCGTAGTCGGCGGCCTTGGCGATCAGGGCGGCGAGGTCGCTGTCGGCGTCGATCTCGGGCAGCCCGGGGACCGGGAGGATCCGCAGGCTCACCGGCGCACCTGCTCGGCGAGCGCCAGCGCGGCCCGGGCCATCTCGGCGGTGGCGGCGACGTCGGTCATCAGCAGCGGCACGGCCCGGCAGGCGATCCCGCCGGCCTCGACGGCGGCCACGGCCGCCTCGTCCGCGGTGTCCACCAGCCACCCGTCCATGAGCTCGGAGCCGTAGTTCAGCGCGACCGCCTCGGCGGTGGCCTCGACGCCGACGGCGGCGAGCACCTTGTCCGCCATGCCCCGCACGGGCGCGCCGCCGATGATCGGGGAGAGCCCGACCACCGGCGCGGGCGCGGCGGCGACGGCGGCCCGGATGCCCGGCACGGCGAGGATGGTGCCGATCGAGACGACCGGGTTGGACGGCGGGAAGAGGATGACGTCGGCGGCGGCGATGGCCTCCAGCACGCCGGGCGCCGGCTTGGCGGTGTCCGCGCCGATCGGCACGATCGCCTCGGCGTCGACGGCGGCGTGCAGCTTGACCCAGTACTCCTGGAAGTGGATCGCCCGGGTGCCCTGGTCGTCGGTGATCCGCACATGGGTCTCGACCCGGTCGTCGCTCATCGGCAGCAGCCGCACCCCGGGCCGCCACCGCACGCAGAGCGCCTCGGTGACCTGGCTGAGGGTGTAGCCGGCGGTGAGCATCTGGCTGCGCACGAGGTGGGTGGCGAAGTCGCGGTCGCCGAGCCCGAACCACTCGGGCCCGACGCCGTACTCCTTCATCTCGGCCTTGATGGACCAGGTCTCGTCGGTCCGGCCCCAGCCCTGCTCCTCGTGGATGCCGCCGCCGAGGGTGTACATGACGGTGTCGAGGTCGGGGCAGACCTTCAGCCCGTAGAGGTGGATGTCGTCACCGGTGTTGCCGATGACGGTGATCTCGTCCTCGGGACCGAGGGCCTCCCGGAGTCCGCGCAGGAAACGCGCTCCGCCGATCCCGCCTGCCAGTGCCACGATGCGCATGCGCCCATCCTGCCACGCGCCGACGGGTCGTCAGCCCGGCCCTTGACAACCGCGCCCCCCGGGGCGGCGGACCTCGGCGCGCCCTCAGCGCGCCTCGGCCTCGGCCCCGGTCCCGACCCCGGCGGACGCCTGCGGGTGCTGCTCGGGGACGGCCGTGCCGCCGTACTGGTTCATCTCGGTCAGGCCGGGGCTGTACAGGTGGATGGAGACGGCCGGCTCCAGCGAGCCGTTGACCACCTCGTGCAGGTAGCCGGCGGAGAACACCCGCTGACCGCCGGGGCGCAGCGTCCGCGCGCCCTCTCCGGCGTGGGTGAGGGAGCGCTCGACCAGCTCGCCCCGCACGACGCTCATCACGCCGGAGGAGGCGCCGTGGTCGTGGAAGCCGCTGCTCTGGCCGGGCAGCCAGCTGAGCAGCCAGACCTCGTAGCCCGGGCCGGTCTCCAGCCGGGCGTACCAGCGGGTGAGCGCGTCGTAGCGGACCAGCGGCTCCCAGCGGGCCCGGTCGGCGGCGATCTCGCGCACCAGCCGGGAGTGGTCGGCGACGGTGACGGGGTGCCCGGGCAGGTCGGTGCGGGCCAGGTGCGGGAAGGCCAGCGGGTCGCCGGCGATGGAGACGTCGCTGAGGCCGTCGGCCCACGGGTGGTCGCCGGGGCGGGTGGCCGGGGCGGGGGCGCCGGGGCGGGTGGCGGCCCGGAGGCCGACGGGGGTCGCCGGAGGCTGGGGGAGGGTGAGCTTGCTGCGGTCGCGGTTCCGCTTGCGGATGCGGATCATTCGCACGGGAGTCGTCCTCGGAAGGGCTGGGGCGTCAGGGGATCAGCCGGATCCGGGATGTCCTGGGGCGGGAATCGCGGGCGGCCTCTGTGCTTCCTGGGCGGCGCGCGGCGGGACGGCGGGCGCCTAGATACAGCGGCAGGAACAGAGGCGACAACAGGAGTTCACGGCACGGCGGAGGGCGGAACCACTCCGGGGGCTGGCGAACTCTGACATAGGGGCAAGGACACCGCATCCAGGGGGGCGGTGTCAACTCGGGGAGAGCGGACATTCGGGCCGGATGGGTCATGAACTACCCGATGGGGTGATAAATCACCCTCTATGTTTCGATGGGAAGATCGCCGGGAAGGGAGGCCGATGACCGGCCTGTGGCGGTGACTGCGCGTCACCCGGCCCCCGGTTGCGAAGGGTTCACCGGCCTTCGAGGGCAAACGGGCGTGAGGTCCGATGTGTCCGGTTATGTACACTATTCGTAACGGCTTGGTGCCGGGGAGTGAATCCTGGCCCCAATACCAGAGCTCGGCTTGACTGGGCCAGAGTGACGCAACTGTAATTTCACTCGTGTCGTCGGCCGCACGAGGCAACGGCAACCACGGGGACGCCAATAGGGGCAGAGGAGGCGCGCCACATGAGCGAGCTCTTTGAGCTGTTGATCGGTGACGGCATCGAGGAGGAAGAGGAACTCGGCTGGCAGGAGCGCGCGCTGTGCGCCCAGACCGACCCGGAGTCCTTCTTCCCCGAGAAGGGCGGCTCCACGCGCGAGGCCAAGAAGGTCTGCCTCGCCTGCGAGGTCCGCTCCGAGTGCCTGGAGTACGCCCTGGCCAATGACGAGCGCTTCGGCATCTGGGGCGGCCTCTCCGAGCGCGAGCGCCGCCGGCTCAAGAAGAGCGCGGTCTGACCGGGGTGGACGCGTCCCCCGGATCCCCGGACCCCGGATCCTCGAAGCACCGGCCCGCACGGACGACCTGCGGCCAAGCGCCTCACCACTCGTGGTGAGGCGCTTTCGCGTTCCCGGACGGGCGGCCAGGACGGACGCCGTGGACGGAGCCGCCATCAGGAGCCGTTAGTGTGGTGCGCCATCCGGTTGCCGTTCACCGGCTGTGTCCACCGAGAACTGGGGCCCGCGCACTCGATGACCGTCTACAGCCACCAGAGCGGCTTCTCCTCCAGCAGGCCGCCCGCCTACGCCCGCCACCTGGTCACCGCCGTGATCGTCTCGCACGACGGCGCCCGCTGGCTGCCCCGGGCCCTCGCCGGCCTGCTCGGCCAGGACCGCCAGGTCCAGCGCGTCCTCGCCGTCGACACCGGCTCCACCGACGAGTCCCCGCGCCTGCTCGCCGAGACCCTCGCCGACTGGCTCCCGGAGAGCGGCCCGATCGTCCTCGGCCGCCGGGCCGGCTTCGGCACCGCCGTCGGCGAGGCCGTCTTCAACAGCCCCCCGCTGCGCCCCGAGGACCTGCCCTACCGGCTCGACCCCTCCGGCTACGACCCGGTCACCGGCGGCTGGGACGACTTCGGCGACCCGCTCGGCGAGGAGGACGACCTCGGCCGCGGCGGCCCCCGGGAGACCCGGCCCGTCGAGTGGCTCTGGCTGCTGCACGACGACTGCGAGCCGCAGACCGACGCGCTGCGCCGGCTGCTCCAGGTCGCCGACTCCACCCCCAGCGCCGCCGTCGTCGGCCCCAAGCTGCGCAGCTGGTACGACCGCCGGCAGCTGCTGGAGGTCGGCGTCAGCATCGCCCGCTCCGGCCGCCGCTGGACCGGTCTCGACCGGCGCGAGCAGGACCAGGGCCAGCACGACCAGGTCCGCCCGGTGCTCGCCGTCTCCACCGCCGGCATGCTGGTGCGCCGCGACGTCTTCGAGGAGCTCGGCGGCTTCGACAAGGCGCTGCCGCTGATGCGCGACGACACCGACTTCTGCTGGCGGGTCAACGCCGCCGGCCACCGCGTCGTGGTCGCCCCGGACGCCGTGCTGCGGCACGCCGAGGCCGCCAGCCGCGAGCGCCGCGCCATCGACTGCGGCCCCGCCCACCCGCACCGGGTGGACAAGGCCGGCGCCGTCTACACCCTGCTCGCCAACTCCAAGGGCGCGCTGTTCCCCTACGTCCTGCTGCGGCTGGTGCTCGGCACCCTGCTGCGGGTGGTCGCCAACCTGCTCGGCAAGGACCCCAAGCAGGCCTTCGACGAACTCGCCGGCCTCGGCCACGAACTCGTCCGGCTGCCCCGGCTGATGGCCGCCCGCAAACGCCGCTCCCGCAGCCGCTCCGCCGACGCCCTGGACGACCGCACGCTCTTCCCCGCGCCCGGCGCCACCGCCCGGCTGGCCGTCGAGGGAGCCATCGGCTCGCTCGGCATAGGGGGCGGCGACGACGCCGGCTCCGGCCGCCACGGCACCGCCGAGGCCGGCGGCGACGAGGACGCCGAGGACCTGGTCGTCGAGCAGTTCGCGCTGGTCAAGAAGCTCGCCCGGCGCCCCGCACCGGTGCTGTTCGCCGCCCTGCTGGTGTTCGCCCTGGTCGCCTGCCGCGGCCTGTTCGGCGCCGACGCCCTGTTCGGCGGCGCCCTGCTGCCCGCCACCGACGGCGCGGCCGGGCTCTGGTCGATGTACGCCGACGCCTGGCACCCCGTCGGCACCGGCTCCACCGCCGCCGCCCCGCCCTACCTCGCGGTGCTGTCGATCCTCTCCTGGATGCTGTTCGACCACGCCGACCTCGCGGTCACCCTGCTGGTCGTCCTCACCGTCCCGCTCTCCGCCGTCAGCGCCTACCTGGTCTCCCGGCCGCTGATCGACTCCAAGCTGGTCCGCGCCTGGGCCAGCGCCACCTACGCGCTGCTGCCCGCCGCCACCGGCGCGCTCGCCCAGGGCCGGATCGGCACCGCCGTGCTGGCCGTGCTGCTGCCGCCGCTGGCCCGCGCCGCCGCGATCACCGCCGGCCTCGGCATCCGGGACGAGAGCGCCGCCAAGGGCGCCCGCCCCGGCTGGCGCTCCGCCTGGATGACCGTCCTGCTGCTCACCCTGGCCACCGCCTTCGTGCCGCTGGTCTGGGCGCTGGCCGTCCCGCTCTGCCTGGCCATGCTGGTCATCGCGGTGGTCCGCGGCGGCGCCTTCGGCTCCGGCGTCACCGCGCTGCGCCTGCTCGGCCTGCGCGTCCTGGTGATCCTCGCGGTGCCGGTCGGCGTGCTGGCGCCGTGGTCGCTCCAGGTGCTCGCGGACCCGCAGCTGCTGCTGCTGGAGGCGGGCCTGCCCGGCCTGCACGGCGCCGGGCCCACCGCCACCGGGCTGCTCCTGGTCAACCCGGGCGGCGCCGGGGTGCCGCCGGTCTGGCTCTCCGCCGGCGTGGTGCTCGCCGCGCTGGCCGCCCTGCTGCGCGCCGACCGCCGCCGCGCGGTGCTCGCCGCCTGGGGCGCCGCCGGTGCCGGACTGCTGTTCGCCGTCGCGGTGGCCGGCACCTCGGTCACCCCGGCCTCCGGCGGCCCGGCCGTCCCCGCGTGGTCCGGCCCCGCCACCCTGCTGGCCGGCGTCGCCCTGCTGGCCGCCGCCGCGATCGGCGCCGACGGCGCCAACGCCCGCGTGGCCGGCATCGCCTTCGGCTGGCGCCAGCCGGTCGCCGCCCTGGTGGTGGCGGCCGCCGTGCTCGCCCCGCTGGGCACCGGCCTCTGGTGGGCCGTCACCGGCGCCGACGGTCCGCTGCACCGCGGCCGCGGCGCTCAGGTGCCCGCGTTCATCGCCGAGCAGGCCGGCACCACCGACCGCTCCCGCACCCTCGTCGTCACCGGCGACCCGAAGGGCGGCTCGGTCGGCTACACCGTGGTCCGCGGCGCCGGCCTGACGCTCGGCCAGGCCGAGTCCACCGTCGACCCCGCCACCGGCACCACGGCCGGCCTGGACAAGACGGTCGGCAGCCTGCTGGCCGGCTCCGGCGCCGACCAGGCGGGCGCGCTCTCCCGCTACGGCATCGCCTACGTGCTGGTCGACCAGCCGCTGATCGGCACCTTCAAGGACGTCCTGGACACCACCCCCGGCCTGGTCAAGGCCAACCAGGACGGCGGCGCCGCGCTCTGGCAGGTCGACGGGACCCCGGCCACCCGCGCGCTGATCACCGCCCCGGGCGCCGTCCCCGTGGTCGTCCCGGCCGGCGAGCGCGACCTCGACACCACCGTGCCGGCCGGCCCCGAGGGCCGGGTGCTGCGGCTGGCCGAGTCCGCCGCCCCGGAGTGGAAGGCCACCCTGGACGGCACCGCCCTGGAGCCGGTCACCGTCGACGGCTGGGCACAGGGCTTCAAGCTCCCGGCGGGCGGCGGCAAGCTGGCCGTCACCCGGGAGGGCGGCCTGCTGCACACCGGCTGGATCTGGGCCCAGCTGCTGCTCGGCCTGACCGTCCTGGTGCTGGCCCTGCCCGGCCGGCGCAACCACAACGACGACGACCTGCCCGAGGACGTGGTCGAGGCCGCCGCGCTGGCCGCCGCCGCCCAGGCGCAGGCCCCGGCCCCCGGCAGCCGCCGGGCCCGCCGGATGGCCGAGCGCGGCGAGGGCGCCGAGGGCCCGGTCCCGGACACCGACGAGCCGGACGCCGGGGTGTACGAGGGCCGGCCGGGCGCGATCCCGGCGCAGTCGGCCGCCGAGCCGGTGGCCGGGGCGGTCCAGGCGGCCGCCGCCGCGCAGGAGGCCGAGCCGTACGCCGACCCGTACCAGACGTACCAGCAGGCCGACCCGTACAGCTACGACCCCTACGCCGCCCAGCAGCCGGTCGGCGCGCCGTACGGCGGCCAGGGCTACGGCGGTCAGGACGGCTACCAGCAGCAGGGCTACCCGGCGTACCCGGCGGAGCAGCAGTACGGCTACGACCCCTACCAGCAGCCCGGCCAGCAGGCCGCCCAGCCCGGCCAGCAGCCCTGGGTGCCCGGCCAGCAGCAGGGCGAGCCCTACTACGACCAGCCGGACCCCAACGAGCCGCACGACCCGAACGCCCCGCACGGCCCGGGCCGGTACCCGCACCACGGATCGGGGAGCTGACCCGCGATGAAGAAGCCCGCCTTCAGGAAGAAGTCCACCGCCCCGGAGACCGCCCCCGCGGCCGCGCCCGCCGGGGCCGGCGACGGCGCCCCCGCCCCGCGGGGCTCCGGCGCGGCGAAGACCACCCAGTCGCTGCTGGCCGCGGCCGTGGTGCTCGCGGCGGTGTTCGGCATCGCCGAGCTCCGCCCGCCGGCCACCCCGGCCGCCACCGACCGGGCCACCGCCACCACGGCGCAGGTCGAGCGCAGCACCGCGGTCTGCCCGCAGCCGATCCAGGGCCTCACCGGCTCCACCACCCTCACCGCGTACACCCCGCCGGGCGCCGGCGAGGGCGCCAGCGGGGTCGGCTGGCTCTCCGACGCGGCCGCGCCCGCCGCCGCGCCGGCCACCGCGGCCCCGAGCGCCGCGCCGGCCGCCACCGGCGGCGCGCCCGCGGCTCCCACCGCGGCGCCCGCCGCCGACAAGGACACCGCGCCCTCCGACGCCCGGCTCACCCTGGCCAAGCCCGGCACCCCGGTGTCCGCCCCCGCCGCCAACGGCGACACCGCGCCCGGCACCGGGGCCGTCGCCACCGGCGCGCTCGCCCCCGGCTTCACCGTCACCCAGACCACCACCGTCACCGAACAGCGCGGCCTCGGCCTGTCCGGGATCACCTGCACGCCGTCCGGCACCGGTTTCTGGTTCGTCGGCGCCTCCACCGCCGAGGGCCGCAACGACTACATCAGCCTGGTCAACACGGAGGCCAGCGCCGCCGTGGTCGACCTCAAGCTCTACGGCGACAAGGGCCTGATCGAGAACGACGCCGCCAACGGCATCACCATCGCCCCCGGCAGCTCGCAGTCGGTGCTGCTGCCCACCCTCAGCAAGGGCCAGGTCGCCGATCTCGCCGTGCACGTGGTCGCCCGCACCGGCCGGGTCGGCGCCGCCCTGCACGCCGCCGACGGCAACAAGGGCGCCGACTGGGTGCCCGCCTCCGCCGACCCGGCGCCCGTCCAGGTGATGCCCGGCCTGCCCGCCGACACCGCGGCCGCCCGCCTGGTCGTCTGGGCCCCGCCGGAGGACGACGCCGACCTGAAGATCGAGCTCTCCGGCAAGAACGGCTGGTTCACCCCGGCCGGCAACGAGTCCATCCACGTCAAGGCCGGCATGGTGGCCGCCGTCGACCTCGGCAAGGTGACCCGCGACGAGGTCGCCGGCCTGCGGGTGTCGCCCAGCGACGACAAGCACCCCACCCCGGTGGTGGCCGGCCTGCGGATCGACCGCGCGGCCAACGGCAAGTCCGACGCCGCCTGGCTGGCCGGCACCGTGCCGGTCGGCGCCCGCGCCACCGTCGCCGACAACCGGGGCGGCGGCGCGTCCACGCTCTTCCTCACCTCCACCGGCGAGGCCGCCACCGTCAAGGTCACCGCCTCGGCCGGCACCGGCGGCGGCACCCCCGCCACCCAGGAGGTGCAGCTGCCGGCCGGCGGCACCGTCGCCCTCCCGGCGCCCGAGCCGGCCGGACTGAACGGCAGCTACGCGCTGACCGTGGAGACCGTCTCCGGCGGCCCGGTCGCGGCCGCCCGGATGCTCGCGATCACCACCAAGGACGTGCCGATGTTCACGGTCCAGGCGCTGCGCGACGACCGCTCCAGCGTCAGGGTCCCGCAGGCCTCCCAGGACCCGGGCGTGGTCCTGCGCTGAGCACCGACCGAGGAGGGGCCGCACCCGGGCACGGGTGCGGCCCCTCCGGCGTTCCGGCGCCGTTCCCGGCTCAGTCCTCGTCGTACCGTGGGTCGATGGCGTCGGGGGAGAGCCCCAGCAGCTCCGCCACCTGCTCGATCAGGATCTCGTGCACCAGCGCCGCGCGGTCCTCCCGCGACTTCGCCCGGATCTCCACCGGCCGCCGGTACACCACGATCTGGCTCTTGCGGCCCTTGCGGCCCGGCGAGACCCGGCCCAGGGGCACCCCGCCGTCCGGATCGGTGCCGTCCGGCTCGTGCAGCGGCACCTCCTGGACGGCGAACTCCACCTCGATCAGCTGCGGCCAGCGCCGCTCCAGCCGTTCCACCGACTCGCGGACGTAGTCGTCGAACAACTCGGAGCGGGTGAGCGAGATCGGGACCTGCGGCGGCGCCAGCGGGCCGCGCAGGCCCCGGCCGTGCCGGTCACGGTGCCGCGGGCGGCGCGAGGGACCCGTCGATGACTGCGGTGCGGAGCTGTCCATATCACTGCCGAGAGTAGTCCTTGGACGCCCGGAAGTGGACCACCCCCGCACCTGTTCGCCCGGGGCGAGCGGAGCACCGCGACGGCGCGCGCACGACGACACGGCACACCCTCCGGACAGGCGGTCTTCGCTCCCCGGCGGGGAGTGCTGTACCGTCCACCCTCGTGAGCTCTGTACGTCGTTGTTCGCGGACCGCGTGCGGCCGTCCGGCCGTCGCGACGCTGACGTACGTCTACGCGGACTCCACCGCCGTCCTCGGGCCGCTCGCCACCTACGCCGAGCCGCACTGCTACGACCTGTGCGCCGAGCACGCCGAGCGCCTCACCGCTCCGCGCGGCTGGGAGGTGGTCCGGCTCGCCGCCGAGGCCGGACCGCTGCGCCGCAGCAGCGACGACCTGGAGGCGCTGGCCAACGCCGTCCGCGAGGCCGCCCGCCCGCAGACCCCCCGTCAGGGCCGGGCCCCCGAGGGAGAGTCCACCGAGGGCGGCCGACGCGGTCACCTCCGGGTGCTCCGCTCGCCCGACAACTGACCCGCCGCCGGGCCCGCTCCCGTCCGCGCCCCGCGCGTGCCCGCCCCGCCCGTGGCCGCGCCACCGGTCCCGCCCCCGCACGAACCGTTCCGCCCGCCCGGGTACGCTGCCCCCCTACCGGGAACCGGCCGCCGCCGTGCCCGGACGTATGTGACCACGGGGCGACCAGCCCGCCGGCCAGGCCGCCGGCGCGTTCGCCGACCAGACAAGAACCAGGGTGGAGCCGCAGTGCGCGACCTCAAGCAGCTCGTGAAGGCGTACGACGTACGGGGCGTCGTCCCGGACCAGTGGGACGAGAGCCTCGCCCGGGCCTTCGGCGCCGCGTTCGTCCAGGTCACCGGCGCGACCGCGATCGTGGTCGGCCACGACATGCGCCCCTCCTCCCCGTCGCTGAGCCTGGCCTTCGCCGAGGGCGCGGCCGGCTACGGCGCCGACGTCGTGCAGATCGGCCTCTGCTCGACCGACCAGCTGTACTACGCCAGCGGCGCGTTCGACCTGCCCGGCGCGATGTTCACCGCCAGCCACAACCCGGCCCAGTACAACGGCATCAAGCTCTGCCGGGCCGGCGCCGCCCCGGTCGGCCAGGACACCGGCCTCGCCGAGATCCGCGAGCTGGTCGAGTCCTGGACCGGCGAGGACGACACCGTCACCGTCCCGGCGCGCGACGTGAAGCCCGGCACCCTCTCCGAGCGGGAGACCCTGCGCGGCTACGCCGACCACCTGCTCGGCCTGGTCGACCTCACCGCCATCCGCCCGCTCAAGGTCGTCGTCGACGCCGGCAACGGCATGGGCGGCCACACCGTGCCCACCGTCTTCGACGGCCTGCCGATCGAGCTCGTCCCGATGTACTTCGAGCTGGACGGCACCTTCCCCAACCACGAGGCCAACCCGCTCGACCCGAAGAACCTGGTCGACCTGCAGGCCGGGGTCCGCGAGGTCGGCGCCGACCTCGGCCTCGCCTTCGACGGTGACGCCGACCGCTGCTTCGTCGTCGACGAGCGCGGCGAGCCGGTCTCCCCGTCGGCCATCACCGCGCTGGTCGCCGCCCGCGAGATCGCCCGCGCCAAGGCCGCCGGCGAGGCCGAGCCGACCGTCATCCACAACCTGATCACCTCCTGGACCGTCCCCGAGGTGGTCCGCGAGCTCGGCGGCAACCCCGTGCGCACCCGCGTCGGCCACTCCTTCATCAAGCAGGAGATGGCCGTCACCGACGCCGTCTTCGGCGGCGAGCACTCCGCGCACTACTACTTCCGCGACTTCTGGCGTGCCGACACCGGCATGCTCGCCGCGCTGCACGTGCTGGCCGCCCTCGGAGGGCAGCCGGGCACCCTCTCCGCGCTCACCGCCGAGTACGACCGGTACGCGGCCTCCGGCGAGATCAACAGCACCGTCGCCGACCAGGCCGACCGCACCGCCGCCGTCCGCGCCGCCTTCGCCGTCGAGGGCACCACCGTCGACGAGCTGGACGGCCTCACCGTGGCCGGGCCGGACTGGTGGTTCAACCTGCGCGCCTCCAACACCGAGCCGCTGCTGCGCCTGAACGTCGAGGCCAAGGACCCGGCGAGGATGGCCGAACTGCGCGACGGCGTGCTGGCCGTCGTCCGCGCCTGACGTACGGCCCCGGTGCCCCGGCCGGTAGGGTTTCCTCTCGGCCGGGGCACCGCCGTGCCGTCCCGCCGCAACCCCCGCACCGAGACCGGAGACCGAACGCCATGAAGCTCGAATCCTTCCTGCTGGAGATCCTGGTCTGCCCGCAGTGCCGGGCCGCGCTCACCGAGGGCGGAACCGAGGAGCAGCCCGAGCTGGTCTGCACCGGCGAGGGCTGCGGTCTGGTCTACCCGGTGCGCGACGGCATTCCGGTCCTGCTGGTGGACGAGGCCCGCCGCCCGGCCTGATCCTGGACGGGGCGGCTTCGCCCCGACCGGGTACCGCCCGGGGCCGGCCGCCCCGCGTCCGCCGTCCTCAGCGCCCAGCCAGCCGGAGGCCCGCCGCATGCTCGACGACACCCTGCTCGACGACCCGGCCGCCCTCCAGCGCGCCGACCACGACCGCGCGCTGCTCGCCCTCGCCGGCTCCGGCGCCCGGGTCCGCACCGCCCTGCGGCTCGCCGACGCCGCCGGCCTGGACCGGCTGCGCCCCGACGGCCGCCCGCGCGCCGTTCTGGTCGCCGGGCACGGCAGCGCGCTGACCGCCGGGGAGATGCTGGCCGCCCTGGCCGGCACCGCGAGCCTGGTAGTCCCGCTGCCGCCCACCGATGCCGCGCCCGTCCCGCGCCCCGACCGGGCCACCGCCCCGGCCGTCTTCACCGCAGGCCTGGCCTGGCAGCTGCCCGGCTGGGCGGGCCCGCTCGACCTGCTGGTGATCAGCTCCGCCGGCGGCGGCGAGCGGGGCCTGGTCGCGCTCGCCGAGCAGGCCTACGCGCGCGGCTGCGCGATCGTCGTCACCGCGCCCGAGGGCAGCCCGCTCGCCGAGGCCGCGCTGCAGGTACGGGCGCTGCCGCTGCCCTTCGTGCCGTCCGCCGTCGAGGCCGCCGAGCCCGGTGGCCCCGGCCCCGCGGCCGGCCGCGGCGCCGAGCCGGACCTGCCCGCCGAGGACCCGGCCGCGCTCTGGGCCCACCTCGCGCCGCTGCTCGCGCTCACCCAGAAGCTCGGCGTCACCCAGCTGGCCTACGACGCGCTGCCGCTCACCGCCGACCTGCTGGACGCCACCGCCGTCCGCTGCCGGCCGGACGCCGCCGCGTACACCAACCCGGCCAAGGGGCTGGCCGCCCGGCTGGCCGGGACCGTCCCGCTGCTCTGGGCCGAGGGCCCGGTGGCCGGTGCCGCGGCCGTCCGGTTCGCCGGCCAGCTCGCCGACCGGGCCGGCCGCCCCGCCCTGGCGGGCCTGCTGCCGCAGGCGCTCACCGCGCACCGCGGCATGTTCACCGGCCAGCTGGGCGCGGGCGCCGACCCCGACGACTTCTTCCGCGACCGGGTCGAGGAGCCGGATCCGCTGCACCTCCAGGTGCTGCTGCTGCGGCACGTTCCGGAGGGCGAGGGCGAGGGCGAGGGCGCCGGAGCGTCCGGCGCCGGGGCCTCGGGGTCGTCCGGGTTCGACACGCCGGGGGAGGCGGACGGCGGTCCCACCGAGGTGCCGGCCGACGACGCGGGCCCGCGCAGCTTCGGCGCCGCCCGGGCGTACCGGCTCGCCACCGCCCACGACGTCCGGCTCACCGAGTACGCCAGCCACCGCTCCGACCCGCTGCACGCGCTGGCCGACCTGGTGGCGCTCACCGACTTCGCCGCCGTCTACCTGGGCCTCGCCGTCGCGCAGTCCTGAGCCGACGCCGGGCGGCCCGGTACCGTATGCGGTCGACGACGACCGGCAGACCGGGCGTCCGGCACGGGCCGCGCGGACGGCCCCCGACGGAGGGACCTTCCGGGCATGAGCACCGAAGGCGGTACCAAGGCGCTGGTCGCGGCGCTGACCGCGAACCTGGGCATCGCGGTGAGCAAATTCGTGGCCTTCGCGTTCTCCGGCTCCTCCTCGATGCTCGCCGAGGGCGTCCACTCGCTGGCCGACTCGGGCAACCAGGTGCTGCTGCTGGTCGGCGGCAAGCGGGCGCAGCGGGCCGCCACCCCCGAGCACCCGTTCGGCTACGGGCGCGAGCGGTACATCTACGCGTTCCTGGTGTCGATCGTGCTGTTCAGCGTCGGTGGCATGTTCGCGGTCTACGAGGGCTACGAGAAGATCGCCCACCCGCACGAGCTGGACAACTGGTACTGGCCGGTGGGCGTGCTGGTGTTCGCCATCGCACTGGAGAGCTGGTCCTTCTTCACCGCGTTCCGCGAGGCCGCCAAAGACAAGGGGACGCACGGCTGGACGTCGTACATCCGCCGGGCCAAGGCACCCGAGCTGCCGGTCGTGCTGCTGGAGGACACCGGAGCGCTGATCGGCCTGGTGCTGGCGCTGTTCGGCGTGGGCCTGACCGTGATCACCGGGGACGGCGTCTGGGACGGCATCGGCACGCTCTGCATCGGCCTGCTGCTGATCGCCATCGCGTTCGTGCTGGCGATCGAGACCAGGTCGCTGCTGCTCGGCGAGTCGGCCCACCCCGAGGTGGTGGGCCGGATCCGTGACGCGCTGGTCGACCACGACTCGGTCGACCGGGTCATCCACATGCGCACCCTGCACCTCGGCCCCGAGGAGCTGCTGGTCGCTGCCAAGATCGCCGTCCCGGCCGACTCGACGGCCGCCGAGGTCGCCGAGGCCATCGACGCCGCCGAGGCCCGGGTGCGGCGGGCGGTGCCGATCGCACGGGCGATCTACCTGGAGCCGGACATCTACAGCGCCGAGAAGGAGGCGGCGGGCGACGACCCGTACGCGACGCCCGGCGGGCCGGTCCCCGGCGGCGCGCACTGAGGTGCGCGGGCGCCCCGGGCGGGAGGCCGGGCGGGAGGCCGAAAAAGGCCGTAGCGGGCCGCCGTCCGGGGCCGTCGGTGTAGATTCGTCCCCAGAGCCAGAACGTCGCTGCTGATGGCGGTCGATCGGCGGCCCGCCCCCGCGGGGGTGCGCGCCGGTCGAGGGAGAGAGGTCCTCCGACGGTTTGTGCCGAGCAACAGGGCATCCGTGCCGCGCCGGTTCGACCGTGCCGCGGGCCGGGCGCCCTGGCGTCGCCGCACACCCGTGCGGCCCGCCGTGTTGTGACGCACCTCAGGACCTCGGACACGCCCCACCCCCGTCAGCGAGGAGCAGACGCATGTCGACCGACATCACCGGTGACTTCAAGGTCGCCGACCTTTCCCTGGCCCCGTTCGGCCGCAAGGAGATCCAGCTCGCCGAGCACGAGATGCCCGGCCTGATGGCGATCCGCGCCGAGTACGCCGAGTCGAAGCCGCTGGCCGGCGCCCGGATCACCGGCTCGCTGCACATGACCGTGCAGACCGCCGTCCTCATCGAGACCCTCACCGCCCTCGGCGCCGAGGTCCGCTGGTGCTCCTGCAACATCTTCTCCACCCAGGACCACGCCGCCGCGGCCATCGCCGTCGGCCCGGAGGGCACCCCGGAGAACCCGCAGGGCGTGCCGGTCTTCGCCTGGAAGGGCGAGACCCTGGACGAGTACTGGTGGTGCACCGAGCAGGCGCTGACCTGGCCGGACGGCAAGACCCCGAACATGATCCTGGACGACGGCGGTGACGCCACCCTGCTGATCCACAAGGGCGTCGAGTTCGAGAAGGCCGGTGCCGCGCCGGACCCGTCCACCGCCGACAACGACGAGTTCCGCATCATCCTGGAGCTGCTCAACCGCACGCTCGTCGAGACCCCGAACAAGTGGACCGAGGTCGCCGCCACCATCAAGGGCGTCACCGAGGAGACCACCACCGGTGTCCACCGCCTGTACGAGATGCACCGCGACGGCAAGCTGCTGTTCCCGGCGATCAACGTCAACGACTCGGTCACCAAGTCGAAGTTCGACAACAAGTACGGCTGCCGCCACTCGCTGATCGACGGCATCAACCGCGCCACCGACGTCCTGATCGGCGGCAAGGTCGCGGTCGTCTGCGGCTACGGCGACGTCGGCAAGGGCTGCGCCGAGTCGCTGCGCGGCCAGGGCGCCCGGGTCATCGTCACCGAGATCGACCCGATCTGCGCGCTGCAGGCCGCGATGGACGGCTACCAGGTCGCCACCCTGGAGGACGTCGTCGAGACCGCCGACATCTTCATCACCACCACCGGCAACAAGGACATCATCCTGGCCTCCCACATGGCGCGGATGAAGCACCAGGCCATCGTCGGCAACATCGGCCACTTCGACAACGAGATCGACATCGCCGGCCTCGCGAAGCTCCCGGGCGTCGTGAAGACCGAGGTCAAGCCGCAGGTCCACGAGTGGCGCAAGGACGACGGCCGCACCATCATCGTGCTGTCCGAGGGCCGCCTGCTCAACCTGGGCAACGCGACCGGCCACCCGTCCTTCGTGATGTCCAACTCCTTCGCCAACCAGACGATCGCCCAGATCGAGCTGTTCACGAAGACCGCGCAGTACCCGATCGGTGTCTACGTCCTGCCGAAGCACCTGGACGAGAAGGTCGCCCGCCTGCACCTCGACGCGCTGGGCGTGAAGCTGACCACCCTGACCCAGGAGCAGGCCGACTACATCGGCGTTCCGGTCGAGGGCCCGTACAAGCCGGAGCAGTACCGCTACTGATGCGGTGACGCTCGACGAGACATCCCGGTGGCCGACGCCCCCTCCCCTGTGGAGGGCGTCGGCCACCGGCGGTTTCCGGGGCGGGATCAGCGCACGACGTCGCGGGTCCAGCCGGCCGGGTCGGTGCCGAGCGGCGTGACCCGGTCCAGCCAGCCCTGGAGCCCGCCGACCGCGGCGAACGGCTCGTCGCCCTGGCTGGACATCGCGCACACGTGCAGCCCCCGCTCGGTCTTGCAGGCGCGCGGGACCTCCTCCTCGCCGGAGGTCAACGGCCGGCGCTTGTACGCCGGGTCGGGTTCGGCGTCGGGGCGGGCGATGACCGCGATGTAGCCGTTCCCCAGCTTGTAGCTCACCGAGGCCTCCCAGGCGTAGCCCATGGTGGAGTCGACGCCGATGTTGAACGCGCCGCCGTCCGGGACGGCGTCCGCGGGCACGTCCCGCAGGGTGAACGGCATGGCCGCGGCCTGCGGGCCGGTCCGCACGCCCGCGGCGATCCTGGACAGCAGCTCGGCCACCGGATCGGCGTCCATGTAGGCCGCGGTCAGCTCGGCCCAGCGCCCGTCGGGCAGCCGGAACACCAGGATGCGCTGGCCGCCCAGGCCGGTCGGCGTGTCCGGCCCGATGCCGCGCCAGTACGCCGGCTGCCCGTTCACCGGCGCGGTGTCGATCAGGTGCCATTCGACGTTCGGCACCGCCCCCGCGGCCGGCGGCTGCTCACTGGCGCCGTAGACGCTCAGGAAGATGAGCTTGCGGTTCGGGTTGTCCGGGCTGACACGCGCGCCGATGGCTTTGATGCTCAGCTTCCACGGTGCGGTGGTCGGTCCCGAGTTGTACGCGTACTGGTCGAAGCCGGTGGGCAGCCAGCCGAACGTCGTGTCCACCACCATCGGGGTGCGGCCGGTGTCGGGCCCGAAGCGGGGGAGGGCGGGCTCCGCGCCGGCGAGGCCCGTGGCGGCGGCGTCCGGCGGGCGAGGGTCCCCGAACGGCAGGGCGGCGGCGACCACCGAGGCGCCGAGGACCACCGCCGCCACCGCGCCGAGCACCCCGGCCCGGCGGCGGCGCAGCCGGGAACGGCCGGCGCGGATCGCCCACCCGGTGTCCAGCCGACTCGCGGGCGCGGGGGAGTCGGCGAGCGCGGTGAGCCCGGCGACCAGGTGGTGCTCCTCCCGGTCGGTGACGGGGGCGGAGTCGTGGGTGCGGTCGGTCATGACGCGGCTCCTTCTGCCGGGACCGGGATGCGGAGCTCGCGCAGCTCGCGGAACTCCTCCCGGACCTGCCACTGGTCGAGGGACCGGCGCAGCGCGTCGAGGCCCCTGGAGGACTGGCTCTTGACGTTGCCCGTGGAGCACTCCAGCGCGGCGGCGGTCTGCTCGACCGTCAGGTCGCAGTAGTAGCGGAGGACCACGGTGGCCCGTTGCCGGGGCGGCAGCGCGGCCAGCGCCCGGCGGAGGTCGACCGAGGCGTCCACGTCCAGCGCGGCGACGGCCTTCTCCGGAACCGTCTCGGTGCCGCGGCGGGCGGTCCACCGCCACCACGGGGAGCGCTGCTCGGCCAGGAAGGTGTTGAGCAGGACGGTCCGGGCGTAGCCGTCCATGTTCTCCACCCCGGAGAGCCGGCCCCAGCGGACGTACAGCTTGGTGACGGCCTCCTGGACGAGGTCGTCCGCGCGGTGCCAGTCGCCGCAGAGCAGGTAGGCCACCTTGCGGAGCCACGGCGCCCGAGCCGCGACGAACTCCGTGAACTCGGCGTCGCGGTTCTGATTCGCCATGGATGAACGCTCCCCCTCTCGGTGGCGCCGCGGGCGCGGCGTCCACCTCCCTGATGCGTCCCGCGCGCGGGAGGTTGCATGGCTTCTCGATCTCGACGGGACGGCCCGGCGCGGCGCGGACGTAGGCTTTCGGGCATGCCCAACGGCCGGTACTCGCTCCACGACACCCACGACCACGTCCTGCTCGGCGAGGAGCGGTTCAGCTGCGCGCCCGGCCCGGTCGGCTGGCGGTACGTCTCCAAGACGTACGCGCCGGACGGCCGCGTCCTCGGCACCGTGGACCTCACCCTGGACTCGCGCGCCCGGCCGCTGCGGATGGAGCTGCGGGCCGGCGGCTGGCAGGTGCGCGGCGGCGCCGTCGACGGGGTGGCCTGGGTGCGGGCCGACGCGGCTGACCCGGCCGGCGAGCAGGCGGCGGAGGGGCACGACCGGGCCCACGGCTTCACCGGGCGCTCGCCCGGTTTCCTGGTCGCCACCGCGCGGCTGCTGCGGCTGCGGGAGGGGGCGAGCGCGCGGGTGCGGCTGGTCGCGTTCACCGAGCCGGTGCTCGCGCCGCGCACCTTCGACCAGGGCTGGCTGCTGGAGGGGGTCGACACGCACGCGACGGACGAGGGGCCGCTGGTCGTCGAGCGCTATCAGGTCGCGGACCTGGAGACGGGCGAGCAGCAGGTGGTGCACCTGGCGGGGGACGTGGTGCTGGCGGCGGGCGGGGTCGAGCTGGAGGAACTGGAGTCACCGCCGAACCCCTGGCCTGCCGAGTTCGGCTACGGCGAGGGCCTCGGCGGCTGACGGGCGCCGGGGCGGGCTCGGGCGGGCGGGCTCAGGCGGGCGGGGCGAAGCCGCCGCCGGAGGCCGGGGGCGTCGGCGGAGCCGGGGGAGCGGCCGGGGCGGCCGGGGTGCTCGGCGGGGCGGGCGCCCAGCTCTGCTGCTGGGCCTGCGCCTGGGCCTGCTGCTGGGCATGCTGGAACGCGTAGCCCTGCGCCCGGCTCCACTCGCGCCGCTGCCGCTCGGTCAGCACCGCGCCCAGGTACGCCGCCGGGTGCACCCCGTACGGCACCGGGTGGCCGGTGCGGGCCACCAGGTCGTCCGCGAGCCGGGCGGACATCTGGTGCGCGACGGCCTGGTCCAGCTCGCCGATCCGCCCGAGGAACTGCCGGACGGCCAGCCAGAGCGGCTCCGGCACGGCCGAGAGGTCCAGCGCGACCAGTTCGCCGCCGATCGCCTGGAGCAGCTGCGGGTTCACCGGCGGCAGCGCGATCGCCGCACCGCCCCCGCCGGGCACCCGCTCGCGGACGACCAGCGTCCCCGCGAAGACGTCGCCCAGCCGCTTGCCGTCCGAGGACACCACCGAGCAGACCACGGCCGGCACGCCGAACAGGACGATGATCTCCAGGAAGCCGACCAGCCCGCGCACCAGCGCGTGCCGGAACCGCACCGGCCCGCCGTCGCTGCGCACCACCCGGAGCCCGAGCGCGGCCTTCCCCAGCGAACGCCCCCGGGTCAGGGTCTCGATCATGACCGGCAGCGCCACCAGGAAGAAGACGGTCAGCCCGATCTCCACCGCGGCGACCGCCGCGCCGTCCAGGTCCACCAGAGTCAGGCTCAGTACCAGGGTCGTGGCCAGCAGCCCGGCGATCTGCACGGTGAGGTCCAGTGCGATCGCGAGCCCCCGGCTCGGAAGCTTCGCCGCGCGCAGGCCGAGGACGACCGCCTCGCCCGTCACCAGGTCGCTCAAGACACCCGTCCGTTCCCGTGGAGGTACGCGGTTCGTGGGCGGGGAATCCGGTGGATCGGCCCCCACGATCCCGTGATCTGCTGCCGTCAACATACGGGGCCGCGGAGCCCGCCGGGAAGGGAGGTCCCGGCGGCCGCTTCGCCGCCCGGCCCTGGCATGCTGGGCCCACCTGTCCGCACCGCCCGACCTCGCGCCCCGCGCCGATCATGGAGCCGCCGCATGGACCTGGACGTCTTCGTCGCCACCCACCAGGGGGAGTGGGCCCGGCTGGACGCCCTCGCCAGGAAGCGGCGCCCGACCGGCGAGGAGGCCGACGAACTCGTCGCCCTGTACCAGCGCGCCACCGGGCATCTGGCCAAGGTCCAGGCCGCCGCGCCCGATCCGACCCTCGAAGGCCGGCTCACCAGTCTGGTCTCGCGCGCCCGTGACGCGGTCACCGGCAGCCGGACCAGTGGCTGGCGGGACGTCGCGCGCTACTACACGGTGAGCTTCCCCGCCGCGCTCTACCGCTCGCGCCGCTGGTGGATCCCGGTGGCGGTGCTCTCGCTGCTCGCCACCGCGCTGGTCGCCTGGTGGGTGGCTGGCCACCCCGAGGTCCGCAACAGCCTGGCCGCGCCCGACGAGCTCCGCGAGATGACGAGGCCGGGCGGCGCGTACGAGACCTACTACTCCGACCGCCCGGCGAGTTCCTTCGCCGCCCAGGTCTGGACGAACAACGCCTGGATCGCCGTGCAGTGCCTGCTCTACGGGGTGGTGCTCGGCCTGCCGGTGCTGTGGGTGCTGTGGAGCAACGTCCTCAACCTCGGCCTCGGCGTCGGGCTGATGGCGTCCGCCGGCCGGCTCGACGTCTTCCTCGGGCTGCTCATCCCGCACGGGCTGCTGGAGCTGACCGCCGTCTTCGTTGCCGGCGGCCTGGGACTGCGCCTCGGCTGGACGATCATCGATCCCGGCCCGCGGCCCCGCGCCACCGCGCTCGCCGAACAGGGGCGCTCGATCATCGGCATGGGAATCGGTCTGGCCACGGTGCTGGCGCTGTCGGGCGTCCTGGAGGCGTTCGTGACCCCGTCCGGTCTGCCGACCTGGGCCCGCATCACGATCGGCGCGCTCGCCGAGGTCGCGTTCCTGCTCTACGCGCTGGTGTTGGGCCGAAAGGCCGCCGCGGCCGGCGAAACCGGCGACATGGACGCGGCCGACCGGGCGGACCTGCAGCCGGTCGCGGCCTGAGCCGATGTGATCAACAGGCCCCTGACCTGCTACTCTTCTCGCATCCCGGCTAAACCATTGACGTGGTAAGGGTGGGCTAGTAGGTTTGAACGGTTGGGACCGGCTGGACAGCAGCTGGGCTCAGGCGTTAGTGTCTACGACACCGCCGAGTCGAGGCGAGTGTGCTTCATCGAATGCACGCCCTCTCCGACAAGGTAAATCCCGGAACTGAGCACACCGAAAGCTTTGATAAGCTTCGGAGCGAAGTCGAAGGAAATCCCTCCAGCGGGAATTCAGAGAAACGAAAGCCGGTCAAACCGGCCGCGAGGATCTGATAAGCTGGAAACACGAAAGAACGAAGCGCCCGGAGGGCCGGTGTGAAAGCCGCCTGATGGAAGCGTCCGTTCCTTGAGAACTCAACAGC
>NZ_JBEOWI010000052.1:0-57178 GCF_040296005.1 Kitasatospora sp. NPDC002551 | reverse complement strand
CGATGGTGCCCTCGCTGCAGTTCCCGGCCTGGCAGTGGGTCTGCTTCGGGCTCGCGCTGCCGGTGGTGAGCTGACGTCCGCCCCCGGGTGAGGAACGGCGGACCTCAGCCGAGCAGGGCCTCGATGACGCCGGTGTGGGCGTCCTTCAGCTCCGCCAGCGAGACGCCGAACTGGCCCTGGACGTCCAGGGTGTCGCCGTCGACCACACCGATCCGGGTGGCCGGCAGGCCCCGGGCGGTGCACATGTCGTTGAACCGGAGCTCCTCGCTGCGCGGCACCGCCACCACGGCGCGGCCGGCCGACTCGGAGAACAGGAACACGAACGGGTCCAGACCCTCGGGCACGACGATCCGGGCACCGCGGCCGCCCTTGAGGCAGCTCTCCACCAGGGCCTGGCCCAGGCCGCCGTCGGACAGGTCGTGCGCGGCGTCGATCATGCCGTCGCGCGAACCGGAGATCAGGATCTCGCCGAGCAGCCGCTCGCGCTCCAGGTCGACCCGGGGCGGCAGACCGCCCAGGTGGTCGTGGACCGCCTGCGACCAGGCCGAGCCGCCCAGCTCGTCCCTGGTGTCGCCGAGCAGGTAGAGCAGCTGCCCCTCCTCGGCGAAGGCCACCGGGGTGCGGCGGGTGACGTCGTCGATGACGCCGAGCACCGCGACCACCGGGGTCGGGTGGATGGCGACCTCGCCGGTCTGGTTGTACAGCGAGACGTTGCCGCCGGTCACCGGGGTGCCGAGGGTCAGGCAGGCGTCGGCCAGACCACGGGTGGCCTCGGCGAACTGCCACATCACGTCCGGGTCCTCGGGGGAGCCGAAGTTCAGGCAGTCCGAGACGGCGAGCGGCTTGGCACCGCCGGCCGCGACGTTGCGGTACGCCTCGGCGAGGGCCAGCTGGGCGCCGGTGTACGGGTCCAGCTTGGTGTAGCGGCCGTTGCCGTCGGTGGCGACCGAGACGCCGAGGTTGGTCTCGTCGTCGATCCGGATCATGCCCGAGTCCTCGCCGTGCGAGAGCACGGTGTTGCCGAGCACGTAGCGGTCGTACTGGTCGGTGATCCAGGACTTGGAGGCCTGGTTCGGGTGCGAGGCGACCTTCAGCAGGTCGGCCTTCAGGCCCTCGCCGGTGGCCGGGCGGGCCAGCCGCTCGGCGGTCGGAACGTCGGCCTGCAGCGCGTCCTGCCAGCTCGGGCGGGCGAACGGGCGCTGGTAGGTCGGGCCCTCGTGGGCGACGGTGCGCGGCGGAACGTCCACCACGAGCTCGCCGTGCCAGTAGATCTCCAGCCGCTCGCCGTCGGTCACCTCACCGATGACGTTGGCGATGACGTCCCACTTCTCGCAGATCTCCAGGAAGCGGGCGACCTTGTCGGGCTCGACGATGGCGCACATGCGCTCCTGCGACTCGCTCATGAGGATCTCCTCGGGCGAGAGCGTGTGGTCGCGCAGGTGCACGGTGTCGAGGTCGATCCGCATGCCGCCGGAGCCGGCCGAGGCCAGCTCGGAGGTGGCGCAGGACAGACCGGCGCCGCCGAGGTCCTGGATGCCCTTGACGAGCTTCTCGCCGAAGATCTCCAGGGTGCACTCGATGAGGAGCTTCTCCTGGAACGGGTCGCCGACCTGGACGGCCGGACGCTTGGCCGGCTTGGTGTCGTCGAAGGTCTCGGAGGCGAGCACGGAGACGCCGCCGATGCCGTCGCCACCGGTGCGGGCGCCGTACAGGATGACCTTGTTGCCGGCGCCGGAGGCCTGCGCGAGGTGGATGTCCTCGTGCTTCATGACACCCACGCACAGCGCGTTGACCAGCGGGTTGCCCTGGTAGCAGGAGTCAAAGACGACCTCTCCGCCGATGTTCGGCAGGCCCAGGCAGTTGCCGTAGCCGCCGATGCCCGCGACGATCCCGGGCAGCACGCGCCGGGTGTCCGGGTGGTCGGCCGCACCGAAGCGCAGCGGGTCCATCACGGCGACCGGGCGGGCGCCCATCGCCAGGATGTCGCGGACGATGCCGCCGATGCCGGTGGCCGCGCCCTGGTAGGGCTCGATGTACGACGGGTGGTTGTGCGACTCGACCTTGAAGGTGACCGCGTAGCCCTGGCCGACGTCGACCACACCGGCGTTCTCGCCGATGCCGACGAGCATCGCGTCCGTCTCGGGCTTCTTCTCGCCGAACTGCTTCAGGTGGACCTTGGAGCTCTTGTACGAACAGTGCTCGGACCACATGACCGAGTACATCGCGAGTTCCGCGCCGGTCGGGCGGCGGCCGAGGATCTCCCGGATGCGCGCGTACTCGTCCTGCTTGAGGCCGAGTTCGGCCCACGGCTGGGCGGCGTCCGGGGTCTGCTCGGCGTTCTTGACGGTGTCGAGGCTCATCAGGCGTTCACCAGCTGCTTCAGGACGGAAGTGAAGAAGCCCAGGCCCTCGGTGGTGGGACCGGTGAGCGGCTCCACGGCGTGCTCGGGGTGCGGCATCAGGCCCACGACATTGCCGGCGGCGTTGGTGATGCCGGCGATGTCACGGTACGAACCGTTGGGGTTGACGTCGAGGTAACGGGCGACGACCCGGCCCTCGGCCTCCAGCTCGTCCAGGACGCGCTCGTCGGCGACGAAGCGGCCCTCGCCGTTCTTCAGCGGGACGACGATTTCCTGGCCGGCCGCGTAATCGCGGGTCCAGGCGGTGCCGTTGTTCTCGATCCGCAGCTTCTGGTCGCGGCAGATGAAGTGCAGCGAGTCGTTGCGGGTGAGCGCACCGGGCAGCAGGTGCGATTCGCACAGCACCTGGAAGCCGTTGCAGATACCGAGAACCGGCATTCCCGCCCTGGCCTGCTCGATGACGGTGTCCATCACCGGCGAGAAGCGGGAGATCGCACCGCAGCGCAGATAGTCGCCGTAACTGAATCCGCCCGGCAGGACGACCGCGTCGACCTGGTGGAGATCCTTGTCACGGTGCCAGAGCGCGACCGGCTCGGCGCCGGCGAGGCGGACCGCGCGACGGGCGTCGCGGTCGTCGAGGGAGCCGGGGAAAGTGACGACGCCGACGCGGGTGGTCACTTGCCCTCCTCCTCGACGCGGACCATGAAGTCCTCGATCACGGTGTTGGCGAGAAAGGTCTCGGCGGCTTCGCGGATACGGGCGAGCGCGGCGTCGTCGACCGGGCCCTCCAGCTCCAGCTCGAAACGCTTGCCCTGGCGGACGTCGGCGATCCCGGTGAATCCGAGACGGGGCAGTGCGCGCTGCACCGCCTGTCCCTGGGGGTCGAGGATCTCCGGCTTGAGCATGACGTCGACTACGACGCGTGCCACTGGCACTCCCGGTGGTGTCTTCGTGAGGCGGGGGAACTCCAGACTACCGGGGGTTTCGGGCGGGATTGCTGGCCGGGCGTAGTGACGCGCGTAGACCCACGACCCTTACGCCGCAAGGCCCGGACCGCCCCGCGACCCCCCGCCGCACGCCCCTTTTCGCCGGATTCCCCGGGGCGCCGCGGGAACCGCCGAAGAGCACCCGAATACCGGCACTCCGGACAGATCGACCAGTCGAGTGCTTCGGGTATCCGGCACCCCGGCGAAGACACGTGAATATCCGGAAAAGAAAGCCGGACTCTTCGATTTCTCCCCGCTTCGGGTGCAGAATAGGGCCACCTGCCGCGGCGAGTGCTGCGTATCCGGCACGGCCATCCGGCCTGCCCGTATGCACTTGAGCGAGTGGTGCACATCAGGCCCGGGAGCGCACCCGCGCCCTTGTCGGCCGAATTGCCCGAGAGGATTGACGCCCATGGCTCAGCGTGTAGTTGTCACGCTCTCCGACGACCTGGACGGCGGCGCCGCCGCGGAAACCGTCCACTTCGGCGTGGACGGGAAGTCGTACGAGATCGATTTGTCCGTGGACAACGCGGAAAAGCTGCGGGAGGCCCTCGCCCCGTTCGTCGCCGCCGGCCGCCGCCAGAGCCGTACCGGGAAGTCCTTCCGCCGCACCGCCCTCACCCCGGATCCGGCCGCGGTCCGGGCCTGGGCCCAGTCCCGCGGGATGGAGCTTCCGGCCCGCGGCCGGATCCCGAAGCACGTGTACGAGGCGTTCGCCGAGGCGAACTGACCACCGCGGACATCCGGTCGTCCCGCCCGCAACCGCAGGGCGGGACGACCACCCCTTCGGATGCTGTAGAGTATTCCTCGTCGCCGCAACGGAGAGATCCGAAGAGGCGGCCGGTGCCCCACCAGGCACCGTGCGGACGTGGCTCAGTTGGTAGAGCATCACCTTGCCAAGGTGAGGGTCGCGAGTTCGAATCTCGTCGTCCGCTCGCAGTGCGCGAGCACAGCACAATTACATAGTTCCATCCTGCGGACGTGGCTCAGTTGGTAGAGCATCACCTTGCCAAGGTGAGGGTCGCGAGTTCGAATCTCGTCGTCCGCTCCGGTACGAAGGGCCCTCTCGATCGAGAGGGCCCTTCGGCGTTCTCCGGTTCCGGCACCCGGTTCCGCCGGCCGCTCCGCACCCATGACATTTGTCATCGCCCACCCGTGGATCCGCACCGGGTTCTCATGAGGGCGCACACTGCCTCCGGCCGCCCGGCGACGGGAGGCTTGAGGCATGGAAACGAGCCAGCCCCACCAGCCCGGCGACCACGTGATCGAGGTCACCGACCTGCACCGCCACTACGGTGCCGGCAGCAGCCGCTACCACGCCGTCCGCGGCGTCGACCTGACCGTCGGCCGCGGCGAGCTCTTCGCGCTGCTGGGCACCAACGGGGCCGGCAAGACCTCCACCATGGAACTGATCGAGGGCCTGGCCACCCCGAGCGGGGGCACGGTCCGGGTGCTCGGCCACGACCCGCACCGCGAGCGCGCCGCCGTCCGGCCCCGGATCGGCATCATGCTCCAGGAGGGCGGCTTCCCCGGCGACCTCACCGTCGCCGAGACCGGCCGCGCCTGGGCCGGCGCCACCAGCCACGCCCGCCCGCTGGACGAGGCGCTGGAGCTGGTCGGCCTCGGCCACCGCCGCGACGTCCGGGTCAAGCAGCTCTCCGGCGGCGAGCGCCGCCGCCTCGACCTGGCGATGGCCCTGCTCGGCCGGCCCGAGGTGCTGTTCCTGGACGAACCGAGCACCGGCCTCGACCCGGAGGCCCGGGCCGCCGTCTGGCGGCTGGTGCGCGAGCTGCGCGCCCAGGGCACCACGGTGCTGCTCACCACGCACTACCTGGAGGAGGCCGAGGAGCTCGCCGACCGGCTGGCGATCATGCACGGCGGCCGGATCGTCGCCGCCGGCACGGTGGCCGAGGTGATCGCCGGGCGGCCGTCCCGGATCACCTTCGAGCTCCCCGGCTTCACCGGCACCTCGATCCCCCCGCTGACCGGCGCCACCGTGACCGCCGACGGCCGCAAGGTCACCGTGCAGACCCCGCACCTCCAGGCCACCCTGACCGACCTGCTCGGCTGGGCCGACCACAACGGCATCGCGCTCGGAGCCCTCGACGCCCGCAGCGCCTCGCTGGAGGAGGCCTTCCTGGCCATCGCCTCCGAGGCCGCCGACCGGCCCCCGGCCGACACCCCCGCCGCCCCCTCCGCCCGCCGCAAGCTGATCGGACTCGCCCGATGACCACCGCCACCGTCACCGCCGCCACCGGGCCGAAGAGCACAACCGTCCGCCGGCTGCTCGCCCTCGGCCGGGCCGAGGCCATCCTGCTGGTCCGCAACCGGACCGCCCTGTTCACCGCCGTCCTGCTGCCGCTGCTCCTGGTCTTCGGACTGCAGAACGTGCTCGCCCAGCAGGCCAAGAGCAACCCCGGCCTGGACGTCGACTCGCTGCTGGTCAACGGCGCGGTCGGGATGGTGCTGGCCTTCGTCGTCTACTACAACCTCACCGCCGCCTACGTCGCCCGCCGCGGCGAGCTGGTGCTCAAGCGCCTGCGCACCGGCGAGGCCCGGGACCTCGAAATCCTGGCCGGCACCGCCGTCCCCTCGGTCGGCCTGGCCCTGGTGATGTGCACCGTGATCGGCGTCGTCGGCGCCTCGGCGCTGGACCTGACCGCCCCGGCCAACCCGGTCCTGCTGGCCGTCGGCCTGGTCCTGGTCATCGCGACCCTGATGGCGCTGGCCGCCGTCTCCAGCGCCTTCACCCGCACCGTGGAGAGCGCCGGCATCACCACCATGCCGGTCCTGCTGCTCACCCAGTTCGGCTCCGGCCTGTTCGTCCCGCTGGAGGTCATGCCCTCCCAGCTCGCCGACGTCTGCCGGCTGCTGCCCACCACCCCGGCGTTCCAGCTGGTCCGGGTCGGCTGGTTCGGCACCGACGGCTCCGCCGCCCCGACCGGCTTCGCCGGCACCTGGGCCACCGCCGCCCCGCACCTGGTCACCGGTGGCATCTGGCTCGCCCTCGCGGTCTGGGGCGCCGTCCGGTACTTCCGCTGGGAGCCGCGCCGCTGACCACCGCGCTCCTCGAACCGAAGGTCCGCTCTCCGTTCCACCTCTGATAGGAAGGCAGCAGCACGATCATGGTCGAACGGGGAGCTGGGCAGATGGGCGTCACGAATCCGGTGCGCGCGTGGAAGGGCTACTCCAAGCCCCAGCGTTCCGAGCTCTACCTCCGCTGGTCGCTCTACCTGATGGCGCTCGCCCCGCTGCCGATCGGACTGCTGATCAACCTGTCCGACCCGAACTACCGCACCCACCCGGCCGCCCGGGTCGCCCTGGTGCTCGGGTTCGCCCAGACCCTGGTCACCCTGCGGGCCTACCGCACCTCTCTGGACCACTACCTGAAGCGGCCCACCGACCACCTGCGCTGGCTCGCCCTCACCGGCGGCCTGGCGGTGGCCGGCTGCTGGGCGGTGCTGCTGCTCGGCCCCCGGGTCGGCGCGGCCTCCGAGGCGGAGTCCGTGGTCTTCACCCTCCCGGTCACCACCACCGTCCTGTTCTCCGCCTTCGGTCCGGCCTCGGTCGGGCTGCCCCCGCGCCGGGCGGCCCTCGCCGGGGCCGCCGGCCTGCTGGCCGTCTTCCCCGCGATGCTGCTGACCGGCGCCACCCCGGGGACGTGCCTCGGGCTCGTGACCGGAAGCGCGCTGGTGATGCTCTTCATCGGGTGCAGCTGCCGCAGCTTCGCCTGGCTCCAGTCGGTGGTCTGGGAGCTGGACTCCGCCCGGGAGGCGCAGTCCCGGCTGGCCGTCGCCGAGGAGCGGCTGCGGTTCTCCCGCGACCTGCACGACGTGATGGGCCGCAACCTCACCACCATCGCCCTCAAGAGCGAGCTGGCCGTCCAGCTGGCCCGGCGCGGCCGCCCGGAGGCCGCCGACCAGATGGCCGAGGTCCAGCAGATCGCCCAGGAGTCCCAGCGCGAGGTCCGCGACGTGGTCCGCGGCTACCGCACGGCGGACCTGCACGCCGAGGCGATCGGCGCCCGCGCGGTGCTCCGCTCCGCCGACGTGGCCTGCGACATCGACCTCGGTGAGGACGCCGACCGGCTGCCGGCCCCGGTCCAGTCGGTGCTCGGCTGGGTGATCCGCGAGGCCACCACCAACGTCCTGCGGCACAGCGAGGCGGGCCGCTGCGCGATCCGGCTCCGCCGGGAGGACGGCCGGGCGGTGCTGGAGCTGGAGAACGACGGGGTGCCGGCCGTGCCGCTGCCCTCCCAGGGGAGCGGCACCGGACTGCGCGGACTGCGCGAGCGGCTCGCCGCCCACGACGGCGAGCTGACCCTCCCGGACGCCGCGCCCGGCAGCTTCCGGCTGCTCGCCAGCGTCCCGCTCTGAGGCACCGGGCCGGGGCCGCGGGACCCCGGGGCCGGGCGGCCTGAGACCCTGAGGCCCTGAAGCCCCGAGGTTGCGAAGCCCGAGAAGACCCGCACGGAAGGCCCCGCCGATGACCGACACCGCGCCCGTCCGCGTCCTGCTCGCCGACGACGAGCACCTGATCCGCGGCGCGCTGGCCGCGCTGCTCTCGCTGGAGGAGGACATCACGGTGGTCGCCCAGGCCGCCTCCGGCCCGGAGGCGCTGGCGATGGCCCAGGCGCACCGGCCGGACATCGCGGTGCTCGACCTGCAGATGCCCGGGCTGGACGGCATCGAGGTGGCGACCAGCCTGCGCGCGCTGCTGCCGGACTGCCGCTGCATGATCGTCACCGGCCACGGCCGCCCGGGGTACCTCAAGCGGGCCCTGGAGGTCGGCGTCCGGGGCTTCCTGCCGAAGACGGTCTCGGCGGCCGACCTCGCCGGGATCATCCGGACCGTCCGGGCCGGCGGCCGCTACGTGGACCCGGAGCTGGCGGCGGACGCGATCGCCGCCGGGGAGAGCCCGCTGACCCCGCGCGAGACGGACGTGCTGGAGCTCGCCGCGGACGGCACCTCGATCGCCGAGATCGCCGAGCGGGCCTCGCTCTCCCAGGGCACCGTCCGCAACTACCTGTCCGCGGCCGCCGCCAAGCTGGGCGCGGAGAACCGGCACGCGGCGGTGCGGATCGCCCGCGAGCACGGCTGGATCTGACGGATCCGACCGCCGGGCCCGCGGGCGCGTCCGGGCCTCAGACCCAGCCGAGGCCGGTCAGCCGCTCGTAGGCCTCGACGTACTTGGCGCGGACCTTCTCCACCACCTCGGCGGGCAGCGCGGGCGGCGGCTGCTCGCTCTTCCGGTCCCAGCCGGAGGCCGGGGAGGTCAGCCAGTCGCGGACGATCTGCTTGTCGAAGGAGGGCTGCGGGCGGCCCGGCTCCCACTGGTCGGCCGGCCAGAACCGCGAGGAGTCCGGGGTCAGCACCTCGTCGCCGATCACCAGCTCGCCGTCCAGCAGACCGAACTCGAACTTGGTGTCGGCCAGGATGATGCCCCGCTCACGGGCGATGTCCCGGGCGCGGGAGTAGACGGCCAGGGTGGTCTGGCGCAGCTGGGCGGCCAGCTCGGCGCCGATCCGGCGGGCGGTCTCCTCGTAGGGGACGTTCTCGTCGTGCTCGCCGACCTCGGCCTTGAGCGCCGGGGTGTAGACCGGGGCGGGCAGCTCGGAGCCGTCGTCCAGGCCCTCGGGCAGGGCGATGCCGCAGACGGTGCGGGAGGCGCGGTACTCCTCCAGGCCGGAGCCCGCCAGGTAGCCGCGGGCCACGCACTCGACCGGGATCATGTCCAGGCTGCGGCAGACCAGGGTGCGGCCCTTCCAGTCGGCCGGGGCGCCGGCCGGGACCTCGGTGGAGATCACGTGGTTGGGCACGAGGTCCGCGATCCGCTCGAACCACCACAGCGAGAGCTGGGTGAGGATGCGGCCCTTGTCCGGGATCTCGTTGGGCAGCACCCAGTCGTAGGCGGAGGTGCGGTCGCTGGCGACCATCACGAGGTCACCCGACTCGGCGCGGTACAGGTCGCGCACCTTGCCGGTGTGCAGGTGGACCAGGCCGGGCACCTGGACCGGCTCGGGCTTGGTGACAAATCCGCTCAAGGTCGTCTCAGTCCTCAGGGGTCGTTCGCGGGCGGTGCGGCGCGAAAGGGGAGGTCACTGGGGTCGAGTCTGTCATGGCCACCCGCGCGGACCGGCCCGAGGGCCGTTCGGTCGTTCTTGCAGAGGCGGTCCAGCAGGTTGGCGGTGGCCCGCTGGATCCGTTCGTCGGTGAGCCCCGGGCGGTCCAGGGCGGGCGACCAGGCGAAGGTGCCGGCGGCGAACACGTACGCGCCGCTGGGCGCCCGGTAGAGCGAGGTCTCCTGGTAGCGGGTGCGCCCGGCCGGGTCCTGGTACGGGGAGTGGGCGAGCAGCACGCGTTCGGTGTGCCCGGGCAGGGCGACCTTGGGGTAGTAGCGGTCCGCCTCGCCCGCCACCAGCCCGGGCAGGCCGTCGCCCTCGTGCAGGCCGGTGCCGTCCCAGAACCAGTGCGCGGTGTGCCGGGCGACGAGCGGGACGGGTGTGGCGACCCGGCCGGAGTACTGCACGCCGAGCAGGTGCTGCTCCGGCTCGCCGGCGTCGCGCCACAGCGCGCTGGCGGCGCCGGGCGCCCCGGCGGCCGGGCTGTCGGGGCGGACCTTCTGGCGCTTGCGGCAGTTGAGCATCCGGTTGGGCTCGCCGGAGGGGCCGGGGCTCAGCTCGACCCGCCAGTACATGGTGTTGGCGGAGAGGAAGACCAGCGAGGTGCCGCCGTCCCGGGCGTCCTCGACGGCGCGGCGCATCGGTTCGGACCAGTACTCGTCGTGGCCGGGGAAGACCAGCGCCTTGTGCCGGGAGGCGTCGACCAGTCCGGCGTGCAGGTCGGTGGCGGTGGCGTAGGAGAGGTCGTAGCCGTAGCGCTCGGCCCAGCGGATGAAGTCGTAGGCGTGGCCGACGTGCAGCGGCAGGCCGGCGGTGGCGTGCGGGCGGTCGAAGGAGACGGTGACGGCCGCCTCGGTCTCGCCGACCAGCAGGCCGCCGTCCCAGGCGTGGTAGAGGCTGGCGCCGCTGCGGCCGTCCTCGGGGAAGAGGTTGTACGCCTGCCAGGTGACGTCGGGGACCACCAGCAGCAGCTCGGCGGCGCGGGTCTGGTCCTCGAAGTCCCGGACGGTGAAGGGGATGTGGCTGCGGTGCAGCATGTCGGCGGTGGTGAGCACCGCGACGTACGCGCCGGGCCGCCAGTGCTGCGGGATCTGCAGCCGCCAGGTGTGCCACCAGTGGTGGCAGGAGACGGTCCGGCCGGCCACCATCGGGGCGGGCTGGACCATGCCGGCGATCAGCGGGCTGGAGGTCATGTGGTGGGCGCCGTCGCCCGCGTAGTGGCCGATCCGGTAGACGTCGACGGTGAACTCGCGGGGCGGGTTGACGGTGACCCGCAGGTCCACCGAGCCGCCGGGGCGGACCACGCCGGCCGAGGCGAAGCCCTTGATCTGCTGTTCCTCGTCGTTGGCGCTCAGCGGGGTGCCGACCGGGGGCTTGCCGCGCACCCCGGCGGCCAGCGGGCGCTGTCCGGGGGCGTCCACCGAGACGTACCAGGGGACGTCCCCCTCGGCGCCGGCGAGGTACTGGTCCGGGCTGCGCAGCCAGGGCAGCGGACCCTGGCCGAAGGGGTCGGAGACGCTGTGCGCGTGCGTCCCGGACTCCCAGCGGCGGTTGAGTTCGGTCCCCACGCGCGCCCCTCCCAGGTGCACCTCCGCCGGTTGGCACGTGCCTCCCGGATGTGCGTGCGGACTAATACACCACACCGCGCTGGCGCTGCGTCACCCCGCGGTAGCAACTAGTGGCGGGAATCTTCCGCTCCGGCGGGTGGAGGGCCTCCGGCCTGCGACGACCCGGGGCGGCCGGTTCGGCCGGGGGCGCTCGCGGACGGGGTTCGCGCCCCTCTCGCGGGCGTCGGCGCGGGGCCGGTCAGAGCCGGACCGGTTTCTCCAGCCGGACGTCGGCGGCGTCCAGCCAGGCCCGCAGCGGCCCGTCCTGGCCCTGCTCGACGGCCTGGGCGACCGGTTCGGCGAGGTCGGTGCGGCGCACCCCGCCGAGCAGCAGCACCGGGCCGTCCAGCCAGTCCAGCCCGGGGACGGCGCCCGCGGTGTCCACGGCGGCGCAGCAGACCATCGCGGTGACGTGGTCGACCAGCACGTCCCGTTCGGTGCGGACCGGTTCGAGCAGGGGGGCGGGGGCGTCGGTGCGGGCCGACCGGGCGGCGAGCGCGGCGGCCAGCCGTTCGCCGTCGCCGTCGGCGAGCCGGCCCAGCAGCCGGGTCAGCGTCGGGGCGCCGGGGCGGGCCTGCGGGGCGAGCAGGTCCAGGGCGGACTGCAGGGCGGCGGCGCGGGCCCGCCAGCCGGCGTCCACCACCTCGGCCGGGTAGTCGGCCCACTCCAGCTCGCGCCAGCCGCCGGAGGCGGGCGCGCCGAAGAACAGCTCGGCGGCCAGCCGGGAGACCGCGGCGTCCACCGCGCCGGGCTCCTCCAGCAGGTCGCAGGCCGGACGGTCGCCGAGCCGGCTGCCGTAGCCGTCGGCCAGCCGGTCGCGCCGGGACAGTTCGGTGAGCGCGGCGGCCACGCCCGCGTTGAGGTGGGCGGGGTGCCGGCCGAGCCGCCAGGCGGGCAGCGCGACCCGGGTGAGCAGCCGGTCCCAGCCCGCGTAGGCGAGGCCGACCTGCTCCTGGGCGGCGATCCGCAGGCCGTAGTCGACGCCGCGGGCCTGTTCGGAGGCCCAGCCGGCGACGGAGCGCTCCAGCTCGGCGGCGTGCGCGCGGCAGGCGCCGAGCAGCCGCCGGGTGATCCGGTCGGTGACCCGGTCGGCGAGCGCGGCCGGGCCGCGCCGGTGCGGGCCGGCACCGCCGGGCCCGGGGGCGCCGGCCGGGCCGGGGCCGGAAGCGGTGTCCAGGCTGGCGTCGAGGGCGCGCAGGAAGCTCCGGGCGGCGGCGATCTCGGGGTCGGCGGCGGCTGCGGTGCCGGCCACCACCGGGGCGAGCAGGGCGCGCAGCTCGCCGGCCCGCATCCACCAGAGGAAGGGCGAGCCGATCACCAGGACCGGTGCGGTCGGCGCCTCGCCGGCGGCGCGGGCCCGGCGACGGCGGGGCCGGGGCGCGGGGACGTCCTCCAGCCAGCTGTCGCAGTCCGGGGTGAGCGCGACGGCGGAGGGCGCGGGCACCTCCAGCCGGTCGGCCAGCTCGTCGATCAGCCGGTACAGCTCGGGGGCCTGGGCGCGGCCGAGCGGGACGGCGGGGGTCTGCGGCGGGACGGCCCGGCGGTGCCTGCGGGCGGCCAGGGCGGCCACCAGCAGGGTCAGCGCGGCCACCGCGCAGACCGTCCAGCGGGCGGCGTCCCAGCCGGCGGCGTCGGGGGATCCGGGGGCACCGATCCGGCCGGTGAACCGGCCGGCGAGCAGGACCACCGCGGCGGCGGCGGGCAGCGCGGCGGCGGCCAGGGCGAGTCCTCGGATCCGCAGGACCGCTTGGGCGTGAGCGCGCGCGGTGTCGACAGCGGCCATACGGTGCGGCACCCCCTTCGGAGCCCTCGGGCGCCCGGCGAAGGGCCCCTGAGCCGATTCGAAACGATCAGTTCCGACCGGGAAACGGCGGCGGCCGAGCCCCGGTCGTCCATGCTGGTGGCGCTTCTGACATTTTCGACGCCCGTGTCCGGGTGGGTGTTCCGGATCGCCCCGGTTCCACTCGTCCCGGTGACGTCGCCCGGATTCCGGACGACCGCCCGGGGCGGCCTCGGACGGCCCGGGCAGGTCCGGTCCGGCCGGACGCCGTCCAGCATCCCCCCGCGCGACCACCGCTACCCGGCGGCGGGCGGAAACGGCCCGGCCTGTGGCGCCTCGGTCCAGCGCACCATAAGGCCGGGCGCCCGGTTACGTCAGCCGGATGCGCCCGCTGTCACTCGATGGGCTGGATTCCGGCCGCCGAACGGTGCGTCGGCCCCGGGAGCCGCTCCGGCCCCCTCCGGGCCCGAAACGCCCGGGGGACCCTGCGTCCATGGGGGTTGTCCGCGGGGCCCGCGGCGGTGCGCGGGGGGCACGGGGGCCGCACGGGGGCCGGCAACGCCCGGGCCCCCGGCGCGCGGATCGCTCGCCGGGGGCCCGGGGGTGGAACAGGGGGTGCGCGGCCGCTACTGCGCGGCCTTCAGCGCGATGTCGCCGCGGTGCTGGCCGCCCGGCAGCGAGATCCGCTCGACCGCCCGGTAGGCCCGCTCGCGCGCCTCGGCCAGCCCGGCCCCGGTCGCGGTGACCGACAGCACCCGGCCGCCGGCGCTCAGCACCCGGCCGTCCTCGGCCGCCTTCGTCCCGGCGTGCAGCACGTACGCGGTGCCGTCGGCGGCCTCCGCCTCGGCCAGGCCCTCGATCGGGTCGCCGGTGCGCGGCGAGGCCGGGTAGCCCTCGGCGGCGATCACCACGGTGACCGCGGCGCCCTCGTCCCAGCGCAGCGGCTCCAGCTGGTCCAGCGTGCCGGTCGCCGAGGCGTGCAGGACGCCGGCCAGCGGGGTGCGCAGCCGGGCCAGCACGACCTGGGTCTCCGGGTCGCCGAAGCGGGCGTTGAACTCGATCACCCGGGTGCCGCGCGAGGTCAGCGCCAGGCCCGCGTAGAGCAGGCCGGAGAACGGGGTGCCGCGGCGGCGCAGCTCGTCCACGGTCGGCTGCAGGACGCTCGCCAGGACCTCCTCGACCAGGCCCTCGGGAGCCCAGGGCAGCGGCGAGTAGGCACCCATGCCGCCGGTGTTGGGGCCCTGGTCGCCGTCCAGGGCGCGCTTGAAGTCCTGGGCCGGCTGGAGCGGCAGCACGGTGCTGCCGTCGGTGATCGCGAACAGCGAGACCTCGGGGCCGTCCAGGTACTCCTCGATCACCACCTGCCCGCAGGCGGCGGCGTGGGCCAGCGCCTCGTCGCGGTCGGAGGTGACCACGACGCCCTTGCCGGCGGCCAGGCCGTCGTCCTTGACCACGTACGGGGCGCCGAAGGCGTCCAGCGCCTCGGCGGCCTCGGCGGGGGTGGTGCAGACGTAGGAGCGGGCGGTGGGCACGCCGGCGGCGGCCATCACGTCCTTGGCGAACGCCTTGGAGCCCTCCAGCCGGGCGGCTTCGGCGGACGGGCCGAACACCGCGACGCCGGCCGCGCGCAGGGCGTCGGCGACGCCCGCGACCAGCGGGGCCTCCGGGCCGACCACGACCAGTTCGGCGCCGAGCCCGCGGGCGAGCGCGGTGACCTGCGCGCCGTCCAGCTGGTCGACCGGGTGGACCGTCGCCACCTGCGCGATCCCGGCGTTGCCCGGGGCACAGTGCAGCTCGGTCACGGCAGGATCTTGGGACAGAGAGCGGCACAGGGCGTGTTCGCGGGCGCCGCCGCCGATGACGAGGACCTTCACGCTGCGCAAGGGTAGCCGGTGGCCGGTTCCGGCCGCTCTCCGGTCCCGTAGGAAGAGACGGTCACGCCCGTCCGGCACCCGGAGGGCCTCGGAGGATCCTCCAGCTCCGGAGGCCGGTGATCATCGCGCGGTGCCCGGGTCAGGACAGCGGGTCACCGAAGCCTCGCTCGGACGGGTGAAATTCCGCCGACCGCCGCAACCCTCTCACCTCGGGATCCGGTGGCCGAATCCGGTAACGATCATTGGCGAAGCGCCCACACGGTAAGCCATTTGGCGGTAAGAAGTGCTGTTGGACCACTACCGGCGACCGCCGGTGACGCCACCCCGGGGCACCAGCGACACGCTCCGGACCGGCGGTGTGGCCACCGCGTTGCCCCTCGTTCCACGGGCCGTCAGGCCGGTGAAACGTCGGTCCGCGCAGAGTCGGAACCAGCCAGACCAGCAGTCCGCCCGCCACAGGGAGCCCCACAGGTGAGCCAGCCGGAAATGCAGCCCGAGGAGAGTGCCTGGGGCAAGGAGATCGGCGAGGAGGACCCGCCCGCCACGACCGTGGCGCGCCGCGCCTCGACCCGCCGCCGGTCCGATCTGAGCACCCGCCAGTTCCCCCTGGGGGACTGGGGCGAGCCCGCCGAACGCCTGGAGGAGCTGTACCGCTGGTCCGAGGAGCGGGCGGTCGAGGCCATCGAGTGGTACCGCCGGGACCGGGTCTGGAAGCGCCGCTGGGCCCGGCTGCTGCGGTTCGGCTCGGCCGGCTTCGCGATCGGCGGGGTCACCGCCCCGCTGGTCGACCTCACCGGCACCGTCGAGCACGCCACCAGCTGGGGCTACGTCGGCCTGGCGCTGGCCGCCGCCTGCTACGGCGCGGACCGGGTGTTCGGCCTGACCTCCGGCTGGATGCGCGACGTCTCCACCGGGCAGGCGCTGCAGCGCCGCCTGGAGGCGTTCCAGTTCGACTGGGCCTCGGAGTGCGTCCGGGAGGTGCTCGGCCCCACCGAGGGCACCGCGGGCGAGGCCGCCGAGCGGTGCCTCGGGGTGCTGCGGCGGTTCTGCGAGGACGTCTCGGACATGGTCCGCACCGAGACCTCGGAGTGGATGCTGGAGTTCCGGGCCGGGATGACCCGGCTGCCCACCCAGGCCGCCGGCAGCTGGGGCGGCCGCACCGAGCCGGGCATCGGCGCCCAGGTGCGGGTGCTGCCGCCGCCGGGGACCAGGCCCACCATGCCGCGCCAGCGGCCGCCGGAGGGGCCGCTGCGGTAGTCCGGGCGTGACGGCCGCCCCGGGGCCCGTGCGGGTCCCGGGAGGGCTGTCCCGGGGTCAGGCGAAGACGATCATCGAGCCCTGGTGCAGGCTCCGGGTCGCCGCCGCGTACAGACCCGCCCAGGCGTGCCGCTCCCGGGCGAACGGGTGCAGGTCGTCCAGCGGCGGGCCGAACGGCTGCTCCAGGCCGGTCGGGCCGAGCGGCCTGGTCGGCGCCGGCGGGTCGAGCGGGTCGATGTCCAGCGCCGGGGCGACCGCCTGCAGCTCGCGCAGCAGCCCGTGGCTGGAGCCGAGCGGACCGCCCGAGGCGAGCAGCGACTCCTCCACCAGCGGGGCGGCGAACTCGACCGGCACGTACGCGCCGGCGTGGTCGAAGTGCCAGACCAGGTGCGACTGCTCGGCGCTGCTCTCGAACATCTCCAGCAGCTGCTCGTAGTCGCCGCCGAGCGCGTCCACCGGCGTGATGTCCAGGCCGGTCAGGCCCAGCAGGTAGGCCCGGCGCAGGAAGTGCAGCGAGTCGTAGTCGAACGCGGCTATCGGCTCGACCGCCCCGCTGAGCCCCGGCACGAAGCCGTAGACCGGCATCTCGGGCAGGCCGCGGGAGGCCAGCACCTGGTTGTAGAGCGCGAGGTCGTCCCGGAAGGGGTTGTCGGGGCTGTGGCTCAGCACGTCCACCAGCGGGACGAGCCAGAGGTCGCAGGCCATGGCCGGCTCTTCCTCTCCGGACGCGGGAAACCGGCCGCGCGGCGGCGGACGGCGGATGGGCGGGTCGGTCCCCGGACGGCCGGTACGAGCGGCGGCCGGGACGGACGACCGCCCACCCTACCGGCCCGGCGAGCGGTACGGATCGGGCCGTCCCCCGGGCAGTTGGTCCGGCGGCGGCTCGGACGGCCGGCGGCCGAACCGCTTGTACGGCACCGCGCGCGGCTGCGGCACCAGTCCGAGCCCCAGACCCAGTTCGCGGCCCAGCTCCCGGCCGAGCTCGCGCTCCCCGCCCCGGGCGCCGCCGGCCGCCGGGCGGCCCGGTTCCGCGGGTCGGGCGGGCTCCCCCGGGCGGGACGCCCCGGCGGCGCCGGGCCCGGTGCCCGCCCCGGTCCTCCCCGGCTCCGCGTCCCCCGGGGTGTCGGGCGACGGGGTGTCGGGCGACGGGGCGTCGGACGGCCGGGTGCCGGACGACGGCGCGGCCGGGGCGTCCTGACCGCCCGGGGCGGCGGACGCCCGGCCGGTCAGCAGCGGCAGCACCCCGACCGACTCCACCGACTCTCCGGCCAGTTCGGCCAGCAGCCCGACGGTGAAGAGGTTGTACTCGCAGACGATCCCGTGCGCGCGCACCGCGTCACCCGCCGCGATCGCGTCCACCAGGTCCAGATGGCCGTCCCAGCAGACCCCGCCCAGCTGCGGCATGGTCCGCAGGTACCGCGCGGCGAACATCCAGGACTGCACCCGCAGCCAGTCCAGGTACTCGGCGATCCGGCGGTTGCCCAGCAGGCCGCCGACCTCCTGCCAGAACCGGCGGTCGCAGCCCACCATCACGTCCAGGTTCCCGGCCCGGGCCGCCCGCACCGCCGCGTCCGCCCGGCGGCGCAGCGAGGTCAGCCGGCTCTCGTCCGCCCGGCCGGGGTCGGCGGACAGCCGGCGGAAGTAGCTGTCGGTGATCAGCACCCGGGACTCGAAGATCTCCCGGAAGTCGTCCCAGCCGAACTCGGGAACGGTGAAGCCGCGGTGGTGCTCGGCCCGGAGCAGCCCCTGCGCGGAGAGGTCGACCAGCGCCTCGCGGGCCGGGGTCGCCGAGACCCCGTACAGCTCGGCGATCTCCTTGACGGTGAAGTTCCGCCCGGCGGCCAGCCGGCCGGCCATCATCTCCTCGCGCAGCGCACCGGCGATCTGCTCGCGCAGGCTGTTGCGCTGGATCACCGGACGGGAGTCGCCCGCGTCGGTGCCGAACATGCGCGCGACCTCCTCGGGCGGGCTGGACGGCCTGAGGGGAACAGACCGGTGACTACGGACGGGTAACACGACGAGGGCTCATCTTCTCAAAAGGGACACCGACGTGCACAAGCCCCCCGTACGCCCCGGCGCGCCCCCACGGGCGCGACCGGCGCGGCGGGGCGGTCCCGGGCCGGCACGGCGGGCCCGTCAGCGCTGCACCGGCGCCGTCAGCGCTGTACCGGCGCCGGGATGCCGAGCAGCCGGTCCCGGTGCACCGGGAACTCGGCGCGCGCCTTCGCCACCTCCGCCGGATCGAACTCCACGGTCAGCACCTGCTCCCCCGCCCCCGCCTCGGCCAGCACCCGGCCCCACGGATCCACCGCGATGCTGTGGCCCGCCTGCTCGACCCCGCCGTGCGTCCCCGCCGTGTTGCAGGCCAGCACGTACGCCTGCTCCTCCACCGCGCGCGCCCTGGCCAGCAGCGTCCAGTGCTCCCGCCGCCGCTCCGGCCAGGCCGCCGGCACCACCAGCACCTGCGCGCCGGCGTCCAGCAGCGCCCGGAACAGCTCCGGGAACCGCAGGTCGTAGCAGGTCGCCAGGCCCAGCGTGCCGACGTCGGTGGCCGCCGTGACGATCTCCTGACCGGCGCCCATCACCACCGCCTCGCCGCTGTCGAAGCCGAAGCGGTGGATCTTGCGGTAGGTGTGCACCAGCTCGCCGTCCGGCGCGAACAGCAAGGAGGTGTTGTAGATCGGCCCGTCCGGGTCCCGCTCGACCACCGAGCCGGCGTGCAGCCAGACCCCCGCCGCCCTGGCGGCGGCCGCCATCGCGTCCGAGGTCGGCCCGTCCAGTGCCTCCGCGCCGTCCGACCAGAGGTCGTAGGCGAAACCGCCGAGCGGCCACAGTTCCGGCAGCACGACCAGGTCGGATCCCCGCTGGGCCCGCACCAGCGCGGCCGCGCGGGCCCGCCGCTCGGCCGGGGGCTCGGCGTCGGAGACCGCGAGTTGGATCAATGAAGCGCGCACAGTACCACCGTCCACGGCAAGAGTCCTACGATCGTCACCCGAAAGCACTGCCCTGCTCTCACCCGGCAGCGTAACGTGCGGTTAGCGTGTGTGCCCGGAAGCCGGACTTCCCGGCCGATCCAGGACCCCGCGGGCACGCGTGGCAAGGCAGCTGACGGAGGGCCGGAGATTCCCGTGACGGACAACCAGACCGTGCAGGCTTACACCGAGGCGTGGACGCAGTCCATCGAGGCGATATCCGAGCTGGTGGCTCCCCTGCCCGAGGGCTCCTGGAACCGGGCCACCGAGTGCCCCGGCTGGTCGGTCCGCGACATCGTCTCGCACGTGATCGCGGTCGAGTCCGAGCTGCTCGGCGACCCCCGTCCGATCCACTCCCTCCCGCGCGACCTGCACCACGTCACCACCGAGGCGGCCCGCTACCTCGAACTGCCCGTCGACAAGCGCCGCTGCCACACCGCGCTGGAGATGACCAGCGAGCTGGAGTACACGATCATCCGCCGCTCGCGCGCGCTGCGGAACGCCAAGCAGATGCCCAACGAGCCGGTCCGCCGGCCGGCCGGCCCGCAGAGCGGCGACATCCCGTACCACGAGCTGCTGCGGCTGCGCGCCTTCGACGTCTGGGTGCACGAGCAGGACCTGCGCCGTGCCCTCGGCGTCCCCGGCAACCTCGACTCCCCCGCGGCGCTGGTCACCCGCGACGTCCTGCTGCAGGGGCTGCCGAAGGCCGTCGCCCGGCAGGCCGGCGCCCCGGCCGGCACCGCGCTGGTCGTCGACGTCACCGGCCCCGTCGAGTTCCTGCGCACCGTTCGCGTCGACTCCGCCGGGCGCGGCACCGTCGACGAGTCCATCAGCCTCGCCCCCGACGTCCAGCTCACCCTCGACTGGGAGACCTACGTCCGCCTCGCCTGCGGCCGCGGCCGCCCGGGCCCGGTGACCGTCGAGGGCGACAAGGAGCTGGCCGACCGCGTCCTGGCCAACTTCTCCGTCACCCCGTAGCCCCGCCCCTCACCCGCCCGGCGTACACACACCGTGCACGCCGGGCGGGCGCGCCTCGCGCTCCCGTACGTCACGTGCCGGCGCCGTCAAGGTCCTCGACTCGCGCCGGCGCCGAACCGTCGACCCGCGGTCGGTCACCCTCGCCCGTAGCAAGGGTGACGACGCTTCCGCAGGTCGGAAGCCCTACGCCGATACCGCCGCGAGCTTCTTCCGCAGCCGCAGGATCATCAGGGTGCCCACGGCCAGCGGCACGTACTGCCAGCAGAACGCCCAGCGGAAGGCGCTCGCCGTGTAGGTGTCGGCGGCGCCCGGGGTGAGGGTGTCCAGGAGGACGCCGATGCCGAAGAGCGTGATCATCGTGCCGATGAAGCCGCCCATGTTGACGATGCCGGAGGCGGTGCCGAGGCGTTCGACGGGGTTGCGGGCGCGGGCGTAGTCGAGGCCGACGAGCGAGGCGGGGCCGTTGCTGCCCATCACCAGGACGACCGCGACCAGCAGCCAGAGCGGCGGGTGGCCGCCGGGCCAGGCGAGCGCCACCGCCCAGAGCAGCGCGGTGGCGCCGATGACGGTGAGCACGATGGGCATCCGGGCCCGGGCGGTGCGGGACAGGACGCGGCCGAAGAGGAAGCCGAAGCTCATGTTGGAGAGCACCAGCAGGGTGAGCAGCCCGCCCGCCGCGGCGCGGGTCATGCCCTGGGCCTCGACGAGGTAGGGCAGGCCCCAGAGCAGGCCGAAGGCGTTGCCCGGGAACTGGGTGGTGAAGTGGATCCAGAGCCCCAGCCGGGTGCCCGGCTCCCGCCAGGTCTCCCGGACCTGCCGCCCGATGCCGGGCCGGGGCTGCGCGGCGGTCGGCAGAGCCCCGGCGGGCCCGTCCGGCGCCTCCTGGAGGAAGAGCGCGACGAGCGCGAAGACGGCGACCCCGAGCAGGGCGATGGCGGTGAAGGTGGGCGTCCAGCCCTCGCTGTGCAGGGCCTGGGCGAGGACGACGGTGGTGACCAGGTTGCCGCTCATCCCGGCCAGGCCGGTCAGCTGGGCGACCAGCGGGTTCTTGGCGGCGGGGAACCAGCGGGCGGCGATCCGCAGCACGCTGATGAAGGTCATCGCGTCACCGCAGCCGAGCACGGCCCGGGAGGCGAGCGCCGGGCCGAAGGAACCGGAGAAGGCGAAGGCGAGCTGGCCGGCGCTGAGCAGGACGACGCCGAACAGCAGCACCCGGCGCGGGCCGAACCGGTCGACCAGCAGGCCGACGGGTATCTGCATGGCCGCGTAGACGAGGACCTGGAGGATCGAGAAGGTGGAGAGCGCGGAGGCACCGATGCCGAAGCGGTCGGCGGCGTCCAGGCCGGCGACGCCGAGGCTGGTGCGGTGGATGACGGCCAGGACGTAGACGCTGACGCCGATGGACCAGGCGAGCCAGGCGGCCCGTCCACCCGGTGGGTGGTGGACGGCGGTGGGACCGGCCGTGGGGCCGGCGTCGGCACGGGGAGCGGGGACGGACAGGGGGCGGGCTGAACTGGCGGGCTCCACGGTCATAGTGGCCCCAGATTAGTCATCCCATCATTGGATGCCCAGGGCGGGGTGCCCGGGACGGATACGAACCATCCGGTCCGCCCCGGGGCACCGGCTCAGCCGACCAGCGTCCAGGAGACCGAGCGCGTCATGTAGTGGTCCCGGAAGGCCTCGTCGCGGACCCAGTCCGTGGTGTCCCGGACGGTCGCCGTGACGGTCGCGCTGCGCCCGGGCGCCAGCGGCAGCCCCGTGGTGTCCAGCCAGCTGCGGTCCGCCGCGTGCGGCTCGACCGGGACGCCGTCCACCGTCCAGTCCACCCGCAGCTGCCGGGCGCCGGCCAGCGGGAGCGGCCGGACCTCCAGCCGGGGCCGTCCGGTGACGTCGCCGGGCGGCGGCGAGGGGTTGTCGGTGGGCCTGACGCGCCGGTAGATCTCCTCGATGATCGCCTCCCGCGAGGGCAGGTTGTACGCCCCGCCGAGGGTGCGCATCACCGAGTCCGGGGTGGGCCGGTAGATGCCGTTGGCGCTGCGGTAGGCCCCGATCGTCCCGGCGCCGTCCGGGGACTCCGCGCCCAGCCAGCGCCACCACTTGGTCTGCTTGCGGCGCATCTCCTCGGCGTTGTCGGTGGCGAGGTTGGGGTAGTCGGCGTCGTCCGGCGCGCTGTCGTACTCGTCGCCGAGGTCCCCGACGGTGTGCCCTATCTCGTGCTGGATGATCCGCCCCGCGTCCGGGCTGCCGCCGGCCAGGGTGGTCACCCCGGTGCCGCCGGCGCCGCCGTACTCGGTGGAGTTGGCGAGCGCGATGAGGTACTGCGGCCCCTCGCCGTTGCCGGCGAGGCGGGCGGTCGCCTCCTCGTCGGCGCAGAGCAGCCGGGCGGTGCCCTCGCACCAGAAGTGCATGCCGAGCGGGGTGGCGGGGCGCCGGCCGCGGTTCTCGGTCTCGGCGATGCCGGAGACCGCGGAGACCACCTCGACGCGCCTTATGTTGAAGAACCCCTGGTAGCTGCGGAACGGCTCGATGTCCATCAGCGAGCGCCAGGCCCGGTCCGCCTGCTCGCGGAACAGGTCCTGCTCCCCGGTGGTGTAGCCGTCGCCGAGCAGGACCAGGGTGATCCGGTTGGCCGGGTCCCCGGTCCGCCTTATGTCGACGGTCGGCGCCCCGCCGGCGGCGGGCAGGTCGGCGCTGCGCACCGCGGTGTGCGGCGGCACCGCGCGGTCGGCGGGAGCGCCGGGCCCGATCACCCCGAACGGCGGGGGCCCGGCCAGTTCCAGCGCGGCCGGGAGCACGGCGGTGGACACCAGCACGAGTGCGGCCAGACTCCGGACGATCCGGCCAGGGTTGCCAGGCGGCATACGGGTGCGTCCTCGACGTTTCCGGTCACCCGGCGTCGCCCGGGTGGTGGACGCGAAGACGTACCCGGCCCGGCGTGTCGTCCTCACCGAATGACGAAAAGATCACCGGTCTGGACGAACCACAAGAATCTCACCAGTCATACCGATCAGTCTGATCATGTGAACGATGGGGGCCATCCGCGGCGCCAGGGCCACCGAAAAGTCTCCCGAAAAAACTCCGGACCCGACGCAACCCTTCGGGGGCGATCGCTGTCTGTACGTACGAAGGAAGCGGGAAGCCGGATCGGCCGAGCCGGGGGGCGCGAACTGCTCGACAGGAGCAGGCCGATCACCTTCACCCCACACCATTCGCACCAGCATCAGGCCCAGGGGGGTCCCATCATGCGCATGTCCGTTATGCCCGGGTTCGCGAAGAGCTCCGGCACCTCTGCCACCACCCGTCGCCGCCGGATCGCCACCGTCGCCGCCACCGTCGTCCTCGCGGGCTCCGTCCAGCTGCTGACCGCCGAGTCCTCCTGGGCCTGCGCCGGGGACAACGCCAAGGTCCCGGCGTCGAGCACCACCAAGGCGGCCCCGACGGCGGCTCCCGAGGCGGCACCGAAGGCGGACGCCGCCGACCGTTCGAGCGTCTCGATCGGCTTCTTCATGACCCCCGACCTGGCCGTCAAGGCCGGCGGGCCCAAGGTCGAGTTCGGCGCCGAGATCGGCAACCACAGCGGGGCGCCGATGCGCAACGTGGTGCCCTCCCTCGCGCTCTCCGCCGGCTTCGCCGGTGACGCCGAGGGTGGTGTCCGGTACCTGGCCAGCAAGTACCTGACCGTCGAGTACCGCTTCACCGGGGGATGGCAGAAGCTCTCCCTGAGGCACGGCTGCGACCCGACGCTCTTCGCCGCCCCGGCCAAGGGGGTGCCGGTCGCCACCGACCGGGTCGAGCACGTCACCTTCCGCGTCGGCCTCGCCGCGGACGCCCCCGCCGGCCTCCGCACCCTCCACGCCGGTCTCGCCGCCACTGCTGAGAACGGGAAGCGCAGCGAGTGGGTGTCCCGGAACATCGCCGTCACGGTGCCGAAGCCCTCGAAGCCCGCCCCCGACAAGTCCGCCACCCCGAAGCCCACGCCCACCAAGCCCGCCGCCACCGCCCCGGCCAAGCCCGCCGCCGCGAAGCCCACCGCCACCGCCCCGGCCAAGCCGGCGAACCCGGCCGGCGACAGGACCGCGGCCGCCCCGACCGCCCCCGCCACCCCGGAGAGCAAGCCCGCCGCCGCGCCCGCCACCAGCGCGCCCGCCGGTACCCCGGAGCTCGCGCAGACCGGCGCCGGTACCCCCAACGGCCTGCTCGCCGGCCTGGCCGCCGGCCTCGCCGCGCTCGGCGCCGGCCTGGTCGTCGCCGTGCGCCGCGTGCGCGCCCAGGGCTGAGACCCCGGAACGCCGGAGGCACAGCATGCCGATGAACCCGGAGAGGACCGTCGCCGACGACGACACCGCCTGGTCCTGAGCTCCGCCGGGACCACTGGAACGAAGGGGCCCGGCCCGCGCACCGCGGTGCGCGGGCCGGGCCTCCTTCCCGCCGGTCAGCGGCGGAACGGACCGGTGACCTCGTAGGTGATGCCGCCGGAGGAGCTGCCGCTGGTGCCGCGCTGGCTGGAGAAGTAGAGGCGGGTGCCGTCGGGGGAGAACGCCGGACCGGTGATCTCCGAGGAGGACTGGCCGGTGATCCGCAGGAAGGGCGCGACGACGTCGTCCGGCGTGATGACGCAGATCTCCATGTTGCCGCCGTCCTCGGCGACGTACAGGTCGCCGAAGGTGGAGCCGGTGACGTTGTCCACACCGGTCAGCGGCGCGGTGCCGGGGCTGACCAGCGAGTCGTCGTAGGCCAGCTCGTAGGTGCCGGCGGCCAGGTTGACCTGCCAGACCCGGTTGTCGCCCTTGGTGGTGAACCAGACCGTGTCGTTGGCGTAGTGGCAGCCCTCGCCGCCGTTGAAGCGCTTCGCGCCGCTGACCTGGTTGCGGGTGGTGGTCGGGGCGCCGTCGGGGTCGGGAACGGTGGCCCAGGTGAAGGTGCCGGAGGTGGCGGTGCCGGCCTTGAGGACCTGCAGGGTGCCGGCGGACAGGTTGCCCCAGGTGGCCGGGACGAACCGGTAGAAGCAGCCGTCGGTCTCGTCCTCGGTCAGGTAGACCACCCGGCGGACCGGGTCGGCGGCGGCCGCCTCGTGCTTGAACCTGCCCAGCGCGTCACGGCGGACGGCGGCGTTCACGCCGAACGGGTCGGTCTCGTGGACGTAGCCGAGGCTGACCTCCTCGCAGGACAGCCAGGTGTTCCACGGGGTGGCACCGCCCGCGCAGTTCTGCCGGGTGCCGGACAGGATCCGGTACGCGCCGGTGACCGTGCCCGAGGAGTTGAACCGCAGGGCGCTCGCACCGCCGGAGGGATTGATCTCCGAGTTCGAGACGTAGATCCAGCCCGCCCCGTCGGCGAAACAGGCACCGCCGTCGGGCGCGCTGTGCCAGGCGTACGAGGTGCCCGTGACCGCCTGGCCGGAGCGGGCGACGACCCGGCTGGTGAAGCCGGAGGGGAGCTGGATGCCGTTGGCGTCGGCGGCGCCGAGCGCCCCGTACGGGCCGGGCCCGTTCTGCGCCGGGGCCGCGTAGGCGGCGCCGTGCGTCAGGGTGCCGACGAAGGCCGCGGCCGAGGCACCGGCGACGGCGCCGCGCAGGAAGGTACGTCGTTCCATGCTGACTCCCGGGGGGAAGCGTATGGTCCGCCGTCCGGTCGGACGGCGGGGACGCGCGCCCGAAGGCTAGGGAGCGGGGGTGGCCGTACCGGCAACGAGCGGTGAACGGCTCGCCCGTCCCCCGGGAACAGCGCTGTTCACCGTTCACCGACGATGCGGCCACGCAGGGTCACCGGAAGAGGCGGCGTGGACACGGCAGGGCCCGCCCCGCCGGACGTACCGGCGGGGCGGGCCCCGTGCGCGCGTCGGACCGGCCGGGGATCAGCCCCAGGTGATCAGCCGCTTCGGGTGCTCCAGGATGCCCGCGATGTCGGCCAGCACCTTGGAACCCAGCTCGCCGTCGACCAGCCGGTGGTCGAAGGACAGGGCCAGCGTGGTGACCTGACGCGGGACGACCTTGCCCTTGTGCACCCACGGCAGCTCCCGGACCGCCCCGAAGGCGAGGATGGCCGCCTCGCCGGGGTTGAGGATCGGGGTGCCGCTGTCGACGCCGAAGACGCCGACGTTGGTGATCGTGACCGTGCCGCCCTGCATGTCGCCGGGCGCCGTCTTCCCCTGGCGCGCGGTGTCGATCAGCTCACCGAGCGAGACCGCCAGGCCGGAGAGGGTCTTCGCGCCCGCGTCCTTGATGTTGGGGACGATCAGGCCGCGCGGGGTGGCCGCGGCGATGCCGAGGTTCACCTGGCCCTTGATGACGATCTCCTGGGCCGCCTCGTCCCACTGGGCGTTGATCTCCGGGTTGCGCTTGATCGCGGTGAGCAGCGCCTTGGCGACCAGCAGCAGCGGGCTGACCCGGACGTCCCGGCCCAGCTCGCCGCTCTCCTTGAGGCGGCGGACGAACTTCATCGTCCGGGTGACGTCGACCTGGACGAACTCGGTGACGTGCGGGGCGGTGAAGGCCGAGGCCACCATCGCCTGCGCGGTCGCCTTGCGGACGCCCTTGATCGGCACCCGGACGTCGCCCGCGCCGGGGACGGCCACCGGGGCGGCGGCCGGCTCGGCGGCCTGCTCGACCACCAGGGCCGGAGCCGGGACGGCGACGGCCGCCGCGTGGGCGTGCAGGTCCTCGCGGGTGATCACGCCGTCCGGGCCGGTCGGGGTGACGGCCCGCAGGTCGATCCCGAGGTCCTTGGCCAGCTTGCGCACCGGCGGCTTGGCCAGCGGCCGGTCACCGGTCACCGCGACGGCCGGGGCCGGGGCCGCGACCGGTGCGGGGGCCGGAGCCGGAGCGGGCGCCGCGGCCGGGACAGCGACGGGCGCCGGCGCGGCGGCGGTGGTGCGGCGGGCCCGGCGCTGGCTGCCGCCGGTCCGCGGACCGTAGCCGACCAGCACCTCGCGCCGCTCGGGCTCGGCGGCCTCCGCGGCAGCGGCGGCGGCGGGCGCCGGGGCGGCGGCCGGGGCCGCGGGCGCCGGCGCCTCGCCGGCCACCGCGACCGAGATGATCACGGTGCCGACGTCGACCGTCGCGCCCTCCGCGAAGAACAGCTGCTCGACGACCCCGGTGAACGGGATCGGCAGCTCCACGGCGGCCTTGGCGGTCTCCACCTCGCAGACGACCTGGCCGTCGGTGACGGTGTCACCGGGCTTGACGTACCAGCTGAGGATCTCGGCCTCGGTGAGGCCCTCGCCCACATCGGGCATCTTGAACTCGCGGAGCGAGCGAACTTCGGTGGTCATCAGCGCTCCCCGGGATCAGTACGCGAAGGCGCGGTCGACGGCGTCGAGCACGCGGTCCAGGTCGGGGAGGAAGGCCTCCTCGACCCGGGACGGCGGGTACGGCGCGTAGTAGCCGCCGACCCGCAGGACCGGCGCCTCCAGGTGGTAGAAGCAGCGCTCGGTGAGCCGGGCGGCCAGCTCGGCGCCCATGCCCAGGAACACCGGTGCCTCGTGCACCACGATGGCGCGCCCGGTCCGCTTGACCGACCCCTCCAGGGCGGCGAAGTCGACCGGGGTGAGCGAGCGCAGGTCGACGACCTCCAGCCGGCGGCCGTCCTCCTCGGCGGCCGCGGCGGCCTCCAGGCAGACCTTGACCATCGGGCCGTAGGCGATCAGCGTGGCGTCGGCGCCGGGGCGCACGATCCGCGCGTCGTGCAGGCCCAGGTCGGCGGCGGCGCCGACCTCGCCCTTGTCCCAGTAGCGGCGCTTGGGCTCCAGGAAGATCACCGGGTCGTCCGACGCGATGGCCTGGCGCAGCATCCAGTGCGCGTCGTGCGCGCTGGACGGGCTGACCACCCGCAGACCCGCGGTGTGCGCGAAGTACGCCTCGTGCGACTCGCTGTGGTGCTCGACGGCTCCGATGCCACCCGCGTAGGGGATGCGGATGGTGACCGGGAGCTTGACGTGGCCGAGCGCCCGGGCGTGCATCTTGGCCAGCTGGGAGACGATCTGGTCGAAGGCCGGGTAGACGAAGCCGTCGAACTGGATCTCCACGACCGGGCGGTAGCCGCGCAGCGCGAGGCCGATCGCGGTGCCGACGATGCCGGACTCGGCGAGCGGGGTGTCGATCACCCGGTCCTCGCCGAAGTCCTTCTGCAGGCCGTCGGTGATCCGGAAGACGCCGCCGAGCTTGCCGATGTCCTCGCCCATCAGGACGGTCTTCGGGTCGCTCTCCAGCGACTTGCGCAGCGCGTCGTTGAGCGCCTTGGCGATGCTGAGCTGACCGGCCATCAGAGGTTCTCCCCCGCCTCGAAGGAGGCCGCGTACTCGACGTACCCGGCCCGTTCCTCATCGACCAGCGCGTGCGGCTCGGCGTAGACGTGGTCGAAGATCAGGGTGGGGTCCGGGTCCGGCATGCCGCGCACGCCCTCGCGCACCCGCAGCCCGAGCTGCTCGCTCTCGGCGTCGATCGAGGCGAAGAACGCCTCGTCGGCCAGGCCCTCCTTCTCCAGGAGGGCGCGGAGCCGGGCGATCGGGTCCTTGGCCTTCCAGGCCTCGGTCTCCTCGGCGAGCCGGTAGCGGGTCGGGTCGTCGGAGGTGGTGTGCGCGCCCATCCGGTAGGTGAACGCCTCGATCAGCACCGGGCCGTTGCCGCTGCGGGCGTGCTCCAGGGCCCAGCGGGTCACCGCGAGGCAGGCCAGCACGTCGTTGCCGTCGACCCGCACGCCCGGGAAGCCGAAGCCGGAGGCGCGGCGGTACAGCGGGATCCGGGTCTGGGTGGTGGTGGGCTCGGAGATCGCCCACTGGTTGTTCTGGCAGAAGAACACCACCGGCGCGTTGTAGACCGAGGCGAAGGTGAAGGCCTCGTTGACGTCGCCCTGGCTGGAGGCGCCGTCGCCGAAGTACGCGATCACCGCGTCGTCGGCGCCGTCCTTGGTGATGCCCATCGCGTAGCCGGTGGCGTGCAGGGCCTGCGCGCCGATCACGATGGTGTAGAGGTGGAAGTTCTTCTCGTTCGGGTCCCAGCCGCCGTGGTTCACGCCGCGGAACATGCCGAGCAGGTTCAGCGGGTCGACGTCGCGGCACCAGGCGACGCCGTGCTCGCGGTAGGTCGGGAAGGCGTAGTCGCCGGGACGCAGCGCGCGGCCGGAGCCGACCTGGGCCGCCTCCTGGCCGAGCAGCGAGGCCCACAGGCCCAGCTCGCCCTGGCGCTGCAGGGAGGTCGCCTCCGCGTCGAACCGGCGCACCAGCACCAGGTCACGGTAGAGGGCCCGAAGCTCGTCCGGCTCCACGGTGAGCGGGAAGTCCGGGTGCTCGACCCGCTCGCCTTCCGGGGTGAGCAGCTGTACGAGCTCCGGCTGGGCGTCCTTACCCTTGGCGCGGAGGGTGCCAGGGACGCCGGGGGCCGCCTTCTTGCGGGCCCTCGCCGTGCTTTTGACGGTCACGTTCACTCCTCGGTCTGTCCGGCCGCCCGGGGTCGCCGGTGACCGGTCCGGTCACCGCCTCGCGGGGCGCGCGTGGGTGTGCGCTCCCATCCGCGGGGCAGGTGGTGCTCCTTTTCCGACGGCGCCCTCACGAGAACGTTACCCAGCGTCCGCCCCTCGCGCGTCTGCGCTAGGACGTCCTACTTGTTCGGGCTCTACAAACGCACGTGTGGCGCAGCTCTCAATTCGGTCGCCTTCAGGACACCTGCGCACGTTATCCGGGCGAAGGCTCCGGCGTAAGGGGGTTACCGGCATCGGTTTCGACCGCTCTGGCCGGATAGCGACCCCGGTCCGGTGCGGGCAAGAGGTCTTTCGTAGGGTGATATGGGAGGCTTTGCGCGTGACTGATAAGGGACAAATCAGGGTATTCCTTCTCGACGACCACGAAGTGGTCCGCAGGGGCGTTCACGAACTCCTCTCGGTCGAGGACGACATCGACGTGGTCGGCGAGGCCGGCACCGCCGCCGAGGCGCTGACCCGGATCCCCGCCGTCCACCCCGACGTCGCCGTCCTGGACGTCCGGCTGCCGGACGGCAACGGGGTCGAGGTCTGCCGGGAGATCCGCTCCCGGCTGCCGGAGATCAAGTGCCTGATGCTGACCTCGTTCTCGGACGACGAGGCACTGTTCGACTCGATCATGGCCGGTGCCTCGGGCTACGTGCTGAAGGCGATCCGCGGCACCGACCTGATCACCGCCGTCCGGGACGTCGCGGCCGGCCGCTCGCTGCTCGACCCGGTCGCCACCAGCCGGGTGCTGGCCCGGCTGCGGGACGGCGGCGAGAAGGAGGACGAACGGCTCGCCCAGCTCACCAAGCAGGAGCGCCGCATCCTGGACCTGATCGGCGAAGGGATGACCAATCGTCAGATCGGCAACGAGCTGCACCTCGCCGAAAAGACGGTGAAGAACTACGTCTCCAGTCTGCTCGCGAAGATGGGAATGGAGCGGCGGACGCAGGCGGCCGCCTTCGTGGCCCGGCACCAGGCGGACCACCAGCACGGATAGGCCGATGCACACAATTGACGACCTGTCAAGGACCCCCGCCGAGAGGTCCTAACCTCTGGCTGTGACTTTCAGCCAGACCCTCGCCCTCGCACCAGCCCGCCCCGACCTCGCCGCTCCCCCGATAGGAACCCTCAGCCCGCCCGTCCCGCACGCCGCGCTCGCCGAGGTCCTGCGCCGCTACCGGGTGGGCCGCCTGCTCACCGCCGAACCCGTCGCCGAAGGCCTGCTGAACCGCGGCTACCGGGTCGCCACCGAAGCCGGCGAGTACTTCCTGAAGTGCTACGTCGACGCCGCGACCGCCGGCCGGGAGGCCGTCGCCGCCCACCACCGCGCGATGGGCGCGCTGGCCGCCCTGGACCTGCCCGTCGCTCCCCCGCTGGCCCTCTCCGGACGGACCTCGACGATCGCCGCGTTCGGCGGCCGGCTGTTCGCGCTCTTCCCCTGGGTGGACGGCCGGCACCGGCACGGCACCGAGCTGGCGCTGCCGCAGTGTGCCGGGCTGGGCGCGCTGCTCGGCCGGCTGCACGGCGCACTCGACGAGGTCTGCGCTCCCGTCGCACAACCCTCCGGCTACCGCAGCGCCGACCCGCTGGACAGCTCCGCGCTCGCCCGCGAGCTGCGCAGCCGGGCCCGCGAGCACCAGCCGCACGGCGAGCTGGACGCCCTGGTCGAGCGCCGGCTGACCGAACGGCTGGAGCTGCTCGCCGAGCACGCCCACCGCCGACCCCTCCCGCAGGCCGCCCCGCCCACCGGCTGGACCCACGGCGACTTCCACGGGCTCAACCTGCTGCACCGGGACGGGCGGATCACGGCCGTCCTGGACTGGGACAAGCTCGGACCGCAGCCGCGCGCCGAGGAGGCCGTCCGCGCGGCCACCCTGCTCTTCAACGACCGCGTCACCGGGGTGCTGGACCTCGTCCGGGTCCGGCACTGGTCGCAGTCCTACCGGGCCACCGGCGCCGCCACCGCCGAGCACCTGGCCGCCGCGGCGCACCGGGTCTGGTGGGAGCGGCTGAACGACTTCTGGATGCTCCAGTGGCGCTACCAGCGGGCCGACCACCGGGCCGACCCGCTCTACCCCGCCTCGGCGGGCCAGTTGGCGTGGTGGTGCCAGGAGTACGAGCAGGTCCTGGACGCCTTCGCCAACTGACCCGGCGGGTCAGGGCGTCGGTGTACCGCCGGCCGCCGGCTGCGTCGGCTTCGTGGTGGCTCCGCCCCCGCCCGCCGCCGGCGGCGTCGTGCCGCCGCCCCCGCCCGCCGGGGGCGGGTTGGTCGCCGGCGCCGTGGCCGGGGGCGTCGTCGCTCCGCCGCCCGTCCCCGTGGTCGGGGTGCCGGTCGACGGGGCGGTACCGGTCCCGGTCGCCGGCGCGGACGGCGTGGCCGACTTGCTGCCGGACATCGTCGGCGTGGCCGTCGGGCTCGGGGTGTTGTGCTTGCCGGTCTGCTGGCTCGGCTGCTGGCTCTGGTTGCCGCCGCCGTTGTTGTTGTTCCCGTTGTCGGTCGGCTGCTGCGGGCGCCGGGTGTTCTGGCCGGTCTGCGGGCTCTGGGTCGCCGTCGAACCGGAGCTGGGCGTGGTGGCCTCGGGGGCCGTCGACACCACCCCGGCGGACGGGCTGGTACCGCCCGGCTTCCCGTCCGTGCCGTCGTCGTTGCCGCTGAGCGCCATGCCGATGCCGACGCCGGCCGCGACCACCACCGCCGCGATGCCGGCCACCAGGCGCCACGGCCCGCGCCGGGCACCGCCGCCGTGGCCGCCGCCGGAGTCGCCGTCGCCGCCGTACGACCCACCGACCGCCGGGTAGGGCGCGGACGGCGTGCGCGGGCCGCCCGGCCCCCCGTACGGCAACACCGCGGTCGGGTCGCCCGGGACACCGGCCCCGAGCACCGCCGTCTCGTCCGTGCCGACCGCCGGCAGCGCGCCGCTGCCCCCGTACGCCCCGCCGACCCCGGCCGCGGCGCCGATGGCCCAGCCGCCGGTGCCGCCGGTCAGCTCGCGCAGCGCGTGCTCGATGTGGGCGCGGAACTCGTCGGCGTCCTGGAAGCGGTCGTCCGGGTTCTTGGCCAGCGAGCGCAGCACCAGCGGGTCCAGCCCGGCCGGCACCCGCGGATTGGCCTGCGAGGGCGGCACCGGCTGGTCCTGGACGTGCTGGTAGACCACCGACAGCGGGGTGTCGCCGGTGAACGGCGGGCGCAGCGTCAGCAGTTCGTACAGCATGCAGCCGGCCGCGTACAGGTCGGAGCGGTGGTCGACCGGCTTGCCGAGCGCCTGCTCCGGCGAGAGGTACTGCGGGGTGCCCATGACCATGCCGGTCTGGGTCATCGTCGAGGCCGTGCCGGTCAGTGCCCGGGCGATGCCGAAGTCCATCACCTTGACCGCGCCGTTGGTCGTGATGATCACGTTGGCCGGCTTGATGTCGCGGTGCACGATGCCGTGCCGGTGGCTGTAGGACAGCGCCTCCAGCACCCCGGCGATGATGATCAGCGCCTGGTCGACCGGCGGCGCCGTCTCGTCCACCAGCAGCTCGCGGACGGTCTTGCCCTCCACCAGCTCCATCACGATGTACGGCGTCGACTCCTCGCCGACGTACTCCTCGCCGGTGTCGTACACCGAGACGATCGCGTGGTGGTTGAGCGCCGCGACGGCGTGCGCCTCCCTGGTGAAGCGCAGGCGGGCGATCTCGTCCTGCGCCAGCTCACCGCGGAGCAGCTTCACCGCGACCGTCCGGCCGAGCCGGACGTCCTGGGCGGCCAGCACCTCGGCCATGCCGCCCCGGCCCAGCCGGTGGGTCAGCCGGTAGCGGCCGTCGCCGACGGTGCCCAGCGGGGCGGCGGTGCCCCGGCCCGGCGTCTGCGGGCCGCCGTACGGCGGGAGCGCGGTCGTGGCGGCGTCGCTACCGGGCTCGGGCGTCCTCGGGGCCCCGCCGGCCGGACCGGTCGCCCAGGCCCCGTCGTCGTCGTCCGGATGCTGCGTCTGTGCCATCGCTCCTCGCCCCGGGCCTTCGCTCGGATCGCGGTGCCCTGTCGCTCGTATCCCCGAACGCTACCGCCTCCGGCCGACGCCTGTAGCACGCGCGATCCGGACGGAACGCGTCAGAGCAGGCCATTCCGGTCGGCCGGACCGTCCAGGCGCAGCACGGTGGCGGTCGGCCCCGAGACCCGCGAGCCGGAACTCGAGCCGGAGCCCGAATCCCGCTCGGCCCGGTTGACCACGATCGCGATGATGATGACCGCCAGCACGATCACGCCGACGATGATGCCGATGATCACCAGCGCGGTCGAGCAGCCGCCGCTGTTCGACGCCGGGGCCGGCTGGAACGGCGGCGCCGGCATCGGGTGCGGCGGCGGGGTGTGGGCCTGCGGAGCCCCCTGCTGGTGGAGGAACTGCGGCTGCGGGGTGTGCGGCTGCTGGAACGCCGGCGGAGGCGTCTGGTACGGCTGCGGCGCGGCGAACGGCTGCGGGGTCTGCGGCTGCTGGAACGCCGGCGACGGGGTCTGGAACGGCTGCGGCTGCGGGAACGGCGTCGGCGTCCGCGGGGCCTGCGGCGCCGCGTGCACCGAGCGCGGCCCGTCGGTGATCACCAGCGGGTTGCTGGCCGCCAGCGGGCTGCCGCCGCCCTTGCCCGCGTCCATCAGCCGCTCCGCCTCCTCGCGCATCGCCGCCGCGCTCGGGAAGCGGTGCGCCGGGTCCTTGCGCAGCGCCCTGGCCACGAACTCGTCGACCGCCGGGCTGAGCCGCGGGTTGAGCGTGGACGGCGCCGGCGGCTCCTCCTGGACGTGCTTGTACGCGATCGAGAAGGCCGAGTCGCCGTCGAAGACCAGCTGGCCGGTGAGCATCTCGAAGAGCATCACGCCGACCGAGTACAGGTCGGAGCGGGCGTCCACCGGCTTGCCGAGCGCCTGCTCGGGCGAGAGGTACTGCGGGGTGCCGACCACCATGCCGGTCTGGGTCATCGAGGTGACCCCGCTCTCCAGCGCGCGGGCGATGCCGAAGTCCATGACCTTGACGTTGCCCTTGCGGTCGAACATGACGTTGCCGGGCTTGATGTCGCGGTGCACCAGGCCCATGTCGTGCGAGGCCTCCAGCGCGTTCAGCACGCCGATGGTGACCTGCAGCGCCTCCTCGACCGCGATCGCGCCCTGCTGGGCGACCGCCTCGTTGATGGCGTCCCGCAGGCCCTTGCCGTCGACCAGCTGCATGACGATGTACGGGGTGCTGGAGCCGTCCGGGGCGATGTCCTCGCCGCTGTCGTACACCGTGACGATGTTGGGGTGCTCCAGCCGGGCCACCGCCTGCGCCTCGCGGCGGAACCGCTCCTTGAACGAGTCGTCCCGGCCCAGCTCGGCGTGCATGCTCTTCAGCGCGACCTGGCGGTCCAGCACGCTGTCGTACGCGAGGTGGACCGAGGCCATGCCGCCCTCGCCCAGCACCCGCTGCAGCACGTACCGCCCGTTGCCCAGGGAGTAGCCCTCGACCGCCGCGTTGCCGTGCTCGCTCATGGTCCTCTGCTCCCCCTCGGCGCGGCCCTGCCGCCGCGACCGTGACGTTCGGTCTCGTCCGTGCGTTGTCCGGGCCCGGCCCGCTGGCCCGCCCGACCCCTGTCGCGGTGCTCGCCCGGCCTGCGACAGGGGCTCAGGGTATCGGCTCGCGCCGACACCGACCGGCCCAGGGCCGACACTGTGTCCGGGTCGCGACCGGGTACCGGCCGGTCGCGCGTACGGCCCCGGGACGCCGTGCCGTGCCCGGGGCCCCGCGGCCCGGCGGGGCCGTGGCGGTACGGGTACGGCCTACGCGTAGGTACGGCCTTACAGGTACGGGCCGGAACGGATGCCGCGGCCCTCGCCCGGCTCGTCGCCCTCCGGCTCCGCGCCGTGCAGGCCCGGCGGCAGCGCCCGCCGCATCTGCTCCAGCTGCGCCCGGGCCGCCATCTGCTGGGCGAACAGCGCGGTCTGGATGCCGTGGAACAGGCCCTCCAGCCAGCCCACCAGCTGCGCCTGGGCGATCCGCAGCTCCGCCTCGGTCGGGATCGAGTCCTCGGTGAACGGCAGCGAAAGCCGCTCCAGCTCGGCGACCAGCTCGGGCGCCAGGCCGAGCTCCAGCTCCTTGATCGAGCTGGCGTGGATGTCCTTCAGCCGGGCCCGGCTGGCCTCGTCGAGGGGAGCCGCCCGGACCTCCTCCAGCAGCTGCTTGATCATGCTGCCGATCCGCATGACCTTGGCCGGCTGCTCGACCATCTCGGTCACCGGCAGTTCACGCGGGCCGTCCCCCTCGTCGTCCCCGGCCATGCCGACCATCCCCTGGCCCACCGGCAGCCCGTCCGGTCCGACGATCAGCACCTTCTGGCCGTCCTGCGACTGCCCGCCCATGGCCTGGTGGAACTCGTGCGACGAGCGCTCGTTCATCGGATTCGTCATGAACCACATTCTCCCTCACTGGGGTTGCCGGAGTGGAGGCCCCCGGCCACCCGGGCAACGACGCTACGCCCCGGGCACGCGGGCCGGTATCCGTACGGATACTCAGTCCGCCCGGGTACCGGGGCTCGGCTTCGTGCGGCCCGGGGCGCTCCCGCCGGCAGGGCGCTCCGGGCGGCGGGACGCTCCGGGCGGCGGCGCGCGGTCAGCCGCGCCGCAACCGCAGGCCGATCAGGCCCAGCCCGCAGCCGATCAGACCGAGCCCGGCGCCGAGCGGGAACTGGCGGGTGGAGGCGTCGTCCCACCGGGTGGGCAGCACCACCGGGCCGGCCACCACGGTCTGCGCCCCGGGGCCGAGCGCCAGCGTCGCGCTCCCGGCGCCGTCGGAGGGCTCGGCCGGGGCCTCGGCGCCGGCCGTCCCCGAGGGGGCCGCGGCGGGGTCCGGCGCGCTCTCGACGGGCTGCTCCGGGGTCTGCCCGGCGGCGTGCCCGGGGCCGCGCCCGGTGCGTTCCGGCGCCGAGGCGGGGTGGTGCCGCAGCCGGCGCTGCTCCCACTCGGCCCGGGGGAGGCCGGGGCGCAGGTGCCCGGTCCGCTGCCACCCGGGCGTCCCGGCCGACACCACGGCGGTCGCGGGGGCGGTCACGGACTTCTCGGCGGCCTCGGGCGCCGCCGCCGGCGCCGAGGACTCCCCGGCGGCGGGCTCCGGCACGGCGGGCTCCGGGACGACCGGCTCCGTGGCAAACGGCTCCGGGACGGCGGACGCCGCCGGGGAGGCCGGGGCCGGGGCCGCCGTCGCGGACGCCGCCGCAGTCCCGGTCACGGTCGGGGACGAGGCGACGGACGGCGCGGACGGGGCCGCCGGGGACGGCGGGGACGCCGGGGACGCCGGGGACGCCGGGGACGCCGGGGACGCCGGGGACGCCGGGGACGGCGGGGACGGCGGGGACGGCGGGGCGGACGGCCCGGCCGTCGGTCCCGGGGAGACCACCGGGACCGGCACGACGCCGGTGGCCCCGGTCGGACCGGTCGGCACGGCCACCGCCGCCGGGCCGAGGGCCAGCGGCACGGCGAGGCCGAGCACGGCCGCCACCAGCAGCCGCCGGGCACGCCGCTCGGCGCGGCGGCCGCCCAGGAGACGGGTGACCGGGCGGATACCCGCCCGGCCCCGGACGCACCCGGGGAACCGCCGGGACGGGGACGGCAGTGGTGCTGCGGGCAGTGGCCCGAGGAACGCGGACGAAGGTGCGGGCACGGTCGAGGTCCTTCCGCGACGGCCGACCGCGCGGGGCGGGGTCGGCGGCGGGACAGCTCCCGTCCAGACTCACACAGCCCGGCATTCCGGGCATGTCGGACGGCCCGGACCGGCGGAAGGCAGGCCCCCGCCGGCTCCGGGCGGGGCCGTCACGCCCGCAGCACCACCTTGCCGACCTGCCCGCCGGCCTCCAGGACCCGGTGCGCCTCGGCGGCCTCGGTCAGCGGCAGCACCCGGTCGACCACCGGCTTCACCACCCCGGAGGCGACCAGCGGCCAGACGTGCTCGCGCACCGCCGCCACGATCGCCGCCTTCTCGGCCAGCGGCCGCCCGCGCAGATTGGTCGCGATCACCGCGCCGCGCTTGCGCAGCAGCGTGTTGAGGTTCAGCTCGCCGTTCACCCCGCCCTGCAGCCCGATGATCACCAGCCGCCCGTTGACGGCCAGCGCGTCCACGTTCCGCTGCAGGTACTTGGCGCCCATGATGTCGAGGACCACGTCCGCCCCGGCGCCGCCGGTGGCCTCCCGGAGCACCTCGACGAAGTCCTGCGCGCGGTAGTCGATCAGCACGTCGGCCCCCAGCTCCGCACAGCGGGCCAGCTTCTCCGGCCCGCCCGCCGTCACCGCCACCCGGGCGCCGACCGCCTTGGCCAGCTGGATCGCCATCGTCCCGATGCCGCTGGCACCGCCGTGCACCAGCACCGTCTCGCCCGGCCGCAGGTGCGCGGTCAGGAAGACGTTGGACCACACCGTGCAGACCACCTCGGGCAGCGCGGCGGCCTGCTCCAGGGTCAGCCCGTCCGGCACCGGCAGCAGCTGGCCGACCGGCACCGCGACCCGCTGCGCGTAGCCGCCGCCCACCAGCAGCGCGCAGACCTCGTCGCCGACCGCCCAGCCGGACACCCCGGGGCCGAGCGCGGCGATCCGGCCCGCGCACTCCAGGCCCGGGTAGCGGGGGCTGCCGGGCGGCGGGTCGTAGAAACCCTGCCGCTGGAGCAGGTCGGCGCGGTTGACGGCGGTGGCCGCCACCTCGACCAGGACCTCGCCCTCCCCGGGCACCGGGTCCGGCACCTCCGCCCAGACCAGTGCCTCGGGCCCGCCGGGTTCAGGAATCGTCATCGCATGCATGGGCCCGACGCTACTGCGCGCCGGCGGCCCGGCGGTCGGGCGACCCGCGCCGTCAGCCGGCCAGGTCGTCGAGCGGCACGGCGCCGGGCAGCGCGGCCACCGCCGCGCCCGGCAGGATCAGCTTGCCGCGCCGCCGCCCGCTGCCCACCAGGACGAACGGGGCCGCCGCCACCGCCGCGTCGACCAGCAGCGGCCAGTCGGCCGGCAGGCCGATCGGGGTGATGCCGCCGTACTCCATGCCGGTCGCCTCGACGGCGGTGTCCATCGGCGCGAACGAGGCCTTGCGGGCCTCCAGGTGCTTGCGGACCGTCCGGTTGACGTCGACCCGGGTGGTCGCCAGCGCCAGGCAGGCGGCCAGGGTGGTCTCCCCGCCGCGCTTGGCGGCGACCACCACGCAGTTCGCCGAGGCGTCGAGCGGCACGCCGTAGGTCTCGCAGAAGACGGCGGTGTCGGCCTTCTCCGGATCGGTCTCGACGTACAGCACGGACCGGGCGGCCTCCCGGTCGTCCCAGTTCTTCAGCGCGTCGGCCACCGGGGCGGCCAGCCGGTCCACCACCTCCAGCGCGGGGGCGGAGAAGTCGAACGTGCCGAACGGGAGCTGCGGTTGACCGGTCATGGCGGGAACCCTACGCCCCCTCGGCCGACTTGATGACGATCACCCGGTCGGTGAGCTGCAGCGTCCGCGCCTCCGCCTCGGTGTAGTTGATCACCCGCCGGCCGCGCACCACCGCCACCACCAGGTCGTCGAGTTCGCGCGGGTCGTGCCCGGCCTCGGCCCGGGTGACCGGGCGCTCGACCACGTCCAGGCCGTTGCCGTAGGTGAGCAGGTCCTCCATCACCGCGCCGGCGTGCGGGCTGAGCATCGACATGCCCAGCAGCCGGCCCGCCGAACTGGAGCTGGTGACCACCACGTCGGCGCCGCTCTGCCGCAGCAGCGGGGCGTTCTCGTCCTCCCGCACCGCCGCGACGATGGTCGCCGCGCGGGTCAGCTGGCGGGCGGTCAGGGTGATCAGCGCGGCGGTGTCGTCCCGCTCCGGCGCGACCACCACCCGGGCGGCGGTGGGCAGTCCGGCGCGCAGCAGGGTGTCGGTCCGGGTGGCGTCGCCGACCACGCCGACCAGGCCCTGCTGGGCGGCCTGGTCGACCGCCTTGCGCTGCGGGTCGACCACCACGATCTCCTCCTTGCGCACCCCCTGCCCGAGCAGGGTGTCGATGGCGCTGCGGCCCTTGGTGCCGTAGCCGATCACGACGGTGTGCTCGCGCACGGTGGACCTCCAGCGGTTCAACCGCCACTGCTGACGGGTGCGTTCGGTGAGCACTTCGAGGGTGGTGCCGACCAGGATGATCAGGAAGACCACCCGCAGCGGAGTGACCACGAAGATGTTGGTGAGCCGGGCGCTGTCGCTGAACGGGGTGATGTCGCCGTACCCGGTGGTGGAGAGCGTCACCGTGGCGTAGTACGCCGAGTCCAGGAAGCTCAGCCCGCCGCCGGCGTTGTCGTTGTAGCCGTCGCGGTCCAGCCAGACGATCACGGTGGTGGCCACCAGGACGCCGAGTGCCAGCAGCAGCCGGGAGCCGACCTGCCGCACCGCCGGGGCGGAGCGCCGGGCGGGCAGCACGATCCCGGCGTCGGCCCAGGGCTCGGTGCCGGGAACGGACGGTCCGGCCGACCGTCCCCGGACGCGTCGGACACTCACGGGACCTCCAGCAGTTCGATTTCGTCACCGGCCGCGGCGCCGCCCGGCGGCACCACCGCGAGCGCCTCGGCCCGGGCCAGGCCGCGGAGCATCGCCGGACCGTCGTGGCGCAGGTGCACCACGCCGCGGGCGGTCCTCCGCACCGGCAGCAGCCGGGTGTCCACCGGGTGACCGGGCAGCGGGTCGACGGCGACGGCCAGGACCGGCTCGTCGGCGCCGCGGCCGGACAGCGCCCGCAGCAGTGGCAGGGCGAGCGTCACCGTTCCGGCGACGGCGGCCAGCGGATTGCCCGGCAGACCCACCAGATGGCGCCCGCCGGGGAGTTCGGCGAGCAGCATCGGATGGCCGGGGCGCACGGCGACCCCGTCCACCAGCAGCCGGGCGCCGCACTCGGCCAGCGCCCGGTGCAGGAAGTCCACCGGACCGGCCGCCGTCCCGCCGGTGGTGACCACCACGTCCGCGGCGGAGTGCCGCAGGGCGTCCCGGAGCAGGCCGAGGTCGTCGCGGACGGAGCGCGGTTCGCCGGTCTCGGCGCCGGCCGCGCGCAGCCACGGCGGCAGCAGCGGGCCGAGCGCGTCCCGGACCAGGCCGTCCCGGGGCAGACCGGAGCCGAGCAGCTCGTCGCCGAGCACCAGCAGCTCCACCACCGGGCGGCGGCGCACGGACAGCCGGTCGTGGCCGCAGGCGGCGGCCAGGCCGAGCACCGCCGGGCCGACCGGGGTGCCGGCCGGCAGCAGCACCTCGCCGCGCCGGCACTCCTGGCCGCGCGGCCGGACGTCCTGGCCGGTGGTCAGCGCGCCGGCGGTGCGCTCGCGAAGCAGCGGACCGCCCGGCTCGCCGTGCTCGCGGCGGAGCACGGCGGTGGCACCGGGTGGCAGCTGGGCCCCGGTGGCGATCTCGACGGCGGCGCCGTCGGCCAGCGGGCCGTCGGCGGGGCGCCCGGCGAGCAGCCGGCCGCCGACCTGCCAGGGGCCGGGGCCGGCCACCGCCCAGCCGTCCATCGCCGAGGTGTCGAAGGCCGGCAGGTCGGTGAGCGCGGTGAGCGGCTCGGCGAGGGTGTGGCCGAGCGCGCCGTCCAGCGGCAGGCTCAGCGCGGGCAGCGCGGGGCGGCCGGCCCGGCGGGCGGTCTCCCGGGCCGCCGCCCAGCGGGCCGGGCGGGCCGGGGCGGGCGCGACGGGTTCCGCCATCACGCTCACGGCTGCCCCGGGTCGCCGGCCCTGGCCGCCGCCCAGCGCTCGGCGAGCGCGGCGGTGCGCCCGGAGGCCTCGGCGACCGCCTCCGGGCCGCCGCCGCGCTGCGCGGCCGCGTAGCCGATCAGGAAGGCGGTCAGCGGGGCCGCGGGCCGGTCCACCCCGTGCGCGACCACCCGGGCCAGGTCGAGCAGGCCGCGGACGTCGACGTCCAGGTCGATGTCCAGCTCGGCACGGACCTCGGCGATCCAGTCATCCAGCGTGCGCTCCATGCGAACATGCTGCCCGATCGGCGGTTTCTCCGGGATGTTTGCCCGGTGAGCGACACGCGTCGTTTCGCTCACGCCGGGGTGCCGGGCCGGTGAGCGGGCCCGGTGGACGGGCCGGTCCCGGCGGGGATCAGCCCTTGCCGCCGTCGCGTTCGCGGGCCTGCTCCAGGTCCTCCCAGGTGTCGCAGTCGTAGGTGACGTCGTCGGTGTCGGCCAGCCGGAGGGTGGGCAGGGCGCCGGTCAGCCTGCGCAGCGGGAGCCCGGCCGGGTCCCCGACGGCGGCCAGCGCGGCGCGCAGGGCGGCGGTGCGGTAGGCGGCGGCGAGCGGCTGGTCGCGGCCGGCGGCGTCGACCAGGACGGCCGCCGCGGTCCGCGGCCCGGCCCCGTCGAGGGCGTCGACCAGCCGGTGGACGGTCCGCCGGTCGAGGAACGGCAGGTCGGCGGCGAACAGCAGCACCAGGTCGGCGGTCACCTCGGCCAGTCCGGCGGCGACGGCGGCCACCGGACCGCCGCCCGGCGGGCTCTCGCGGGTCCACCGGACCCCGGGCCGGGCGGTGGGGCGGACCGGGCCGACCACCACGGTGGTCCGGGCCTGCGCGCAGGCGGCGAGCACCCGGTCCAGCAGGGTGGCCCCGCCGACCGTCAGACCGGGCTTGTCGGCCCCGCCGAGCCGCCGGGCGGCGCCCCCGGCCGGGACGATCACGTCGTACGGCGTCATGCCGCCAGTATCCGCCGCGGACCTCAGGCGGTCTTCCCGCCCTCCTCGGGCTCCGGGACGACGGCGGCCTCGACGGTGTCGTCCGGCTCAGCAGCGGTGTCCTCCGGCTCGGCAGCGGCGTCGTCCGGCTCCGGGGCGAGGACGGCGGCCTCGACGGTGTCCTCGGGCTCGGCGGCGGCGGTGCGGGCGGCGGCGATGTTGGCGGCGGCGCTCAGCTCCAGCACGGCCGGCAGGGTCAGCTCCCCGTACCGCCGGTTCACCGCCGCGACCAGCGCCTCCGGGTCGTCCGGGTGCTCGGCCAGCAGCCGGTCGAAGTCCTGCAGGTACTCCCCGGTGAACGCCAGCACCCGGGCCGCGTCGTCGCCCTGCTCGGGTGCCCGGTGCCCGGCGATCACCCGGTCCGCGCCGAGTTCGGCGATCCGGCCGAGGTTGCGGACCCACGCGGTGCGCTGCTCCGGCGTGGTGTCGGCGGTCCAGACGTGGGTGCCGTTGTACGCGAAGTCGCCGGCCACCACGGTGCGGATGCTCGGCACGTGCACCACCGTGGAGCCGCCGCAGTCGCCCTGCCCGAGCAGCAGCACCGGGATCACCTGCCGGTCGACCATCAGCGGCTGGGGCAGCAGCGGGGCCGGGACCAGCGGGTGGTCCGGGATGTCGTCGCCGAACACCGGCTTCCACTGGGCGACCTTCGCGGCGGCGGTGCGCAGGATGCCCTCGACGACCGGCGGCGCGGCCAGCAGCCGCGCGTCGGGGAAGAGCCGCAGCACCTCCTCGGCACCGAAGTAGTGGTCGGGGTGCTGGTGGGTGATCACGATGGCGAGCAGCCGGCGGCCCTTGCCCGCCACCCACTCGGCCAGCTCGCGGCCGGCGCTGCGGGTGAGCTGGGCGTCGACCAGGATCGCCGTGTGCTCGCCGAGGATCAGCGTGGAGGTGGCGAAGAAGGCCGACTCGGGGCCGGTGAAGACGTCGACCTCCAGCGGCCGGACCGGCGGTGCGGCGCTCTCCGCGTCGAGCGGGTCCGCGCCGGCGTTCTCCTCGGACGGGGACGACGTCACTGGCTGCTCCCTCTGGTTCGGCGGTCCCGGTTCCGGTCCGGCTCGGCGTCGGTGGTGCGTGAGGCGGTGGTGCGTGAAGCGGTGGTGGTGCGTGAAGCGGTGGTGGTGCGCATCACGGCGGCAGTGGCCGCGCCCTACAGCATGGGAGTACGGCGCGCGGAAAACGCGGAAGGCGCGCCCGGCGGGGGCGCGCCTTCCCGATCACATGTCCGGTCGGCGGCTCGTCGCCGCCGGGATCAGCCCTTGCGGCCGGTCAGCTTGGCGACGCGGTCGGCGACACCCCAGGAGGTGACCCGCCACAGCGCCTCGACCACGATGTTCCGGCTCATCTTGGACGCGCCCAGCTCCCGCTCGACGAAGGTGATCGGCACCTCGGCGACCTTGAAGCCGGCCTTCACGGTCCGCCAGGCCAGGTCGACCTGGAAGCAGTAACCGGCCGAGGCGACCTGGTCCATGCCGAGGCCCAGCAGGGTCTCCTTGCGGAACGCCCGGTAGCCGCCGGTGACGTCCCGGATCGGCACGCCCAGCATCAGCCGCGAGTAGGTCGAGCCGCCGCGGGAGAGCAGCAGCCGGGACTTCGGCCAGTTCACCACCCGGCCGCCGGGGACCCAGCGCGAACCCAGCACCAGGTCGGCGCCGCGCAGCGCGGTCAGCAGCCGGCCCAGCTCCTCGGGGCGGTGGGAGCCGTCGGCGTCCATCTCGACGAGCACGTCGTAGCCCTCGTCGATGCCCCAGCGGAAGCCGGCCAGGTAGGCGGCGCCCAGCCCCTCCTTGCCCTTGCGGTGCATGACGTGTACCTGGGGGTCCTCGGCGGCCAGCTTGTCGGCCAGTTCGCCGGTGCCGTCGGGGCTGTTGTCGTCGGCGACGAGGACGTGCACCTCGGGGACGGCGGCGCGCACCCGGCCGACGATGCGCTCGACGTTCTCCGCCTCGTTGTAGGTGGGGATGATCACCAGCACCCGGCCGAGATCGGCGAAACCCTGCTGGTTGACGGTCACGTACTAACCTCTCGGCCGGTGGCGGGACGTGCCGGTCACCATTGCCCGCACTCATCGGAAGACACAGTCCCGGCCGGCACCCCGCCGGCCCGGACGACACCGTGGAAAACACTGGGTCCTGGCATCCTACTACCGCGCCCTCGGACCGACCTTCCGCGCGCGGCACTCCCGGCCGGCGCCCGCCGTTTCCCCGGCGGAGGTGCAGGTCGGCTAGGGTCGATGCCCGGCCTTTGCCCGGATGCCCGAACCCGTCCGCCCCCGCCCGCAGCCGCCTGACGGCGGCGAGGCCCACCAGCCACTGCAGCAAGGAGCAGGACCGCGCCCATGGACAAGCTCGTCAACACCGTCCGCCCGTACGCCTGGGGCTCGGCCACCGCGCTCCCCGAGCTGCTCGGGCAGGAGCCGACCGGCGAACCGCAGGCCGAGCTGTGGATGGGCGCCCATCCCGGGGACCCGTCGCGGGCGGACCGGGGCGACGGGCCGCGCCGGCTGGACGAGCTGATCGCCGCCGACCCGGAGGGCGAGCTGGGCGCCGCCTCGGTGGCCCGCTTCGGCCCCTCCCTGCCGTTCCTGCTCAAGGTCCTCGCCCCGGGCATCCCGATCTCCATCCAGGCCCACCCCTCGCTCGAACAGGCCCGCGCCGGGTACGCCGCCGAGAACGCCCTGGGGATCCCGCTGGACGCCCCACACCGGAACTACCGGGACGCCAACCACAAGCCCGAACTCATCTGCGCGCTCGGCGACTTCGACGGTCTCTGCGGCTTCCGCCGGCCCGCCGGGGCGGCCGCGCTGCTGGCCGCTCTCGCGGTGCCCGCGCTGGAGCCGGTGATCGCCCTGCTGGGCGCCGAGGACGAGTCCGAGGCGCTCAGCGGCGCCCTGGCCGCCGTGCTCACCCTGTCCGGGCCCGAGGCGGCGGAGGCGGTCCGGGAGACCGCCGACGCGCTCGGCAAGGCCGCCGCCGAGGACCCGGACGGTCCGTACGCGCCGTACACCCGGATCGCCCGGGACTTCCCGGGCGACGTCGGGCTGATCGCCGGACTGCTGCTCAACCACGTCCGGCTGCGCGCCGGCGAGGCGCTCTACCTGGGCGCCGGCGTCCCGCACGCGTACCTGCACGGCCTGTGCGTCGAGCTCCAGGCCAACTCGGACAACGTGCTGCGGGCCGGGCTCACCCCCAAGCACATCGACGTGCCGGAACTGCTCCGGGTCGTCGAGTTCGCCGCCTGCGCGCCCACGCCGCTGCTGCCGGTCGCGGTCGACGGGACGCCCGGCGAGGAGCTGTACCCGGTGCCGATCGACGAGTTCCGGCTCTCCCGGTTCGCGCTGGACGGCCGGGAGCGGACGGTCGGCGGCGAGGCCCCGCAGATCCTGCTCTGCACCGCCGGCACCGCCCGGCTGACCGCGGCGGACGGCACCGCGCTGGAACTGTCCCGCGGCGAGTCCGCCTTCCTCCCCGCCACCGGCGCCCCCACCCACCTGAACGGCACCGCCACCGTCTTCCGCGCGACCGTCACCCTCTGACGCCGGGGCCCCGACCCTCCGGGGCCCCGACCGCGGTCCGGCTACCGGTCGCGCTCCGCCCCGGCGGCCACCGGCGCCGGATCCGCGGGCGCCGCGGCCGCCGCACCGTCCGGCCCGGCCGTCCCGTCCGTCCGGGCGGCCGGGAGCGCCCCGCCCACCGCCTCCAGCGGCTGCGCGGGCCAGCGGGCGTTCACCGCCTTGGTCAGGCGCCGGCCCAGGTTCTGGAAGGGGATCTCGACCAGCCGGTACAGCAGGTAGCTCGCCAGCAGGGTGGCGCCCAGGAACTCCGCGGTCCAGAGCAGCTTGCCGGCGCCCGTGGTCGGCAGCGGGGGCACGCCCAGCTTGGGCGCGATGGTGTGCAGGATCGGGTTGTGCAGCAGGTAGACCGAGAAGCTGATCGCTCCGAGCCAGGTCAGCACCTTCGGGAACCTGCGCTTGCGCAGCGCCATCCCGATCCCGAAGCTGAGCCAGGCACCCAGGTACGAGGCGGTCCAGGAGATCCAGCCCGCCGTCCAGGTGTTCGACTCCATGCCGTTCTTGTTGTACATCCACCCGACGGCCGCACCCGCGACGATCACGAAGCCGAGGCAGAACCAGGCCGGGAGCCGTTCCATCTGCCCGCGCTCGGCCCGGTACACGACGGTGCCGGCGAACATCGTGGCGAAGATCATCCAGGTCTCGAAGGCGGGCGCCCGGCTGTTGTTGACCACCAGGACGACGCCGAGGCCGGCCACCAGGACGGCACCGGTACGGGTCAGCACCGCGTTGCCGCTGAGCATGCAGGCCAGGCCCATCACCATGACCAGGGCGGCCGCCGCGACGAGGTTGCGCACCTCGTCGATGTTGTGGGTCAGCTGCATGGTGGCGATCGAGGTGCCGAAGAGCAGCGCCACCGCGGCGAGCCCGACCGAGATCGCGCCGCTCTTGCGGTGCCAGTTGAGGGTGAACAGCGCGGTGACCACGAAGTAGAAGACCATCTCGTAGCAGAGGGTCCAGGTCACGGCGAGGCCGTTGTAGACGCCCAGGAAGTCCTGGAGCATCGTCCCGTTGGCGACCAGGGCGATCAGGTCGTGGCCGGTGCGGAAGATCGTCACCGCCCCGTCGCCCTCGGGCAGGATCATGATCGAGACCGCGATCCCGATGATCAGGGCCGGGTAGATCCGGAAGATCCGGCCGATCCAGAACGCCCTGACGTCACCGCGCCGCTCCAGCGAGGCCGGGATGATGTACCCGCTCACGATGAAGAACAGCATGACCCCGTAGAGCCCGAGGTCGAAGTGCCACCAGATCGCCCCGCCGATGGCGGGCGGCAGGATGTTGACCACCTCGAAATGGTGGAAGGCCACCATCAGCGCGGCGAAGCCGCGCAGAGCGTCGAGCCAGCCCAGCCGGGCGCCGCCGCCAGGCGGGGTCGTCGCGCCGCCGGCCCGCGCGGAGAAAGGTCGTCTTCGCACTGTCATGCCGGGAGGCTAGCGCCCGGGCCGGAAGGGCTCTGCACTACCCCCCGGTCGGGGGGGGTCAGTCCCGGGTCATGTCGACGAAGCGGGAGTAGTGGCCCTGGAAGGCCACGGTGATGGTGGCGGTGGGGCCGTTACGGTGCTTGGCGACGATGAGGTCGGCCTCGCCCGCGCGCGGGGACTCCTTCTCGTAGGCGTCCTCCCGGTGCAGCAGGATGACCATGTCGGCGTCCTGCTCGATCGAGCCGGACTCGCGCAGGTCGGAGACCATCGGGCGCTTGTCGGTGCGCTGTTCGGGGCCTCGGTTCAGCTGGGAGAGCGCGATCACCGGCACCTCCAGCTCCTTGGCCAGCAGCTTCAGGTTTCGCGACATGTCGGAGACCTCCTGCTGGCGGTTCTCGGCCCGGCGGGAGCCGCCGGACTGCATCAGCTGGAGGTAGTCGATGACGATCAGCTTGATGTCGTTGCGCTGCTTGAGCCGGCGGCACTTGGCGCGGATCTCCATCATCGACAGGTTCGGCGAGTCGTCGATGAACAGCGGCGCCTCGCTGACGTCCGGCATCCGGCGGGCCACCCTGGTCCAGTCGTCGTCCGTCATGGAGCCGGAGCGCATGTGGTGCAGCGCCACCCGGGCCTCGGCGGAGAGCAGGCGCATGGCGATCTCGTTGCGGCCCATTTCGAGCGAGAAGATCACGCTCGGCAGCTTGTTGTGGATCGAGCAGGCCCGGGCGAAGTCCAGCGCCAGGGTGGACTTGCCCATCGCGGGACGGGCCGCGATGACGATCATCTGGCCGGGGTGGAGCCCGTTGGTGAGCGCGTCGAAGTCGGCGAAGCCGGTCGGCACGCCGGACATCTGGCCGTTGCGGGAGCCGATCGACTCGATCTCGTCGAGGGCGCCCTCCATGATGTCGGCGAGCGGAGCGTAGTCCTCGTTGGTGCGCTGCTCGGTGACGGCGTAGATCTCCGCCTGGGCCGCGTTGACGATCTCGTCGACGTCGCCCTCGGCGGCGTAGCCCATGCCGGCGATCCGGGTGCCGGCCTCGACCAGCCGGCGCAGCACCGCGCGCTCGTGCACGATCTGCGCGTAGTACTCGGCGTTGGCGGCGGTCGGGACGGAGTTGACCAGGGTGTGCAGGTAGCCGGGGCCGCCGACCCGCTGGAGCTCGCCGCGCTTGGTCAGCTCGCCGGCCACGGTGATCGGGTCGGCCGGCTCGCCGCGCGCGTACAGGTCCAGGATCGCGCCGTGGATCAGCTCGTGCGCGGGCCGGTAGTAGTCGGCCGGCTTGAGCACCTCGACGACGTCGGCGATGGCGTCCTTGGAGAGCAGCATGCCGCCGAGGACGGACTGCTCGGCCGCGAGGTCCTGCGGGGGGACGCGCTCGAAGCCGTCCAGGCCGCCCTCGGCGCGCTCGTCCTCGCCCTGGCGGCGTTTGCCGCCGTCCCGCTGGAAGCCGCCGGACCCGCCCGGGCCGCCCTTGCCGCCCTTCTGGAAGCCGCCGCCCTGGCCCTGGCCGCCGCGGCCTCGCGAGACCGGCAGCCGGTCGCCCGGGCCGTCCGGGAACGGGGCGTCGGCGAAGGCGCCGACCGGGAAGGGGTCGTCGGCGCCCTGCCAGTCGTCCTCCGGCGGCGGGGCGTCGTGGTCGTCGTACTGGGGGCCGGTCACGCGTGTTCCCCGATCAGCGAGTGGTGCGAGTTGGAGCGGGCCTTGCCGGTGGCTGGGATGGTGCGGAACCCGACTCCGCGCCACCGCATTTTCTACGCCACCGCACCGACAAATCGGACGCCGAGGCGGATGGGAGTGTCGGACGGAGGGCCCACGCTAAGGCGCCGGGCGGCCTTCAGCCAAGACGGTTATCCACAGGGGGTGTGGACGAGCGGCCCACGGCTGTGGAGAAGTGCCGCAAACCTGTGGACGCCCCTGTGGAAAGCCCTGTGGATAACCAGACCATCGATCCACCGTCAACCCGCTGACCTGCACATCCCTCGTCCCGGGGCTGTGCATGAGAAATTCTTCACACAGAGCCGGGTGGCGGTGGACACACACACGCACGGGCCGGTCGCTCGCCCGTGCGAGTAAGTGGCACAAGGCCCTGGCATCGCTTACCTGTGGATGAGTAGCCTGGATGGCATGACCCTCACCACCGACCGCCGCCGGCACGACCGGGAGATCCTCGCCCTCGCCGTCCCCGCCTTCGGCGCCCTGGTCGCCGAGCCGCTCTTCCTGATGGCCGACTCGGCGATCGTCGGCCACCTCGGCACCGCCCAGCTGGCCGGCGTCGGCGTCGCCTCGGCCGCGCTCACCACCGCCACCGGGGTCTTCGTCTTCCTCGCGTACGCCACCACCGCCGCGGTGGCCCGCCGGATCGGCGCCGGGGACCGCCGGGCCGCGATCCAGCAGGGCATCGACGGCATCTGGCTGGCGCTGGCGCTCTCCGCCGGGGTGGTCGCGCTGACCCTGCTGCTCGCCCCGCAGGTGGCCGGCGTGCTCGGCGCCTCGCCGACCGCCGCCCCGTACGCCGTGACGTACCTGCGGATCAGCGCGCTCGGCATCCCGGCGGTCCTCATGGTGATGGCCGCCACCGGCGTGCTGCGCGGCCTCCAGGACACCCGGACGCCGCTGTACGTGGCCGTCGCCGGGTTCGCCGCCAACCTCGGGCTGAACGTCGGCCTGGTGTACGGCGCCGGGCTGGGGGTGGCCGGTTCGGCCTGGGGCACGGTGATCGCCCAGACCGGGATGGCCGCCGTCTACCTGGTCGTGGTGGTCCGCGGCGCCCGCCGGGAGCAGGCCTCGCTGCGGCCGGACGCGGCCGGGATACGGGCGAGCGCCAGGGCCGGCGGACCGCTGATGGTCCGCACCCTGAGCCTGCGCGCCATCCTGATGATCGCCACCGCGGTGGCCGCCGGGCTGGGCGACGACGAGATCGCCGCGCACCAGATCGCCATGACGGTCTTCCTGTTCATCGCCTTCGCCCTGGACGCCATCGCGATCGCCGGCCAGGCCATCATCGGCCGCTACCTGGGCGCCGGGGACGTCCCGGGCACCAGGGCCGCCACCCGGCGGATGATCGAGTGGGGCATCGGCTCCGGCCTGCTGCTGGGCCTGCTGGTGGTGGTCGCCCGCCCCCTGTACGTCCCGCTGTTCACCCCGGACCCGGCGGTGCAGCACCAGCTGAACACCGTCCTGCTGCTGCTCGCGCTCTGCCAGCCGGTCTCCGGCCTGGTCTACGTCCTGGACGGCGTGCTGATGGGCGCCGGGGACGGCCCGTTCCTGGCCTGGGCGATGCTCGCCACCCTCGCGGTGTTCGCGCCCGTCGCGCTCGCGGTGCCGGCCAGCGGCACCGGGCTCGCCGGGCTCTGGTGGGCGATGAACCTCTTCATGCTGGTCCGCGGCGGCTTCCTGGCCTGGCGGGCCCGCGGCGGCAGGTGGCTGGTCACCGGCGCCGTGCGGAGCTGAGCGGCGCCGCCCGGCGAACGACCGAGGGCCGGTCCCCGCGAAGGGGGACCGGCCCTCGGGCCACTGCTACGGAGCTGACGCTACCGGTGCGTGGTCGTGGCTCAGGCGGCGACGACGGCGATGTCCAGGTTGGCCTGGACGTCCGAGTGCAGCTTGACCGAGACCTTGTGGGTGCCCACGGTCTTGATCGGCGAGGCGATCGCGACGGCGCGCTTGTCGACCGCCGGGCCGCCGGCGGCCTTGATGGCCTCGACGACGTCGGCCTGGGTCACCGAGCCGAACAGGCGGCCGGCCTCGCCCGAGCGAACGGCCAGCTTGACCTGGACGCCCTCGAGCTTGCCCTTGACCTCGTTGGCGGCCTCGAGGGTCTGGATCTCGTGGATCTTGCGGGCGCGACGGATGGCGTCGACGTCCTTCTGACCGCCCTTGGTCCAGCGGATGGCGTAGCCACGCGGGACCAGGTAGTTGCGGGCGTAGCCGTCCTTGACCTCGACGACCTCGCCGGCCGAGCCCAGGCCCGGCACCTCGTGGGTGAGGATGATCTTCATTGTTCGGTCACCCTCTCTTAGCGCGCGGTGCTGGTGTAGGGCAGCAGCGCCATCTCACGGCTGTTCTTCACGGCCGTGGCGACGTCACGCTGGTGCTGGGTGCAGTTGCCGGTGACCCGGCGGGCACGGATCTTGCCGCGGTCGGAGATGAACTTCCGCAGCAGGTTCGTGTCCTTGTAGTCAACGTAGTTGACCTTGTCCTTGCAGAAGACGCAAACCTTCTTCTTCGGCTTGCGAGCAGGCGGCTTCGCCATTGTGTGCTCCATTGGGGTTCACGGCTGGGCGGGCGTCTCGCGACGCCCGCGGCCAGGCCGCACGAAATCTGTCAGCTCTAGAACGGGGGCTCTTCCGAGAAGCCGCCGCCGGACGGGGCACCCCAGCTGCCGCCACCCTGGTTTCCACCAGAGGGAGCGCTGGACGCCCAGGGGTCGTCGGAGGGGCCGGACTGGCCGCCGGAGTTGCCACCCCAGCCGCCGCCCTGCTGGCCGCCACCGCCGCCCCAGCCACCGCCCTGGCCGCCGCCCTGCGGGCCGCCGCCGAAGCCGCCGCCCTGGGGACCACCGGACCGGTTGGCCCGGGTGACCTTCGCGGTCGCCGAGCGCAGGCTCGGACCGACCTCGTCGACCTCGACCTCGAAGACCGTCCGCTTCTCGCCTTCCTTGGTCTCGTAAGACCGCTGGCGCAGCCGGCCCTGCACGATGACGCGCATGCCGCGCTGGAGCGACTCGGCCACGTTCTCCGCCGGCTGCCGCCAGACGTTGCACGTGAGGAAGAGGCTCTCGCCGTCCTTCCACTCGTTCGTCTGACGGTCGAAGGTGCGGGGGGTGGACGCGATGCGGAACTTCGCGACCGCCGCACCCGACGGGGTGAAGCGCAGCTCGGGGTCGTCGACGAGATTGCCGACGAGGGTGATGACGGTCTCGCCTGCCATGGTGGTGATGACCTCTCGGGAAGATGTCCGTTCACCGCTGTTTCACGTGAAACAGCGGTCGCGAGCTACCCGAGACCCGAAGGCCTCAGAGGTGGCTCAGTGGGTGTCCGGGCGCAGGACCTTGGTCCGCAGAACCGACTCGCTCAGGCCCAGCTGGCGGTCGAGCTCCTTGACGACCTCAGGCGTGGCCTGCAGGTCGATGACCGAGTAGATGCCCTCGGACTGCTTGTTGATCTCGTAGGCCAGACGGCGGCGACCCCAGGTGTCGATCTTCTCGACCTTGCCACCCGCGTTGCGGACGACAGCCATGAAGCTCTCGATCAGGGGGGAAACGGCGCGCTCCTCGACCGAGGGGTCGAGGATCACCATCACCTCGTAGTGACGCATGAGTAACCCACCTCCTTTGGACTCAGCGGCCACGGTCTCTCCGTGGCAGGAGGGTTGTGCAGCGTCGGCACCGGAGCAGTGACGACACGGCCACCGTAGCGGCCGGGTCGGACAGCCCGTCCTCGTTCACTCGGAAGAGGGCAGAGGAGGGCACAACTACACCAGTGCAGACGACACACCCTACCCGCACCCGGACGGACGAACAAAACGCATAGGGGTTGTGAGACCCGGCCAACCGCCGCAATCTGGACGGAACGGGTTTCCCGCCCGTTCGTCTCCACGCCAGGAGGTGGGACACATGGCCCAGACCGTCCACCGCATGCCCGCCCTCACCCTGAACACCGACGGCCACCCGCACCCGCGGGAGAACACCCTGGTCGGCCTCACCGCCGCACTGGGCGCGATCGCCTTCATCACGTCGTTCTTCCACAACCTGCACCTGCTGACCTCGTGGACCGGCCTGTTCGGGATCGTCACCGGCCTGCTCGGGATGTACATCTCCGTCACCACCGCCGAGCGCTTCGTCCTGATGATCGCGCTCGGCGCCTCGGCGATCGGCTTCTACCTCGGCATCGCACGCGGCGGACTGTGGGGTTAGCCCCACCTCCCCGAGGAACCCCGGGCGCCCCCGTGGCGTACTTGTCTTCAGGTGGACGGGTACGCGGCGGGGGCGCCGCCGTGCCCGTGGCCGACGGGACCCCGGACGATAGGGTCACACCGAGAAGACGGGGCCCACCGCAGCCCGACCGACGAGGAGCACCGAGCATGAGCCTGCGCCTGAGGACGATCACCCGCGAGGAGCACCTCGCCTTCATCAGGAGCCGCGCCTCGGCGAGCCACATGCAGGTGCCGTCCTGGGGCGACGTGAAGGCCGAGTGGCGCTCCGAGTCGATCGGCTGGTTCGACGAGGCCAACCAGCTCGTCGGCGCCGGCCTGGTGCTGTACCGGCAGCTGCCCAAGCTCAAGCGCTACCTGGCCTACCTGCCCGAGGGCCCGGTCATCGACTGGTTCGACCGCGACCTCGACCGCTGGCTGCAGCCGATGCTGTCGCACCTGAAGTCCCAGGGCGCCTTCTCGGTGAAGATGGGCCCGCCGGTGGTCATCCGCCGCTGGAACGCCCCGACCATCAAGGAGGCCATCGCCGCCAAGCAGGCCAAGCGCCTGCGCGACGTCGAGGCCGACTGGTACGAGCCGCGCGCCTTCGAGGTCGCCGACCGGCTGCGCAAGGCCGGCTGGCTGCAGGGCGAGGACGGCGGCGCCGGCTTCGGCGACGTCCAGCCGCGCTACGTCTTCCAGGTGCCGCTGGCCAACCGCTCGCTGGACGACATCCAGAAGGGCTTCAACCAGCTCTGGCGCCGCAACATCAAGAAGGCCGAGAAGAGCGGCGTCGAGGTGGTCCAGGGCGGCTACGACGAGCTTCCGGTCTTCCACCAGCTCTACCTGGTGACCGCCGAGCGCGACAAGTTCACCCCGCGCCCGCTGGCCTACTTCCAGCGCATGTGGAAGGCCCTCACCGCCGAGGACCCGAACCGGATGCGGCTGTACATCGCCTACCACGAGGGCGAGCCGCTGGCCGCGACCACCATGCTGGTCGTCGGCGAGCACGTCTGGTACTCCTACGGCGCCTCGGCCAACCACAAGCGCGAGGTCAAGCCGTCGAACGCGATCCAGTGGCGGATGATGCGCGACTCCTACGCCCTGGGCGGCGGGGTGTACGACCTGCGCGGCATCTCCGACACGCTGGACGAGAACGACCACCTGTTCGGCCTGATCCAGTTCAAGGTCGGCACCGGCGGCCAGGCCGCCGAGTACCTCGGCGAGTGGGACTTCCCGCTCAACAAGCTGCTGCACAAGGCCCTCGACCTCTACATGTCGCGCCGCTGAGCAGCCCGCTCCGAGCCACCGAGCAGCCGTGCCCAACACCCTCTGGGAGATGACCCGATGACGCTGTCGCTCTACCTCGACACCGAACGCTGGCGCACCCACCAGCGCTCCGTGCTGGCCGAGTTCCCCGGCCTGGTGCCGGTGGCCAAGGGCAACGGCTACGGCTTGGGCAACCACCGCCTGGCCGAGGAGGCGACCCTCCTCGGCACCGGGGTGCTGGCGGTCGGCACCGCCTACGAGGCCGCCGACGCGGCCGAGTGGTACGGCGGCGAACTGCTGGTGCTCACCCCCTACCGGGTCGGTGAGGAGGCGCTGCCGATGCCGCACGCCCGGGTGATCCGGACGGTGGCGGGCCTGGACGGCCTGCGGGCGCTGCACGGCGCCCGGGTGGTGGTGGAGTGCATGACCACCATGCGCCGGCACGGCGTCTCGGCGGACGACCTCCCGGCCGTCGCCGCCGAGCTGGAAGGCGTCGCCTTCGAGGGCCTCGCGCTGCACCTGCCGATGGACCGCCCGGACGGCTCCAGCCCGGTCGAGGAGGTCGCGTACTGGGTGGAGACCGCCCGGGCCGCCGGCATCCCGGTGCACACCGTGTTCGTCAGCCACCTCGGCGCGGCCGGCATGGAGCAGCTGGCCCAGCGCTTCCCGCAGACCGTCTTCCGGGCCCGGATCGGCACCCGGCTCTGGCTGGGCGACCACGGCGCGCTGGAGGTCCGGGCGACGGTGCTGGACGTCACCCCGGTGCGCAAGGGCGACCGCTACGGATACCGCCAGCACCCGGCGCCGTCCGACGGCCACCTGCTGGTGGTGGCCGGCGGCACCGCGCACGGCATCGGTCTGGAGGCGCCCAAGTACGTGCAGGGGATGTCCTCGCGCGCCAAGGGGATCGCCCGGGCCGGTCTGGCGACCGTCAACAAGACCAAGTCGCCCTACCACTGGGCGGGCAAGCAGCTCTGGTTCGCCGAGCCGCCGCACATGCAGGTCTCGCTGCTCTTCCTGGACGGGGAGGCCAAGCCGCCGGCGGTCGGCGACGAGCTCGGCCTGCAGGTGCGGCACACCACCACGCACTTCGACCGCGTGGTGGACCGCTGAGTCCCGCCGGTCAGTCCTTCTTCGCGGCCGGTTCCTCGGCCGGTTCCGCGGCGGGCGGCTCCTCGAGCCACGCCTCGGGGCCGGCCGGCGCGTACCCGGCGTAGCTCTCCTCCTCGCGCATCCGGCGCGCGGCGCCGAGCACGAAGACGTCCGGGGCGCCGTCGAGCACCCCGCCGGACGGGTCGTCGCTGCCGTCCCAGCGCACCGGGTCACGGTCCGGCAGCAGGATGTCCCGGATCACCATGCCGACCAGGTAGAGCGTGCCGAGCAGGTGCAGCACGACCGCGAAGTGGTACCAGGACTCGCCGAGCCCGTGCTGCTTGGCCCCGGTGACGAAACCCAGGTGGGACCAGATGCCCAGGGTGTAGAGCACCTCGCAGGCCTGCCAGATCAGGACGTCCCGCCAGCGCGGCCGGGCCAGCACCGCGAGCGGCAGCAGCCAGAGCACGTACTGCGGCGAGTACACCTTGTTGAACACCACGAACGCGGCCACCACCAGGAAGGCCAGCTGGGCCACCCGCGGCCGGCGGGGTGCCGCGAGGCCGAGCCACGCTGTCCCCGCGCAGCTCAGCACCATCAGGACGGCGATGAAGGTGTCGAGGTTGGCCAGCCCGACACCCCGGTTCTGCATGAGGATCAGCCACAGCGAGCCGTAGTCCTCGGTGCGGTGCTTGCTGAAGACGTAGAAGGTCGACCAGCCCTGCCAGTTGGCCATCATGATCGGCAGGTTGACCAGCAGCCAGGCGCCGGCCGCGCCGCCGAGCAGCGCCCGCAGGTCGCGCCAGCGGCCGGCCCGCCAGCAGAGCACCAGCAGCGGGCCGAGCAGCAGCACCGGGTACAGCTTGGCCGCGGTGGCCAGGCCGATGAACACCCCGGCCCAGAGCGGCCGCGAGCCGGACCACCAGGCCAGCGCGACGGCGGCCAGCGCGACGGCCAGCAGGTCCCAGTTGACGGTGGCGTTGAGCAGCAGGACCGGCGCCAGGGCGAACATCAGCGCGTCCCAGGGGCGGCGCCGGTGGGTGCGGGAGAGCGCGACCACGGCGACCACCGCGCAGGCCATCAGCAGGCCGGCGTTGATCGTCCAGAACCACCGCTCCTGGTCCTGCAGGGTGCCGCCGCCGGGGGTCAGCCAGGCCGAGATCTGCATGAACAGGCCGGTCAGCACCGGGTACTCGAGGAACTGGAGGTCCCCGGTGGTGCCCGGGATCCGGTCCACGTACGGGTGCAGGCCGGCCGCGAAGCCGCGTCCGGAGAACAGGTGCGGGATGTCGCTGTAGCAGCCGTGCACGTACTGCGGCGAGCCGGGCTGGAACCAGGCGGCGTTGTAGCAGGGCAGCTTCTGCGCCATGCCCAGCACCGAGACCACGATCACCACCAGCGCCAGGAAGCGCGCCGGGATCCACCACGAGACGCCGAGCAGCGCGCGCTTTCCGGGCGGACCGCCGATCACCTCGCTTCCGGCCGCCGCGACCGGATCCTCGTCCGCCGGCACCACCACGGTGTTGGCCTGCGGCCCGGGCACCGGCGCGGCCGGGGCCTCTTCGTCACGAACGCTGGACGTCATGGCGGACATCCTGCCGCACCCCGCCCGCCCGTACGAGGAGGCCCCTGCTCCTTTTCCCCGGTCCCCCGGCGACCGCCGGGGCGCCGGGCACCGCGGGACCGGCACGAATCGCTCCGAACACGGCGAAACGGCGGTGGGGGGGGGCCCCCGGGGCGCCCCCCCCCCCCGAGGCCGGGCCCGGGCTCGGGGGGGGGGGCGGTTGCGGTGGGGGGCGGGGGGGGGGGGGCGCGGGGGC
>NZ_JBEOWI010000051.1:0-61620 GCF_040296005.1 Kitasatospora sp. NPDC002551 | reverse complement strand
GGCCCGGGGGGGGGGGGGGGGGGGGGCGGGGGGGCGCCCCCCCCCCGGGGCGGCCGGGGGGGGGGGGGGGGGGGGGGCCGGGGGGGGGGCGGGGTCTGCTGGCGCTCGCGCATCGGCCGGGTGGCCGGGAGCGCCTCGGGCCGGGGGAGCGGCGCGGTGGCCGCCTGCCCGTCTCCCGGCACCGGGGCCCGCCGCGGCGCGCCGCCGCCCGCGCCCGCCCGGGCCCGGGCGGTGGCGGACTGCTCGGGCGCCCGCCCGGGCGCCGGGACGCCGCGTGCTGCCGCGGCGCCGGGCGATGCGGGCGGCACCGCCCCGGCCGGCCGCGCCGGGTGTGCGGGATGCCCAGGGTGTGCGGAATGTCCGGGGTGCCCCGCAGCGCCGGTGCGGTCCGTACCGGGCCCCTGCGCGGCACCGCGCCCGGCAGCGCCCCGCGCCGCCGCGGCACCCGCTCCCGCCGCCCCGGCCTGGCCGCGTACCGCCCCGCGCGCGCGGCCGAACGGCCCGCCGGAGCCGTGGCCCGCCGCGCCGCCCGCCGCCGGGCCCGGGCCGGCCGCCGCGCCGCGCGCGGCCAGCTCGCTCAGCCGCTCGTGCAGCGCGGCCGCGCCGGGCCGCTCGGCGGGCTCCTTGGCCAGGCAGGCCCCGATCAGCGGAGCCAGCTGCGGCGGCACCGCCGACAGGTCGGGCTCCTCGTGGACGACGCGGTAGAGCATGACCTCCGAGGAGGCCCCGGAGCCGAACGGGGTGTCGCCGGTGAGCGCGTACGCGAGCGTCGCGCCGAAGGCGAAGACGTCGGTCGCGGGCGTGACGGCGGCCCCCCGGACCTGCTCGGGGGCGAGGAAGCCGGGCGAGCCGACGGCGGTGCCGACGTGGGTGAGCGTGCTGGCCCCGCGCGACCAGGCGATGCCGAAGTCGATGATGCGCGGCCCGCGCGGCGAGAGCAGGATGTTGGACGGCTTGAGGTCGCGGTGGACGACACCGGCCTCGTGCACCTTGACCAGCCCGTCGGCGAGCGCCGCCCCGATCCGGGCGACCTCGGGCCAGCCGAGCGGCCCCTCGTCCCCGACCCGCTTGTAGAGCGAGGGCCCCGGCACGTACGCGGTGGCCAGCCAGGGCCGGTCGGTCTCGATGTCGGAGCCGACGACCCGGGCGGTGCAGCCCCCGCGGATCCTGGAGGCGGCGGCGATCTCGCGGGCGAAGCGGGTGCGGAACTCGACGTCCTCGGCCAGCTCGGCCCGGATCAGCTTGAGCGCGACGCGCTGCCCCCGGCGGTCCGAGCCGAGGTAGACCACGCCCATGCCGCCGGCTCCCAGCCGCCGGTGCAGGCGGTACGGCCCGACGATGCGGGGGTCCTCACGCCTCAGCCGCATCATCGCCATTCTCGTTTCCCCGTCAGACTGTGGGTGAGGCCCCGTCGGATGGGGCGTCGTCAGTTCCTGTCTGGCACAGCTTACGGACTGCCCGCTGCGGTGTGCTGATACGCAACACCTGAAGCCACCGTCCGATTGTCGGATCTTGGACTGACATTGGCGGTGCGCTGCCGAATCGTTTCTCGGGGTCACCCCTCAGGGTTCCCCCTGGGACCGGGTCCCGGACGTCTCCGCCTGCGGTAGTACTACCAGAGTGGGATCGTCATCCTCCGGGAGGCCCGGAGAACAGTACGACGGCATGACGCCCGCCAACCCCCTCCCGCCATACCGTTGTTCTCAGCGGTGGACGGGGAGCTCGTCCCCCGAGGTAAGCCGTCCACCGCGTCCACGTAGCACCACCGTCCATCCACCGGCCGAGCGCACGAAAGAGGAGTCAAGGGCATGGCACCGCAGCCCACGGGAACCACCTCCCGCCGCCGTCGGCCGGCCTTCACCCAGCCCGGCGCCGCGGAGCCCACCAGGCACCCGGCGGTGGCGGTGGCCATGGCGCTGCCCTGCGCGGTGCTGCTGGCCGTCCTGTTCGGCGGCTGGGAGCAGATGGCGAACCAGGCCCAGGCGGTGGCCGAGCTGATCGGCCGCTGACCGGCCGGGCACCGAGGGTGCCCACCACGATCGGGCACTGATCCCCTGGGGACGGGGAGCCAGTGCCGCCGGGGAGGCCGCGCCCGCGATGACCGCGGACGGGCGAGAGCGGCGCGCAGAGCGCCCCGGCAGGCGGAGAGGCCGCGTACGGACGTCGGTGAGGGCGACCGTACGCGGCTCTTCTGCTGCCTTCTTGCCGGCGGGAACGCCGAAAACGGCCGGGGCCGCGACCCGTACGAGTCGCGGCCCCGGCCGTCACTGTGCGCGATACTGGGATTGAACCAGTGACCCCTACCGTGTCAAGGTAGTGCTCTCCCGCTGAGCTAATCGCGCCTGGTAAGGCGGTCCTGCAGCAGACCCCGGAGGGTCTGACGTGCGCGATACTGGGATTGAACCAGTGACCCCTACCGTGTCAAGGTAGTGCTCTCCCGCTGAGCTAATCGCGCTGGTGCGGTGCTGCCGCAGCGAACCCCCGGATCCGGAGATCCTGGAAGATCGACGTGCGCGATACTGGGATTGAACCAGTGACCCCCACCGTGTCAAGGTGGTGCTCTCCCGCTGAGCTAATCGCGCGGGGAAGGTGTCCGGCGGAGCCGGGCATGGTGCGCGATACTGGGATTGAACCAGTGACCCCTACCGTGTCAAGGTAGTGCTCTCCCGCTGAGCTAATCGCGCGGGGAGGCCACCCGGCGGAGCCGGGTGAACCTCTTTGAGGTGGAGACGGGATTTGAACCCGTGTAGACGGCTTTGCAGGCCGTTGCCTCGCCTCTCGGCCACTCCACCAGGCAACACTCGAAGGACGATCTTACACTGTCCTTCACCGAGCGGACGACGAGATTCGAACTCGCGACCCTCACCTTGGCAAGGTGATGCTCTACCAACTGAGCCACGTCCGCCTGTCGGCCGGGATCTTCACCGGTTCTCCCGGCTGCGCTCCCTGGCGACGTGTTGAACTCTAGCGGATTCCCGGGCCAGCTAAAAATCCGTTCCCGCAGCGTGCCCGGCAGGCCGGGGCCGGACGCCCCCCGCCCGGCCCCGGGCCGACCTGCCCGGACGGGTGAGGAGCGGGCGGATCGACACCCTCGGTGACACCCCCAGGTCATCCGGCGTACGCCCGCGCGACGCCCGGCTCTGCTCACGCCCCCCGACCTACACTTCAGGCACCGCAACCCCCAGCAGAGCCCCGTGCAGGAGAACCGTGTCCGGCCACCCCGCCCCCCAGCACCCCCTCGCCCGCTTCGGCGGCCGCCTCGCGACCGGACTGCGCGACGTCACCTCCGACCCCGCCGCGCTGGACTCCACCGGCTGGTGGGCCGTCGCCTACGACTTCGAGGGCCGGCTCACCTGCGCCCGCTTCGACGACGTCCGCCCGGCCCCCGCCCCGCCCTCCGGCGCCGGCTGGCTCGGCCCCGCCGCCGGCGCCTGGCGCAGCTCCCTCGACCACGCCGCCTACACCGCGGGCGTCCGCCGCGTGCGCGACCACATCGCGGCCGGCGAGGTCTACCAGGCCAACCTCTGCCGGGTGCTCTCCGCGCCCCTGCCCGACCCCGCCCGCTCCGACGTCGACGCCCTCACCGGCCTGCTCGCCCACGGCAACCCCGCCCCCTACGCCGGAACGATCCGGCTGCCCGAGCACGGCGTGGAGATCGCCACCGCCTCCCCCGAGCTCTACCTGCGCCGCACCGGCCGCACCGTCTCCTCCGGCCCGATCAAGGGCACCGGCCGCACCGAGCACGACCTGCTCGACAAGGACCACGCCGAGAACGTGATGATCGTCGACCTGGTCCGCAACGACCTCGGCCGGGTCTGCGCCACCGGCACCGTCACCGTCCCCGACCTGTGCGCCGTCGAGAAGCACCCCGGCCTGGTCCACCTGGTCTCCACCGTCGAGGGCACCCTGCGCCCCGACGCCGGCTGGCCCGACCTGCTCGCCGCCACCTTCCCGCCCGGCTCCGTCACCGGCGCCCCCAAGTCCAGCGCCCTGCGGATCATCGAATCCCTGGAGACCGCCCCCCGCGGCCCCTACTGCGGCGCCGTCGGCTGGGTCGACGCCGACCGGGGCGAGGGCGAACTCGCCGTCGGCATCCGCACCTTCTGGATCGACCGGACCGACCCCGCGGCGCCCGAACTGCGCTTCGGCACCGGCGCCGGCATCACCTGGGGCTCCGACCCCGAGCGCGAATGGGCGGAAACCGAGCTGAAAGCCGCCCGGCTGGTCGCGATAGCGTCGGGCACCGACACCCGCCCCGAGACCGACTGAACCCCCGACACGGACCGTGCCCGGCGCCGCCACCCGCAGCCGGCCGGCCCGCGCCCGTCCCGCGAGGAGCACCTCCGCGATGCAGCACCCGACCACCAGCTGGGTCAACGGCACCCTCGTCGACTCCGCCGACCCGGCCCTGCCCGTCCTCGACCACGGACTCACCACCGGCGACGGCGTCTTCGAGACCATGAAGGCCGTCGACGGCAAGGCCTTCGCCGTCACCCGCCACCTGGAGCGGCTCACCCGCTCCGCCCGCGGCCTCGGCCTGCCCGACCCCGACCACGATCTGGTCCGCGAGGCCTGCGCCGTCGTCCTCGCCGCCAACCCGATGCCGCTCGGCCGCCTGCGCATCACCTACACCGGCGGCACCGCGCCGCTCGGCTCCGAGCGCGGCGACAGCGGCCCCACCCTGGTGGCCTCCCTCGGCACCGCCACCCGCCGCCCCGACACCACCGCCGTCACGGTCGTCCCCTGGCGCCGCAACGAGCACAGCGCCGTCGCTGGCCTCAAGACCACCTCCTACGCCGAGAACGTCGTCGCCCTGGCCGCCGCCCACCGCGCCCGCGCCACCGAGGCCCTGCTCGCCAACACCGCCGGCCGGCTCTGCGAGGGCACCGGCTCCAACGTCTTCGTCGTCCTCGGCGGACGCCTGCTCACCCCGCCGCTCTCCTCCGGCTGCCTGGCCGGCATCACCCGCCGACTCGTCGTCGACTGGTGCGGCGCCGAGGAGGCCGACCTCCCGCTGGACGCCCTCCAGGAGGCCGAGGAGATCTTCCTGACCTCCTCCCTGCGCGACGTCCAGGCCGTCACCCGCGTCGACGACCGCGAACTGCCCGGCCCCGGCCCGATCACCGCCAAGGCCATGGCCACCTTCGCCCAGCGCAGCGGCGACGACCTCGACCCCTGAGCGGGACGCCCCGTCGCCCCCGCCGAGGGACCACCCGGCGGGGCCGGCGGCGCCCGGGCCGGTAGAAGACCCGGACGGCGGGGAAGGGACCCCGACATGACCACCACGCTGCGCCCCGAGAGCCCGGAGACCCCCACCCCCGCCGGCGGCCGCACCCGGCGCTGGCAGATCTGCGTCAACGGCCGCCCGGTCGGCGGTCTGCGCACCACCGCCGTCCCGCGCGGAAGCCAACTCTGGGGCGAAATAGCCGAACTGGAGGTCCGCAGCGGACGCGGCCGGGGGCGCGGCACGATCGGCGCGCTGGCCGCGGAGGAGGTGCTGCGCGGCTGGGGCTGCATCCGGGTGGACGCCGACATCCCCGAGAGCGCGCAGGTCGCCCGCTCGCTCGCGGTCACCCTCGGCTACACCGAGCGGATGCGGAACATGGTCAAGAGACTGGACGCGCCGCCGGCCCTGCCGGCCGGCGCCGTCGTCCGTCCGATCGGCGCCGCCGAGTTCCCGGCCTGGCTGGCCGAGGCCAAGGACGGCTACCTGCAGGACCTGCGCGCCTCCGGCCTCGGCGAGGAGGAGGCGCGCGCCAAGTCCGACGCCGACCACGCCAGGCTGCTGCCGCAGGGCCCGGACACCCCGGGCGTCGCGCTGCGCCGCCTGTACGGGCCCGGGGAGGAGCCGCTGGGCTCGCTCTGGCTGGCGCTGCGGCTGCGCGACCTGCCCGACGGCGCCCCGCTGGCCTGGGTCATGGTGGTCGAGGTGGCCGACGCCCACCGCGGCCGCGGCCACGGCCGGACGCTGATGAGCCTGGCCGAGCGCGAGTGCCTGGCGGTGGGCGTGCGCGACCTCGGGCTGAACGTCTTCAGCGGCAACGAGGTCGCGATCGGCCTCTACGAGTCGCTCGGCTACCGGGTCACCAACCGGGTGTACGGCAAGCCGCTGCTGTGAGCGGCGGCGGGCGTCAGGCCGCCCGGGCGGCCTCGACGGCGGCGACGACGCGCTCCAGCAGGCCGTCCTGGCTCTTCCCGCCGTCGAGCCGCTGCCCGGCGATCACGTACGTCGGCGTGCCCGTCACCCCGATCGCCCGGCCCTCGGCCTGGTCGGCGTCGACGGTCAGCATGTGCCGCCCGTCCACCAGCGCGGTGTCCACCTCCTCGGCGTCCACCCCGACCTCGCGGGCGACCTCCAGCAGCACCTCGGGGCCGCGCGCCTCCAGGTCCTCGACCCGCGCCAGCAGCGCCTCGACGAACGGCCAGCCCAGGCCCTGCGCGAACGCCTCCTCGGCGGCCTCGGCGGCGGCGTAGGCGTGCTTGTGCTTCTCCAGCGGGAAGTGCCGCAGCTCGATCGGCAGCGCGTCGCCGTAGCGCTCGCGCAGCGCGCGGACGTCGGCCAGGGCGGTGCGGCAGTCCGGGCACTGGAGCTCGCACCAGAACTCGAGACGGGGGAGGGAACCTTCGATCATGCCCCCAGTGTTCCATCAGTGGGCCGTGTGCCGTTCCGGCGGCCGGGCCCGGCCAGAGCGCATGACCGAGAGCGATGGGAGGTCCGACGAGATGATCAGTCCGACTGACAGAGCGACGGCCGAAGCGACGGGCGAGGGGAGGCGGCCGTGCTGACCGGGGCGGTGGCCTTCGTGCTCACGGCGGCGGGCGTGGCCGTGGCGGGCCTGCGCGCCTACCGCCGCCGCTTCCTCTCCGCGACCCGCTGGTTCGCCGTCGCGCTGCTGCCCGCCGGCCTCTACCTGACCGGACTGTTCCCGGTGGCCCGGACGATCGGCGACGAGATCGCCGACTGGGCGGTCAAGCTGGTCTTCGACCCCCGGGTGTGGACCGGCATCGTGCTGCTGGCGGTCTCGGCGGGGCTGCTCGTCACCACCCGCTGGGTGGGCCGGCGCGGCGCCGTGACCGAGGGCCGCGAGGGGGCCACCCCCGCCGCCGGGCCCGCCCCGGCCCGTCCGGCGGTGGCTCCCGCCGCCCCCGAGGGTGCCGGGAAGGCGGAGAAGGCCGAGAAGGCGGGGAAGGCCGGGAAGGGCAAGGGCGACGACGGACTCGGCGAGTTCGCCGACATCGAGGAGATCCTGCGCCGCCGCGGCATCTGAGTGCCGCGGCCCGGCCGCGCCGGCGGCCTCAGGCCGAGGGGACGGTGTCCGCCGAGCGCTGGCGGGCCCGGTAGGCGGCCACGTGCAGCCGGTTGCCGCACGTCCGGCTGTCGCAGTAGCGGCGGGAGCGGTTGCGCGAGAGGTCCACGAAGACCCGCGCGCAGTCCGGCGCCTCGCAGCGGCGCAGCCGTTCGCGCTCGCCCGCGGTGAGGATGAAGGCCAGCGCCATGCCGAGTTCGGCGGCCAGGTGGTCGCCGAGGGCGGCGTGCGGCGCGAAGTAGTGGATGTGCCACCCGTGGTGGTCGTGGTTGGTCAGCCGCGGCGTCGTGCCGGCGGCCGCGACCAGGGCGTTGACCAGTTCGGCGGCCTCCTCGGTGGACTCCGTGCCGAAGACCTCGCGCAGCCGGGAGCGCAGCCGGTGCACCTGGCGCAGGTCGTCCTCGGTCAGCGAGTCGACCTCGCTGATCTCCTGCCGGACCACGAAGGCGTCGAGCGCGGCCACGTCGGGCAGCAGCTCGGTGCCGCACACCTCGGGTGCGGTGTTGAGCAGCTCGACGAGGATGCTCAGCGCGCACTCGGTGTCATGGGTGATCAGCACGTGGAGGCTCCTCGCGCGGAGGGGGCCGTGGGCACCCCGCGACTACGGGTCATTCCCAGACCTTACCGGGGCGGTGCGGCGAGCGGCGGCGGCTTGTCCCGAAGATGTGTACGGATTCCGTCACTCTGTACGGAGCTCCCGCCGGGCGGGGTCCTCGGCGGGCGGAAACGGCCGCGCCCGGCAGCGAGGCCGGCCATCCGTGGGATGGCCGGCCTCGCTGCCGGGCGCCTTTGGTGCCTCAGGCCCGCTCCGGATGGGAGAGAACCGTTTCGTCACCGGCCCCGAGACCGCGTCGTGCGCGGCTGAGTCTGCTGCCGTGCCCCCGAGTAGGACGGCTGCGGTTGACGGCAGGGGCTACGACCCCGCCGACAGCGGGGTGTGACCACCTCCGGTCGGGGTCAGCTTTCGGCGAGGATGTGGGACAGCTCCCGGTCGAGGTCGAAGTGACGGTGTTCGGTGCCGGGGGGAACGGCGGCGTCCGTCCGCTTGAGGAACGACTCAAGCGCCCGGGCCGGTGCCTCCAGCAGGGCTTCTCCTTCCGGAGAGCTCAGGGCGATGCAGACCACCCCTTGCCCGTGGCTTCGCGACGGCCACACCCGGACGTCACCCGTACCGGTGGGTCGGTGCAGCCCCTCCGCAAGGAGATCTCGGGCGAACACCCACTCCACGGTCTCGTCGGCGCCGGTGTGGAAGGTGGCGTGCACGGCATAGGGGTCGGCGGTGTCGTAGCGCAGGCCCGCGGGGACGGGCAGTGAGGACTCGCTGGACACGATGAGGCGCAGGTGCAGCTCGCAGCTGACCGTGGTGTTCATAAGCGCCATGGCCTTTCGCTCAGTGTGCGCTCGGGGAATCGCACGTCGGCGAACGGACCATCCCACCTCCACGACCGATGTAAACCCCTCTGTCCCGATTCGGGCGCGAGTCGTACCCCTTACGGCGCATTGCGGAATCGCCACAGAGTGCCCTGCGGGCGATTACCGGGTCCCTTCTCGGTTAGTTTCCTGGCATGACTGTGCGAAGCGACGAGGCACGCGGGGACGCGGGCGGGAACACCGGAACGGGGGACGGGATCGTGCCGGACGACACGGGGGTGCCGACGGGTGCGGGTGACGAGGGCCGCGGGCCCGGTGCCGGGGGAGGCCCGGAGGGCGGCGCCGACGGCGAGAAGCCGCTCGGCTCGCGCGCGCCGGGCTTCATCCGCCGCTCCCGCCCGCTGCACCTGAGCTGGCAGGTGGCCGTCTTCCTGATCGGCCTGGCCGTGGTGGTGCTCGGCGTGATCATGCTCCCGCTGCCCGGCCCGGGCTGGGTGGTCATCTTCCTGGGCATGGGCATCTGGGCGACCGAGTTCGTCTGGGCCCAGCTGGCACTGCGGTGGACCCGCCGCAAGGTGGCCGAGGCCGCGCAGAAGGCCCTGGACCCGCGGGTCCGGCGCCGCAACCTGACGCTCACCGTGATCGGCCTGACGCTGATCGCCGCGCTCGGCGGCTGGTACCTGTGGAAGTACGGGCTGGTCATGCCCTGGAAGATCAACGAGGACTGAGCCGCCGGCCCGGCCCGCCGCCTCCCGCGGGCGGGGCGGGGTGGGGCGCTCCGGTGGCGGGCGGTGTGTTCGGACCACCCCCCGGGATGCGGTAATGTTTTCCCTGCACCCGGGCGATTAGCTCAGCGGGAGAGCACTTCGTTCACACCGAAGGGGTCACTGGTTCGATCCCAGTATCGCCCACCGGAATGCATTGTGATATGTGAGGCCCAGTCGATTATCGGCTGGGCCTCACATGTATTTCCGCAATCCGGTGAACGGTGCCGGGAATGTGCTGAGGCTCAGTCATCTTCCGCCGTCCGCAGGAGTTCTGCGGACGCGTCGGGCGGCACACCCGAACGAGTTGTACGGCACCCCCCGAATGGTGCTACAGTTCTTCTCGTTGCCCGGGCGATTAGCTCAGCGGGAGAGCACTTCGTTCACACCGAAGGGGTCACTGGTTCGATCCCAGTATCGCCCACCGGACAGCACGCAGGCCCTGATCGGGAGACCGGTCGGGGCCTGCGGCGTTTCCGCGCGCCCGCCCCGGCGGGTCGCCCGGCCGGTCAGGCCGCCACCTCGCACTCGTGCTCCGGCGACAGCCGGCGGCCGCAGCCGCACCGGGCCGGCCGCAGCGGCCAGGACAGGTCCACCCGCTCGTCCGCCCCCGACCGGTCGAACCACGCCTGCAGCCCCCGCGCCTGCGCCGCGTGCCAGACCGCCTGCCGCAGGTGCAGCTCCGCCGCCGTCAGTCCGCCCAGCGCCCCCGGGTACCGCGCGCCGATCGTCCGCACCACCTCCAGCGCCGCCGTCGCGTCGGCCCCCGCGTCGTGCGCCCCGGTCAGCTCCACCCCGTAGTGCGCGCACAGGTCGGTCAGCGTCCGCCGGCCCCGGCGGTAGCGGTCCACGTACTTGTCCAGCACCCGCGGATCCAGCACCAGCAGCGGCGCCGGGCCGATCGCCTCGGCCAGCGACACCCCCCGGTGCCGGCGCAACTCCCGGTCCAGCAGCGTCAGGTCGTACGGCGCGTTCATCACCACCACCGGCCGCCCGGCCCGCGCCTGCTCGGCGAGCGCGGCGGCCACCTCGGCCACCACCACCGGCGCCGGCCGCCCGTGCGCCCGCACCCGCTCGTCGCTGATCCCGTGCACCGCGCGGGCGCCGTCGGGTATCGGCACGCCGGGATCGGCGAGCCAGCCGGTGGCCACCAGGGCCGCGCCCGGGGCGGATTGGACGACCACGGCGGCCGAGACGATGCGATCGCTCTCGACGTCCACGCCGGTGGTCTCGGTGTCGAAGGAGGCGAGCGGGCCGGTGAACCAGTGCTGCTGCATGACTGCCCCTCCGAAAACGGCGCGTTCCCGACCCGGTGATACCCGCTCCTGACGCTCCCTCAACCGTTTGGCGCAGCACCGGCCGGGCACCCTGCCCACGGGCCCCTGTTCGAATCGGACGGGCCCGGGGGACGGGGGAGGACGGACGGCCATGGCGCTGACGCAGCCGCAGCCCGAAGAGGCGGCGGACGTCCTGCGGGGCGACCTCGCGGTGACCGCCTGCATGGAGACCCTGCAGGTCGGCTACCTGCACGCGGTCGTCGCCGCGGCCGGCTGCTCGCTCTCCCAGCCGTTCCCCGACAACGGCATCGACTGGCAGGTCAGCCACGGCTCGCGCAGCCACGAGGTCGACGACGAGGTCACCGTCAAGATCCAGCTGAAGGCCACCCAGCAGATCGCACCCGACCCGCGCGGCGCGTTCTTCTCCTTCACCCTGGACAACGACCACCTGCGCAAGCTCGCCCGCCCCAGGGTCGCCGTGCCCCGGATCCTCGTCGTCATGCTGCTGCCCCGCCGCGTCGACCGCTGGCTGGCCGCCCGCCCCGACGCCCTCGAACTGCGCCACTGCTGCTACTGGGTCAACCTGGCCGGCCACCCCGTCACCGGGCAGCGCCGGACCAACGTCCGCGTCCCCACCGCGAAGGTCTTCGACGACCGCGCCCTGTGCGACATCATGGCCCGGGTCGGCGCGGGCGGCAGCCCGTGACCGCCGGGGCCCGGCCGGGAGGAGCCGCCCCCATGACACTGCCCCACGGGCCGACGCGTCCCACCCCCGGCGCGCCGCCGCCGACCGGGCCGCTGCCCGATCCGGCCGCCGTCGACCCCGCGGTGCTCGCCACCCTGCTCGCCCGGCACGGCTGGGTCCGGCGCGGCGGACCCTCCGCCCGCTACGGCCGCTGGACGCCCCCCGAGGGCACCGACCCCGGCGTCAGCCTGCTCGTCCCCGCCGGCGACGGCTTCGACGACGCCGTCGAACTGCTCACCGACGCCGTCACCGCGCTCTCCCGCTCCGCCAGCCCCTCCGCCCGCGCCATCCTGCTGGCCCTGGCCCTGCCCGGCGACGAGCTCCAGTGGCACCGCGACCTCGCCGCGGCCCCCGGTGCCACCGCCTCCGGCGCCGCGCCCTGGGACGACACCGAACGGCTCCGGCACGCGGCCCGCGCCATGCTCGCCGCCGGCGCCAAGGCCGGCCGCACCCGCGCCGCCTACTTCGGCGCCCGCCTCGACGCCTGGGCCGGCGACTACCTCGACCGGGTCCTGGTCGTCTCCGGCGGCCCGGGCCTGACCGCGTACACCCCCGCCCCCGAGGGCCGGGCGGCGGTCACCACCCTGGTCCGCGCCCTGGAGGCGCTGCGCGACGCCGTCGACTACCGGCGGGTCAGCGGCGGCGGCGAGGCCTTCGAGAACGCCGTCCAGTCCGGGGTCAGCCGCGAGCTGGTCGAATCCGTCCAGGACCTGGTGCGCGGCGCCACCGCCGGCCGGTTCACCGTCGCCTGGTCGCCCGCCGCCGGCACCCCGGGCGGCTTCGGCGACCGCCGGATCGCCGTCGAGTTCTCACCCGGCGACCTGCCCGCCCTCGACGAGGCCGCCGAACTGCTGGAGCGCATCGAGCCCGCCGTCGCCGTCACCGTCGTCGGCCTCGTCGTCCGCCTCAAGCGCGCCGACCCCGCCGGGCCGGGCAGCGTCCGGCTGCGGGTGCTCGGCGGCGCCGAGGTCGACGAGGTCAAGGTCCGGCTGCCCGATCCCGCCTACCGGATCGCCGCCGAGGCCCACCTCGGCGGCACCCCGGTGCGGATCAGCGGCCGCCTGGAGCGCCGCGGCGGCTTCCGGCGGCTCACCCGGCCCACCGCCCCCGAGCCGTGCGGGCTGGAGGAGGCCGAGCGCGAGCGCCTGCTCAAGACCCTGGGGGAGGGGCGGGGCGAGTAGCGAGGGACGGAGGTGACGGTGGGGTCACCGGTCTCGGTACCATCGTCAGGCGCAGCGCTGTGCTGCGCCCTCTGAATCCAGCACGTCAGGAGAGACCGGTGACGGACGTCCGGGTAATCATCAACCGCGAACCCGATCGGGAAGAGCGCGTGGTGACCACGGGCACTACGGCCGCCGAGCTCTTCGCCGACGACCGCTCGATCATCGCCGCCCGCGTCGGCGGCCAGCTGAAGGACCTCGCCCACGCCCTCCAGGACGGCGACGAGGTCGAGCCGGTCGCGATCTCCAGCCCGGACGGCCTCGACATCCTGCGCCACTCCACCGCGCACGTCATGGCCCAGGCCGTGCAGCAGCTCTTCCCGGAGGCCAAGCTCGGCATCGGCCCGCCGGTCAAGGACGGCTTCTACTACGACTTCGACGTCGAGAAGCCGTTCCACCCCGATGACCTCAAGGCCATCGAGAAGCGGATGCAGGAGATCATCAAGCGCGGGCAGCGGTTCTCCCGCCGGGTGGTCACCGACGAGGCCGCCCGTGAGGAGCTGGCCGGCGAGCCGTACAAGCTGGAGCTGATCGGCCTCAAGGGCTCCGCCGCCACCGCCGGTGAGGGCGCCGACGTCGAGGTCGGCGCGGGCGAGCTCACCATCTACGACAACCTGGACGCCAAGAGCGGCGAGCTGTGCTGGGGCGACCTCTGCCGCGGCCCGCACCTGCCCAGCACCCGGATGATCCCGGCGTTCAAGATCATGCGCTCGGCCGCCGCCTACTGGCGCGGCAGCGAGAAGAACCCCATGCTCCAGCGCCTCTACGGCACCGCCTGGCCGAGCAAGGACGAGCTCAAGGCGCACCTGGAGTTCCTGGAGGAGGCCGCCAAGCGCGACCACCGCAAGCTCGGCAACGAGCTCGACCTCTTCTCCATCCCCGAGGAGATCGGCTCCGGCCTCGCCGTCTTCCACCCCAGGGGCGGCATCATCCGCCGCGCCATGGAGGACTACTCGCGCCGCCGGCACGAGGAGGAGGGCTACGAGTTCGTCTACACCCCGCACGCCACCAAGGGGAAGCTGTTCGAGAAGAGCGGCCACCTGGACTGGTACGCGGACGGTATGTACCCGCCCATGCAGCTCGACGAGGGCGTGGACTACTACCTCAAGCCGATGAACTGCCCGATGCACAACCTGATCTTCGACGCGCGCGGCCGCTCGTACCGTGAGCTGCCGCTGCGCCTGTTCGAGTTCGGCACGGTGTACCGGTACGAGAAGTCCGGCGTGGTGCACGGCCTGACCCGCGCCCGCGGCTTCACCCAGGACGACGCGCACATCTACTGCACCCGCGAGCAGATGGCGGACGAGCTCGACTCGACCCTCACCTTCGTGCTCAACCTGCTGCGCGACTACGGTCTGACCGACTTCTACCTGGAGCTGTCCACCAAGGACCCGGAGAAGTTCGTCGGTGACGACGCGACGTGGGAGGAGGCCACCGCCGTCCTCGCCGCGGTGGCCGAGAAGCAGGGGCTGCCGCTGGTCCCGGACCCGGGCGGCGCGGCCTTCTACGGTCCGAAGATCTCGGTGCAGGCGAAGGACGCCATCGGCCGCACCTGGCAGATGTCGACCATCCAGCTGGACTTCAACCTGCCGGTCCGTTTCGACCTCGAGTACACGGCGGCGGACGGCTCGCGCCAGCGGCCGGTCATGATCCACCGTGCGCTGTTCGGCTCGATCGAGCGCTTCTTCGCGGTGCTGCTGGAGCACTACGCCGGTGCGATGCCGCCGTGGCTGGCCCCGGTCACCGTGACCGGCATCCCGATCACCGACGAGCACGTGCCGTACCTGCTGGAGGTCGCGGCCGAGCTGAAGAAGCGCGGGATCCGGGTCGAGGTGGACACCTCCGACGACCGGATGCAGAAGAAGATCAGGAACGCCCAGAAGACCAAGGTGCCGTTCATGCTGATCGCCGGCAACGACGACGTCGAGGCGGGCGCGGTCTCCTTCCGCTACCGCAACGGCGAGCAGAAGAACGGTGTCCCGGTGGCCGAGGCCGTCCAGGAGATCGTGGACGCGGTGGAGCGCCGGATCCAGGTCTGAGCCGGACAACGGGTGTGAGCGCGGGGCGGGCTCCTCAGGGAGTCCGCCCCGCGCGGCTCTGCAAGCACGGTTGGGCGAATATGCTGATCAGCATGACGACTGAGCCGGAACTGCAGCAGGGCGTCGGGGAGCCGGACGGCTTCCGCCGCCTGTGGACCCCCCATCGGATGGCCTACATCCAGGGCGAGAACAAGCCCACCGGCCCGGCTCCGGACGACGGCTGCCCGTTCTGCTCGATCCCGTCGCTGAGCGACGAGGACGGGCTGGTCGTCGCGCGCGGGAACGCCGTGTACGCGGTGCTCAACCTGTACCCGTACAACGGCGGACACCTCATGGTGGTCCCGTACCGGCACGCGGCGGACTACACCGAGCTGGACGAGGCGGAGACGGCCGAGCTGGCGGTGTTCACCAAGAAGGCGATGACGGCGCTGCGCGCGGCCTCGGGTGCGCACGGCTTCAACATCGGTATGAACCAGGGCGCGGCGGCCGGTGCCGGCATCGCCGCCCACCTGCACCAGCACGTGGTGCCGCGGTGGGGCGGGGACACCAACTTCATGCCGGTGGTCGGCCACACCAAGGTGCTGCCGCAGCTGCTGGCGGACACCCGCAAGATGCTGGCCGAGGCCTGGCCGCAGGGCTGAGGCGCACAGCGGGGAGGGCCCCCGCCGGCCATCGGGTCGGCGGGGGCCCTCCGTCGTGTCCGGTCAGGCGTCGTACCGGTCGACCTTGAACGGGCGGCTGCCCTGGGCCTCGGCCTTGAGACCGGCCGCGCGGCCCTTGAAGGCGCGCTCGGTGTCGAGGTCGTGCTCGGCGAGGAACTCCAGGGTGGCGGTGTGGACGGCGGCGAGCACCGGGTGGGAGGCGTTGAGCGCGTTGTCGGCCATGGTGCGGGTGCCCCAGGGCTGGCCGGCCCAGGTGTGCCGGAAGCCGAAGGGCTCGGGCAGGCCGAGGCCGCCGCCGAGCCAGGAGAGCAGGCCGGGCAGCCGGTAGAAGGGGGCGCGGACGGCCTGCCGGACGACCTCGTCGTTGTCGATCAGCCGGAGCTTGACCGTGCGCTCCTCCCAGAACCGGAAGGTCTTGGCGACGGACTTCTCCTTGTCCTTGGGCTTGTCGCCGAAGAAGCCGTCGATGGGGCCGAGGGCGTAGCCGGCGACGGTGATGTTGAGGGTGTTGGCGAGCAGCACCACGGTGACCGTGAAGGTCAGGACGAGCTTGCCGTCGTGGGTGATGAACTGGGTGGCGAGGTAGTGGCGGGGGCCGCCGCCGAAGGTCTGCTTGTCGGCGATGGCCTGGACGGCGAAGTCGCGCATGTGGTCGCCGTCCATGTCGGCGTTGCCGGGGCGGCTGATCTCGTCGGCGCTCTCGCCGACCTCGTAGACGACCCACTGCTTGACCTGGACGTTGGGCATGCCGCTGTTGGCGACCTCGCTGATGCCCAGTGCCTTGAGGTGGCCGGAGATCTTGCGGACGAGGTCCCAGGGGTGGAACTGGCGGAAGTCGATCTGGCCCTCGGCGGGGCGCAGGGTGTCGATGAGCTTCCACTCGCCCCAGCGGCGGCCGGCGCCGAGGATGCCCTTGGGGCCGGCGTAGTGCTGGATGTTGGTCTCCTGCTCGGACTCCAGGCGGCCGAGCTTGGCGCGCAGGTCGGCGGCCTTCTTGTCGAGGTCGTCGCGGGGGACGGCCATCGGGACGGTCGCGGCGACGGCGTTGCCCTCGGCCAGTGAGAGCCAGCGGGCCCGCAGGTCGACGGCGGTGCGTTCGACGATGCGGCGGGCGAGGTACCAGCCGATGACCGGGGCGAGCATGACCACGCGCAGGTAGAGGCCGAGGATGCCGCCGGCCGGGGGCTTGACGGCGAGCAGCACGGCGAGCGCGGCGGCGAGGACGAGGACGATCGCCCCGTAGACGCCGGCGTTCTTGGGGTTGTCGCGCCGGAGCCAGGCGCGCAGCTGGAAGGCGCCGAGCCAGACCAGGGTGCCGGGCAGGCAGAGCAGGCCGGTGACGACGGAGATGGTGGACAGCTGCCGGTCGCGGGTGCGGCGGATCTCCTCGGCGGCGAGGCAGTGTTCCACGATCTGGCGGGTTTCGATGCCGAAGGAGGGCACCAGGGGCTTGCGGTCGCCGCCGAGGGTGCGGGAGATGAGCGCCTTGCTCCAGGCCTCGCCGAGGTTGGGCTCGAAGAGGGCGAAGCGGCCCTTCTTGGCGGTGGTCCCGGCGAGCTTCGCGGCGCCCTCCTTCAGCGTGGTGTCGCGGTACGCCACCGAGGAGATCGCCTGGGTGCCGGCGGTCTGCGGGCCGGCGTCGGTCCGGGGTATCTGCGCACCCGGAGTCATGTCGAGTGTGGCCACGGTGGCGTCCCCTCCTCCCCTTTGTCCTGCGGCAGGTTACCGTGCCGGGGCACCGGCGCGGGCATGATCGTCTGAAGTGCCGTCACGAACGGGCCACGGTGGATCTGTGGGGCATGATGCCCAGGTTCCGGCTGTTCGACGCGCCCGGTGGCGGGCCATTGGCGGGGGATGGTGCACGATGGCGGCATGGAGAGCGGTGGGCTGACGGATCCGGTGCTGGTGTTCGACGGGGACTGCGGTTTCTGCACCACGTGTACGACGTGGGCGGAGCGCTACCTGCGGCAGACGCTGGCGTCGGGGGGCTGGGAGGCGGTGCCGTTCCAGTTCGCGGACCTGGCGGGGCTGGACGCGGTGGCCGGGGGGCGCGGGGAGGTGTCCTGGGAGCGCGCGGAGCGCGAGGTGCTGTGGGTGACGCCGGCGGGCCGGGTGTACGGCGGGGCGCAGGCGGTGGCGCGGCTGCTGCTGCGTTCGGGCGGGGTGTGGGCGTACCTGGGCGGGGTGCTGGCGCTGGCACCGGTGCGGCCGGTGGCGGGGCTGGTGTACCGGTGGGTGTCGCGCAACCGGCACCGGATGCCGGGCGGGACGCCGGCCTGCGCGCTGCCGCGCCGCTGAGACGAGGGCCTAGCCGTCGGTGAAGCGGGCGGCGAGGGCGGCGGGCATGGGTTCGTGGCGCAGGTGGGCGCGGGTGAACTCGGCGGTGCCGTGGGTGAGCGAGCGCAGGTCGACGGGGTAGCGGGCGAGTTCGAGTTCGGGGACCTCGGCGCGCAGCAGGGTGAGGCCGGGTCCGCCGGTCTCGCTGCCGAGGACGCGGCCGCGGCGGGCGGAGAGGTCGCCGAGGACGGCGCCGAGGTAGTCGTCGGGGAGCAGGACGCTGACGGCGGCGACGGGTTCGAGGAGCCGGATGACGGCGTGTTCGGCGGCGTCGCGCAGGGCGAGGGCGGCGGCGTTCTGGAAGGCGGAGTCGGAGGAGTCGACGGAGTGCGCCTTGCCGTCGGTGAGGGTGACGCGGACGTCGACGAGCGGGTGGCCGGTGGCGACGCCCTTGGCGAGCTGGGCGCGGACGCCCTTCTCGACGGAGGGGATGAAGTGCTTGGGGACGGAGCCGCCGACGACGTGTTCCTGGAACTCGAAGCCGGAGCCGGCCGGGAGGGGTTCGACCTCCAGGTCGCAGATGGCGTACTGGCCGTGACCGCCGGACTGTTTGACGAGGCGGCCGTGGCCGGCGGCGGCGGTGCCGAAGGTCTCGCGCAGGGCGACCTTGTGGTCGACGGTGTCGACGTGGACGCCGTGGCGGTTGCGGAGCCGGTCGAGGACGGCCTCGGCGTGGGCCTCTCCGGTGCACCACAGGACGAGCTGGTGGGTGTCGGGGTTCTGTTCGAGGCGCAGGGCGGGGTCTTCGGCGGCGAGCCGGGACAGGGCCTGGGAGAGCTTGTCGTCGTCGGCCTTGCTGTGGGCCTCGACGGCGACGGGCAGCAGGGGTTCGGGCAGGGTCCAGGTGTCGAGTTCGGCGCTGTGGCCGGGTTCCTGGACGGTGTCGCCGGCGCGGGCGGTGGTGAGTTTGGCGGCGCAGACGAGGTCGCCGGCGACGGCGTGCGGGACGGGCCGCTGGAGTTTGCCGAAGGGGCTGGTGAGGCCGGTGACGCGCTCCTCGGCGTCCTGGTCGGCGGGGTGCCCGGGGCCGGTGAGGCGGATCCGGGTGTCGGGGCGCAGGGTGCCGGCGTAGAGGCGCAGCAGGCTGATGCGGCCGACGTAGGCGTCGCCGGTGACGCGGACGACCTGGGCGGCGAGGGGGGCGTCGGGGTCGCAGGTGGGGGCGGGGCGGGTGCGTTCGGCGGGGGTGGGGAAGGTGGTGGTGATGAGGTCGAGGAGTTCGGTGGCGCCGAGGCCGTGTTCGCTGGTGGGGACGGCGGGGTGGAGGGTGCAGGCGAGGACCTCGCGGCGCATGCCGGCTTCGAGGGAGCCGGTGTCGGGGGTTTCGCCGGTGAGGTACTGCTCCATGAGGGTGTCGTCCTGGCCGGAGATGGCTTCGACGAGGCTCTCGCGGGCGGGGGCGGTGTCGGGCAGCGGGTCGGCCTGGCCGTAGGTGTGGCCGGTGAGGAGGTCGACGCTGCCGTCGGGGCGGCCGTCGTGGTGGACGGGCAGGAAGAGCGGGCGGAGGGTGTCGGGGCCCAGGCCGAAGGCGTCGTGGCAGGCGGTGAGGATGTCGTCGAGGCTGCCGCGGGCGATGTCGAGTTTGGCGACGGCGATGGCGCGGGGGATGTTCTCGGCGGCGCATTCGCGCCACAGGGCGCGGGTGGGCGCGGTGACGGGGTCGGTGGCGGAGACGACGAAGACGGCGGCGTCGGCGGCGTGGAGGGCGGCGCGCAGGTCGGCGGCGAAGTCGGGGTGGCCGGGCGGGTCGATCAGGTTGATCTTGGTGCCGCGCCATTCGAGGGGGAGCACGGAGAGCTGGACGGAGCGTTGCTGCTGGTGCTCGATGGGCTCGTGGTCGGAGACGGTGGTGCCGTCGGTGACCTTGCCGGGGCGGCCGACGGCGCCGGCGGCGTGCGCGAGGGATTCGGCGAGAGTGGTCTTGCCCACGCCGGCGCAGCCGATGAGGACGACGTTGCGCAGGTCGTCCGGTCCGGCGACGGCGGGGGCCTGGCCGGCTCTGGCGGTGCTGCGGTCGGGCATCGGGGTCTCCTCCCGTCGCGCCGAGGCTGTCGGTGAAAGTCTAGGGGCGGAGGCTTTGGGGGGCGCGCGGCGGCATGCGGGGGGCGGTGTGTGCGCGGGGGAGGTCGGTGGGCGTGGCTACGATGGGTGCGCCGGGTGGGCTGATCCACGCGGCCGTCTGCCGCGCACCTGGGCCGCAGGCGGGTACCAGGGAGATCGGAGCGGTCGGGAAGGCCATGCTCAACAAATACGCGCGTGCCTTCTTCACACGTGTTCTGACCCCGTTCGCCGCGTTCCTCATCCGTTTGGGTGTGAGTCCGGACACCGTGACGCTGGTCGGTACGGCCGGTTCGGTGGCCGGTGCGCTGGTGTTCTTCCCGCGCGGGGAGTTCTTCTGGGGCACCGTCACGATCACGCTGTTCATCTTCTCGGACCTGGTGGACGGGAACATGGCGCGGCAGCTGGGGCGGTCCTCGAAATGGGGGGCGTTCCTGGACTCCACGCTGGACCGGGTCGCCGACGCGGCGATCTTCGGCGGCCTGGCCATGTGGTACGCGGGCAAGGGCGACAACAACCTGCTGTGCGCGGTGGCGGTGTTCTGTCTGGCGAGCGGGCTGGTGGTGTCGTACACCAAGGCGCGGGCGGAGAGCCAGGGGCTGCCCTGCGACGTGTCGGGGCTGGTGGAGCGGGCCGAGCGGCTGGTGATCAGTCTGGTGGCGGCCGGTGTGGCGGGTCTGCACACGTTCGGGGTGCCGTACGTGGAGTGGCTGCTGCCGGTGGCGCTGTGGCTGGTGGCGGTCGGCAGTCTGGTGACGGTGATCCAGCGGATGCTGACGGTGCGCCGTGAGGCGTTCGAGGCGGACCGCGTGGCGGCCGGGAGCTGAGAGGGGGCGGTTCCGTGGTGAGGGACCGACTGGTGGACCGACTGGTGTACACGGCGTACGCGGCGGGCTGGGGGGCGCTCAAGCACCTGCCCGAGCCGGCGGCGCGGGGGCTGTTCGACCGGCTGGCGGACTCGGCGTGGCGGCGGCGCGGCAAGCGGGTGCTGCAGTTGGAGGCGAACCTGCTGCGGGTGTGCCCGGAGGCGGACGAGGCCCGGCTGCGGGAGCTGTCGCGGGCCGGGATGCGCTCGTACATGCGGTACTGGCAGGAGTCGTTCCGGCTGCCGGTGTGGGGCCGCGGGCGGGTGCTGCGGGATGTTCGGGTCGAGGGTTTCGAGCTCCTCCAGGAGGCGCTGGAGTCGGGGCGCGGCGCGGTGATAGCGCTGCCGCACATGGGCAACTGGGACCTGGCGGGGGCCTGGGTGGCGACCCGGGGGTACCGGTTCACGACGGTGGCGGAGCGGTTGAAGCCGGAGCGGCTGTTCGACCGGTTCGTGGCGTTCCGGGAGAGCCTGGGCATGGAGGTGCTGGCGCTGACCGGCGGCTCGGTGAGCGTGGTCGGCACGCTGGCGCGGCGGCTGCGGGCGGGCGGGCTGGTCTGCCTGGTGGGGGACCGGGACCTCTCGGAGGCGGGCATCGAGGTGTCGTTCTTCGGCGAGGCGACGCGGATGCCGGCCGGTCCCGCGGCGCTGTGCCAGCGGACCGGGGCGGCGCTGCTGCCGGTGTCGCTCTGGTACGAGGGGCGGACCATGCGGGGCCGGGTGCACCCGGAGGTCGTGGTGCCCGCGGAGGGCGACCGGGCGGAGAAGACCCGGGCGATGACGCAGGCGATGGCCGGGGTGTGGGAGTCGGCGATCCGGGAGCACCCGGAGGACTGGCACATGCTGCAGCGCTTCTGGCTGGCCGACCTTCCGGTCCGTGGCACCGTGGAGGCGGGGGCCGGGGCCGCGGGCGCCGCCCGCCGGGCCGTCCGGGAGCCCGCCGCCGGGGAGCCGGCGGCCGAGGCCTCGGGGGCCTGAGGCCAGGCCTTCCCCCACCGTCCGCACCGCCCGCAGGATTTTCGAGGAGACCCGTGAAGATCGGCATCGTCTGCCCGTACGACTGGGACGTCCCCGGCGGCGTGCAGTTCCACATCCGGGACCTCGCCGAGCATCTGATCGGCCTGGGCCACGAGGTGTCGGTGCTGGCGCCGGCCGAGGACGACGAGGCGCTGCCGCCGTACGTGGTGTCGGCGGGCCGGGCGGTGGCGGTGCCGTACAACGGCTCGGTGGCGCGGCTGAGCTTCGGGATCCTGTCGGCGGCCCGGGTGCGGCGGTGGCTGCACGAGGGGCGGTTCGACATCCTGCACGTGCACGAGCCGGCCTCGCCGAGCCTGTCGATGCTGGCCGCGTGGTCGGCGTCGGGGCCGATGGTGGGCACTTTCCACACCTCGAACCCGCGCTCGCGGGCGATGATCGCGGCCTCGCCGATCCTCCAGCCGGGGCTGGAGAAGATGCGGGCGCGGATCGCGGTGAGCGAGTACGCGCGGCGCACCCTGGTGGAGCACCTGGGCGGGGACGCGGTGGTGATCCCCAACGGCGTGGACGTGGGGTTCTTCGCGGGGGCGGAGCCGGACGAGCGCTGGGTCGGCGGGGCCGCCGAGGGGCGGCCGGGGACGATCGGCTTCATCGGCCGGATCAACGAGCCGCGCAAGGGGCTGCCGACGCTGCTGGCGGCGCTGCCGCGGATCCTCGAACAGCGGCCGGGGGTGCGGCTGCTGGTGGCGGGCAAGGGCGACGAGGAGGAGGCGGTCGCCGGCCTGGCGCCGGAGGTCCGGGCGCAGGTGGAGTTCCTGGGCATGGTGAGCGACCGGGACAAGGCGCGGCTGCTGCGCAGCGTGGACCTGTACGTGGCGCCGAACACCGGCGGCGAGAGCTTCGGGATCATCCTGGTCGAGGCGATGTCGGCGGGGGCGCCGGTGCTGGCGAGCGACCTGGACGCGTTCAAGCAGGTGCTGGACGGCGGGGACGCGGGCGAGCTGTTCCCGGTGGAGGACGCGGACGCGCTGGCGCGGACGGCGCTGCGGCTGCTGGGCGACCCGGTGCGGCTGGAGGAGCTGCGCAAGGCGGCGTCCCGGCACGTGCGGCGGTTCGACTGGTCGACGGTGGGCGCGGACATCCTGGCCGTGTACGAGACGGTGACGGCGGGGGAGGCCGCGGTGGTGGAGGACGAGCGCAGCGGGCGGCGCGGCCGGTTCGGGCTGGCCCGGGACTGAGGCGCCGGGGAACCGGAGCCCTGGGGAACCGCGACGCCCGGGGCCGAAGCGCCCGGGTCCGACATCGTCCGCTACTGCACCGGGCCCGGGCGCGGTTAAGGTCGGACGGCTGACCCGTCCGCACGTTCCCGAGCCCCTGGAGGCCCCGGTGCCGCAGATCTCCGTCGACTACTCCCCGAGCCTGGCCGGCTCCTTCGACCGCCGCGAGCTGGGCCTGGCGATCAACCGGCTGGCGGTGGAGACCATCGACGCCAAGCCCGAGGGCTGCAAGACGATCTTCCGGCCGACCGACCCGGAGACCGTGGTCGGCCAGAGCGAGCGCCCCGAGGCGCAGGTGTTCGTGCAGTTCCAGATCTTCCCGGGGCGCACCCCGGAGGCGAAGGCGGCGCTCACCGAGGGGGTGCTGGCGCTGCTGGCGGAGCGGGTGAAGCCGGCCCCGGGGGAGCGGCTGCACCTGGCGGCCGACGTGCGCGACATCGACCGCGGCGCCTACCGCAACACGGCGATCGAGGGATGAACCGGTGGCACCCGGTAGCGTAGCGCCCCGTGACTACCTGGATCTGGGCCGGCGTGGCCGTGGTGCTGTTCGGTATGTACCTGAGCTGGACGGCCGGAAGGCTGGACCGGCTGCACGCCCGGATCGACGCCGCCCGCGCGGCGCTGGACGCGCAGCTGGTCCGCCGGGCGTCGGTGGCGATGGAGCTGGCGACGTCCTCGCTGTTGGACCCGGCGGCCTCGCTGCTGCTGCTGGACGCGGCGCACGCGGCGCGGCAGGCGGAGGACGAGCAGCGCGAGGTGGCGGAGAGCCAGCTGAGCCTGGCGCTGCGGGCGGTGTTCGCGGAGCCGGAGCAGGTGGCGGCGCTGGTGGCGGAGCCGGGCGGCGAGGACACGGTGCGGGACCTGACGGCGGCGGTGCGGCGGGTGCCGATGGCGCGGCGCTTCCACAACGACGCGGTGCGCGCGGCGCGGGCGGTGCGTGAGCACCGTCTGGTGCGGTATTTCCGGCTGGCGGGCAAGGCGCCGTTCCCGATGGCTTTCGAGATGGACGACGCGCCGCCGGTGGCGCTCACCCCGGAGGGCGCACCCGCCTAGAAGCCACCGGTGGTGCGGGTACCACCGGTCGGGAGGGGCGGGTCCGGATACGGCCTCTTTGTCGTATCCCGCCGGGTGGGCTGGACTTGGTGGCGCATGGAGGGGCGCCTTCTTCCGCCTACCATAGGGCGATAGCACTGGTTCATCTTCGAGTGAGGTCTCACGTGTCCACCACCCCCACCACCGCAGACCAGCCGCAGATCGGCACCGCCCGGGTGAAGCGCGGCATGGCCGAGCAGCTCAAGGGCGGTGTGATCATGGACGTGGTCAACGCCGAGCAGGCGAAGATCGCCGAGGACGCCGGCGCTGTGGCCGTCATGGCCCTGGAGCGGGTGCCCGCCGACATCCGCAAGGACGGCGGCGTGGCGCGCATGTCGGACCCGAACATGATCGAGGAGATCATCGAGGCGGTCTCCATCCCCGTCATGGCGAAGTCCCGGATCGGCCACTTCGTCGAGGCCCAGGTGCTGCAGTCGCTGGGCGTCGACTACATCGACGAGTCCGAGGTGCTGACCCCGGCCGACGAGGTCAACCACTCCGACAAGTGGGCCTTCACCACCCCCTTCGTCTGCGGTGCCACCAACCTGGGCGAGGCGCTGCGCCGCATCGCCGAGGGCGCGGCCATGATCCGCTCCAAGGGCGAGGCCGGCACCGGCAACGTCGTCGAGGCGGTCCGCCACCTGCGCCAGATCAAGAACGAGATCGGCCACCTGCGCGCCCTGGACCACAACGAGCTGTACGCCGCCGCCAAGGAGCTGCGCGCCCCGTACGAGCTGGTCAAGGAGGTCGCCGAGCTCGGCAAGCTGCCGGTCGTGCTGTTCTCCGCCGGTGGTGTGGCCACCCCGGCCGACGCCGCGCTGATGCGCCAGCTGGGTGCCGAGGGCGTCTTCGTCGGCTCGGGCATCTTCAAGTCGGGCGACCCGGCCAAGCGTGCCGCCGCGATCGTCAAGGCCACCACCTTCTTCGACGACCCGAAGATCATCGCCGACGCCTCCCGCAACCTGGGCGAGGCCATGGTCGGCATCAACTGCGACACCCTGCCGGAGACCGAGCGGTACGCCAACCGCGGCTGGTAATGCGCTCCGGACGGCCCGCCGCGCGGTGAGAACACCGGCGCGGCGGGCCGCCGCGCGTCGTCGAGTTCGAGAGTCGAGAGGTACGAGAAGTGTCCACTCCAGTCATCGGCGTCCTCGCCCTGCAGGGTGATGTTCGCGAGCACCTGATCGCGCTGGCCGAGGCCGACGCGCTCGCCCGCCCGGTCCGCCGCGCGGAGGAGCTGGCCGAGGTCGACGCGCTGGTGATCCCCGGCGGGGAGTCCACCACGATGTCCAAGCTGGCGCTGCTGTTCGGCGTGATGGACCCGCTGCGCGAGCGGGTCGCCGCCGGCATGCCGGTGTACGGGACCTGCGCCGGCATGATCATGCTGGCGGACAAGATCCTGGACGGGCGCGAGGACCAGGAGACGGTGGGCGGCATCGACATGACGGTGCGCCGCAACGCCTTCGGCCGCCAGAACGAGTCCTTCGAGTCCGGCGTCGCCTTCCGGGGCCTGGACGACGCCCCGGTGCACGGCGTGTTCATCCGCGCCCCGTGGGTGGAGGCGGTCGGCGCGGGCGTCGAGGTGCTGGCCGAGCTCCCGGCCGCGGACGGCCCGGACAGCCGGATCGTGGCCGTGCGCCAGGGCAACCTGCTGGCGACCTCGTTCCACCCGGAGCTCACCGGCGACCACCGGGTGCACGCCTACTTCGTGCGGATGGCCGAGGAGCACCTCGCCGCCGCGTGACCGCGTGTGCGTGACCGTGTGCGGGCGGGCGCCGGCCGCACCGGTAAGATCTCATCTGTTCATTTCCCTTTGGCGACGTAAAGGAGCTGGCGATGTCCGGCCACTCTAAGTGGGCTACCACCAAGCACAAGAAGGCCGTGATCGACGCCAAGCGCGGCAAGCTCTTCGCCAAGATGATCAAGAACATCGAGGTGGCGGCGCGCACCGGCGGCCCCGACCCGGCCGGCAACCCGACGCTCTACGACGCCATCCAGAAGGCGAAGAAGAGCTCGGTCCCGATCGACAACATCAACCGCGCCGTCAAGCGCGGTGGCGGTCTGGAGGCCGGCGGGGCCGACTACCAGACGATCATGTACGAGGGCTACGGCCCGAACGGTGTCGCGGTGCTCATCGAGTGCCTCACCGACAACCGCAACCGCGCCGCCTCCGACGTGCGCGTGGCGATGACCCGCAACGGCGGCTCGATGGCCGACCCGGGCTCGGTCTCCTACCTGTTCACCCGCAAGGGCGTCGTCATCGTCCCCAAGGCGGACGGCGTGGACGAGGACAAGCTCTTCGAGGTCGTCCTGGACCAGGAGCCCGAGGAGATCAACGACCTCGGCGACTCCTTCGAGATCGTCTCCGAGGCCTCCAAGATGGTCGCCGTGCGCACCGCGCTGGTGGACGCGGGCGTCGACTACGACTCGGCCGAGGCCAACTTCCTGCCGAGCATGCAGGTCGAGCTGGACGTCGACGGCGCCCGCAAGATCCTGAAGCTGATCGACGCCCTGGAGGACAGCGACGACGTGCAGAACGTCTTCGCCAACTTCGACATCAGCGACGAGGTCGGTGCGCAGCTCGACGCCGAGTGATCGTGCCCCCTCCCGGCCCGGCGGTCCCCAGGACCGCCGGGCCGGTGTCGTTGGGGGCGCTGTCGGTGGCGGAGGGTAGCCTTCGCTGGTCGGAGGAGATCGTGACCGAGGGGGAGCTTTGGTGCGGGTGCTGGGTGTCGACCCGGGGCTGACCAGGTGCGGGGTCGGCGTGGTCGAGGGCGCGCCGGGCCGGCCGTTGCGGATGGCCGGGGTCGGCGTGGTGCGCACCCCCGCCGAGGCCGAGATCGGGCAGCGGCTGCTGCTGGTCGAGCAGGGTCTGGAGGCCTGGCTGGACGAGCACCGCCCCGACCTGGTGGCCGTCGAGCGGGTCTTCGCCCAGCACAACGTCCGCACCGTGATGGGCACGGCGCAGGCCAGCGCGGTGGCGATGCTCTGCGCGACCCGGCGCGGCATACCGGTCACCCTGCACACCCCGAGCGAGGTCAAGGCCGCCGTCACCGGCTCCGGCCGGGCCGACAAGGCGCAGGTCACGGCCATGGTGCAGCGGCTGCTGCGGCTGGACGCGCCACCGAAGCCGGCCGACGCCGCCGACGCGCTGGCGCTGGCCATCTGCCACATCTGGCGCGGCGGCGCCACCAACCGCCTGGAGGCCGCGATCAAGGCGGCCCGCACCACCCCCTCCCCGCACGGCCCGAAAGGAACCATCCGATGATCGCCTTCGTGCAAGGACCCGTGGCGGCGCTGTCCGGCGGCATCGCGGTGGTCGAGGTCGGCGGGGTCGGCATGGCCGTGCAGTGCACCCCGAACACGCTGGCCGGTCTGCGGCTCGGCGAGCCGGCCCGGCTGGCGACCTCGCTGGTGGTCCGGGAGGACTCGCTGACGCTGTTCGGCTTCGCGGACGACGACGAGCGCGGCGTGTTCGAGATCCTGCAGGCCGCGCCGGGCGTCGGCCCGAAGCTGGCGCAGGCGATCCTCGGCGTGCACAGCCCCGACGCGCTGCGCCTCGCGGTGGCGAGCGGGGACGAGAAGGCGCTGGTGGCGGTGCCCGGCATCGGCAAGGCCAAGGCCGCCAAGCTGCTGCTGGAGTACAAGGACAAGCTGGGCGCGCCGAGCGGCGCGGTCCCGGCGCAGAAGCCGGTCGCCACCGGCCCCGCGCCGTGGAGCGAGCAGCTGCACTCCGCGCTGGTCGGCCTCGGCTACGCGCCCCGCGAGGCGGACGAGGCGGTCGCCGCCGTCACCCCGCAGGCCGAGGAGCAGCCGGTGCCGGACGTGGGCGCGCTGCTGCGCCTGGCGCTGCGCGGCCTCAACCGATCTCGCTGAAGCCATCTGACGACCTGTCCTTTTGTCGACACCGATGTGGGAGCCCCCTCCGATGAGCCCGTACGACTCCGAGCCCGCCGACCGGCTGGTGACCGCCGCCGCGGACGGCGAGGACCAGGCCGTCGAGGCGGCGCTGCGCCCCCGGCTGCTGGACGAGTTCATCGGCCAGGAGCGGGTGCGCGAGCAGCTGTCGCTGGTGCTCCAGGCGGCCCGCCGGCGCGGCGCCGCCCCCGATCACGTGCTGCTCAGCGGCCCGCCCGGGCTCGGCAAGACCACCCTGTCGATGATCATCGCGGCCGAGCTGGGCGCCCCGATTCGGATCACCTCCGGGCCGGCGATCCAGCACGCGGGCGACCTCGCGGCGATCCTCTCCTCGCTCGGCGAGGGCGAGGTGCTCTTCCTCGACGAGATCCACCGGATGTCCCGGCCCGCCGAGGAGATGCTCTACATGGCGATGGAGGACTTCCGGGTCGACGTGATCGTCGGCAAGGGCCCCGGCGCGACCGCCATCCCGCTGGAGCTGCCGCCGTTCACCCTGGTCGGCGCGACCACCCGGGCCGGCCTGCTGCCGCCGCCGCTGCGCGACCGCTTCGGCTTCACCGGGCACATGGAGTTCTACGCGCCCGCCGAGTTGCAGCGGGTGGTGCACCGCTCGGCCGCGCTGCTGGACGTGGAGATCGACCCGGCCGGCGCCGCCGAGATCGCCGGCCGCTCCCGGGGCACGCCGCGGATCGCCAACCGGCTGCTGCGCCGGGTCCGCGACTACGCGCAGGTGCGGCACGACGGCGTGATCACCCCCGAGATCGCGGGCCGGGCGCTGGACGTCTACGAGGTGGACGCCCGCGGTCTCGACCGGCTGGACCGGGCGGTGCTGGACGCGCTGCTGCGGCTGTTCGGCGGCGGCCCGGTCGGGCTGTCGACCCTGGCGGTCGCGGTGGGCGAGGAGGCCGAGACGGTCGAGGAGGTCGCCGAGCCGTTCCTGGTCCGCGAGGGCCTGCTGGCCCGGACCCCGCGCGGGCGGATCGCCACCGCGGCGGCCTGGCGGCACCTGGGACTCACCCCGCCGGCCCAGCCCGGCCGCGGCGTGGCGGCTCAGCCGGAACTGTTCGCCCCGGACGGGGAGCGCGCCGCCGACCAGGGCTGACCGGCGCGTCGCGACGGAGGGCCGAACGGGTGACGGCGGAGCGTGTGCGGACCATGCGCCCCCGCCGCCGGGGCGCCGGGAGAAGGCGGGGGAGAAGTCCCGGGAAACTGTGCAGGCGGAGGCTCGCCACTTTCGGCGGCAGGATGCGATGCTTGGCGTTGTCCGATCACTTCGGGGTCGCCTAGACTCCGCCGGACCGCCCCTCTCACCCGACGGGACGACCATTACCACACAGGCCGCCGGCCGGCGGCCCGTAAAGGACCCTGGCTGCAGTGAACCTCATCATCCTTCTCCTCCCGATCCTCGCTATCGTGCTCATGTTCCGGGCGCAGAAGAAGCGCCAGGCGCAGATGCAGCAGATGCAGACCGCGCTGGAGCCGGGGGCGGGCGTGCGGACCATCGGCGGCCTGTACGCGCAGGTCAAGGCGGTCAACGACGAGACCGTCGAGCTGGAGATCGCGCCGGGCGTGGTCACCCACTTCACCAAGAGCGCGATCGCGGCGGTCCTGGAGCCCACGGAGTACGACGCGGTCATCAACGGCCGTCCGGCCGAGGACGAGCCGCTCGACGCGTCGGACGAGGACACCGAGGTCGAGGCCGGGTCGGCCGACGCCAAGCCGCTGTCGTTCAGCAAGGACGGCGCCGACAAGGGTGACGCGAAGGCCGAGGCCGAGGGCGGGGCTCCCGCGAGCAAGTAGTACGGTCGGGCACCCGCCCGGCCGCGCGGCGTTGTGCCGCGAGCCCACAGGACTCAGGGCCGCAGTTCCGCCACTCCCCGCCCGGCCGCGTGCCGGGCGGGGGTCGGTGGGGGGAAGTGGCATGGACAGGGAGAAACGAGCAAGGTGGCAACACCCAAGTCGCGCCCGCGCGACGGTTACCCAGGGCGGGCGCTGGCCCTCATCCTGGTCGTCACCGTCGGACTGGTCGCCCTCATGTTCGGGACGGGCAACACCAAGCCCCGCCTCGGTATCGACCTCGCCGGCGGTACCAGCATCACGCTGAGCGCGAAGTCGACCGACCCCAAGGCGATCAACAAGTCCAACATGGACATCGCCACCGGGATCATCGAGCAGCGCGTCAACGGTATGGGCGTCTCCGAGGCCGAGGTCCAGACCCAGGGCGACCGCAACATCATCGTGAACATCCCCAAGGGCGGTGACAAGCAGAGCGCGGCCGACCAGGTCGGCACCACCGCGAAGCTCTACTTCCGCCCGGTCCTCGCCCTCGCCCCGAGCGGCATCCAGGCTCCGGCCCCGACCGAGACCCCGTCGGCGGGCGCGAGCGGCACCCCGAGCGCCGCCGCGACCGGGTCGCCGAGCGCGAGCGCCACCAAGCAGGGCCGCCCGGCCGGTGAGGCCCTCGCGGCCGACAACCCGACGACGCCCGCCGCCACCACCGGCGCCACCGCCTCCGGCACCCCCTCGGCCGCCGCCTCCGGCGCCCCGAGCGCCGCCGCGACCGACCCGGCCGCCGCGCAGCAGGACCTCTCCGCGGCGATGACCTCCGGCACCGTCCCGCCGGAGCTGGCCGCCCAGTTCGCCGCGATGGACTGCACCAAGCCGGACCAGCGCAAGAACTACCAGACCGCCGAGGGCTCGCCGACCGTCGCCTGCACCCAGAAGGACGAGAACGGCGTCTACTACAAGCTCGCCCTCGGCCCGGTCGCGGTGTTCGGCGCGAACGTCGACAAGGCGCAGGCCACCATCGACACCCAGCAGGGCGGCGGCTGGCAGGTCCAGCTGCAGTTCGACGGCACCGGCACCGACGCCTTCACCGCCGTCACCGGCCAGCTGGCCACCCAGCCCGACCCGACCAACCAGTTCGCCATCGTGCTGGACGGCCAGGTCGTCTCCCACCCGTACGTGCGCAGCGCCATCCCCGGCGGCTCGGCCGTGATCTCCGGCAACTTCACGCAGAGCGAGGCGCAGAACCTCGCGAACGTGCTGAGCTTCGGCGCCCTGCCGCTGGAGTTCACCACCAGCGACGTCACCACCGTCTCCCCGCAGCTCGGCGGCGACCAGCTGAAGGCCGGCCTGGTCGCCGGTCTGATCGGCATGATCCTGGTGGTCCTCTACTCCCTGGTCTACTACCGGGGCCTGGGCCTGGTCTCGATCGCCGGTCTGATCGTCTCGGCCGCGCTGACCTACTCGATCATGAGCCTGCTCGGCTCCGGGATCGGCTTCGCGCTGAACCTGCCGGCGGTCTGCGGCGCCATCGTCGCGATCGGTATCACCGCCGACTCCTTCATCGTCTACTTCGAGCGCATCCGCGACGAGGTCCGTGAGGGCGCCCCGCTGCGCCCGGCGGTCCAGCGGGCCTGGCCGCGCGCCCGGCGCACCATCCTGGTGTCGGACTTCGTGTCCTTCCTCTGTGCCGCGGTGCTCTACCTGGTCTCGGTCGGCAAGGTGCAGGGCTTCGCCTTCACCCTGGGCCTGACCACGGCGCTCGACGTCGTCGTCATCTTCCTGTTCACCAAGCCGCTGATCACGCTGCTGGCCCGCCGGAAGTTCTTCTCCGACGGCCACCCGTGGTCCGGTCTGGACCCGAAGCGGCTGGGCGCCCGCCCGCCGCTGCGCAGCACCCGTCGTCGCACCCCCTCGTCCTCCGCCGCCGTGAAGGGGGCCTGACACCGTGTCGCGCTTCTCCAATCTGGGCCACAAGCTCTACCAGGGCGAGGTCAGCTTCGACTTCGTCGGCCGGCGCAAGCTCTGGTACAGCATCTCCGGGGTGATCGTCCTGGTCGCCGCGATCGGCCTGGCGATGGGCCTGCACCTGGGCATCGAGTTCAAGGGCGGCTCGGTCTACACCGTGTCCAAGCCGGGCCTGTCGGTGTCGCAGACCCAGGACGCGGTCGACAAGATCGTCTCCTCGCACCCGCTGGTGCAGTCGACCGACAACGGCAAGATCCGCATCCAGGTGTCCTCGGAGGACAAGACCACCTCCTCGGAGTTCACCGGCAAGCTGTCGCAGGAGATCGGCGTCCCGGTCGCCGAGATCGACACCCAGGTGATCGGTCCCAGCTGGGGTGAGCAGATCTCCAACAAGGCGCTCACCGGCCTGATCATCTTCATGATCCTGGTGACGATCTACCTGGCGATCGCCTTCGAGTGGCGGATGGCGGTGGCCGCCCTGGTCGCCCTCATCCACGACCTCCTGATCACCATCGGCGTCTACGCCCTGGTGGGCTTCGAGGTCACCCCGGGCACCGTGATCGGCTTCCTGACCATCCTCGGTTACTCCCTCTACGACACGGTCGTCGTCTTCGACACCGTGAAGGAGAACACCAAGGACCTCACCAAGCAGAACAAGCTCACCTACAGCGAGGCGGCCAACGCGGGCCTCAACCAGACCCTGGTCCGCTCGCTCAACACCACCGTGGTCGCCCTGCTCCCGGTGGCGGCGCTGCTGTTCATCGGTGGCGGTCTGCTCGGTGCCGGCACCCTGAACGACATCTCGCTGGCGCTGTTCATCGGTCTCGCCGCCGGTGCCTACTCCTCGATCTGCGTCGCCACCCCGCTGCTCGCGCAGCTGAAGGAGGAGGCGCCGGAGATGAAGGCCCTGGCCAAGCGGGTCGCCCAGCGCCGTGCCGCCGACGCCAAGGCCGCCGCGGCCAAGGAGGCCGGCGACAGCGAGGAGATCGCCGACGAGGACCTGCCGGCGGGTATGGTCGGTCAGCGCGGCGGCCGGGCCACCGGCACCACGCGTGCCAAGGGCCGTCCGTCCACCAAGCGCTGACCCCCGCCGACCCTAAGGACCCTTCGTGACCACCGCCGACACCGCCCTGGCCGAGCTGCTCACCAGCCGGATCCGGGACGTCCAGGACTACCCGAAGCCGGGCGTGCTGTTCAAGGACATCGCGCCGCTGCTCGCCGACGCCGAGGCCTTCGCCGCGCTCACCCGGGCGCTCGCGGACCGGGCCGCGGAGCTCGGGGCCACCAAGGTGGTCGGCCTGGAGGCGCGCGGCTTCGTGCTCGCCGCCCCGGCGGCCTTCGCGGCCGGGCTCGGCTTCGTGCCGATCCGCAAGCAGGGCAAGCTGCCCGGCGAGGTGTTCCGCCGCTCGTACGAGCTGGAGTACGGCTCGGCGACGCTGGAGGTGCAGTGCGACGCCTTCGCGCCCGGTGAGCGGGTGCTGGTGGTGGACGACGTGCTGGCCACCGGCGGCACCATCGGCGCCTCGCTGGACCTGGTCAAGGAGGCCGGGGCGGAACTGGTCGGCGTGGTCGTGCTGATGGAGCTGGGCTTCCTCGACGGCCGCGAGCGGCTGGCCCCGCACCTGGGCGGCGCTCCGCTGGAGACGCTGGTCACGGTCTGAGTCCTCGCAACGGTCCACCACGGCGGGCGGCGGTCGGAATGATCCGGCCGCCGCCCGCCGTTGTGACAGGCGTGTGTCCGCCGCGTGTGCGGGCCCGGCCGACCGAACGTCCCGGCGCAAGGCTCGGTACCATGAAGATTCATCCCCTCCCGGTTGCGCGGGCCGCGGCCCGAGCCGCGCGGCGCCCGCGAGGGGCAGGCCGAGCGCCCTGAGGAGTGTCCTTGCCCGACGAGGTTGTGCCCACGGCTGCGGCCACCCCCGAGAACCGGCCCACGCCCTCGGGGGCCACCCCGGCACGTCCGGCGCCGACCCCGTCCCGCCCGTCCGCCCAGGCCGGCCGGGGCTCCTCGGCCGGCGGCGGCATGCGCGCGCGCCTCGCCCGCCTCGGCGGCCAGCGCTCCAGTGTGCTCAACCCCGTCCTGGAGCCGCTGTTCCGCTCGATCCGGGCCAACGACCCCAAGGCCGACCCGGCGCTGCTGCGCGACATCGAGCGCGCGTACGCGGTCGCCGAGAAGTGGCACCGCGGGCAGAAGCGCAAGAGCGGCGACCCGTACATCACCCACCCGCTGGCGGTCGCGACCATCCTCGCCGAGCTGGGCATGGACGCCCCGACGCTGATGGCCGGCCTGCTGCACGACACCGTCGAGGACACCGACTACGGCCTGGAGACCCTGCGCCGGGACTTCGGGGACTCGGTGGCCCTGCTGGTGGACGGCGTCACCAAGCTGGACCGGGTCAAGTTCGGCGAGGCCGCGCAGGCCGAGACGGTCCGCAAGATGGTCGTCGCGATGGCCAAGGACCCCCGGGTCCTGGTGATCAAGCTGGCCGACCGCCTGCACAACATGCGCACCATGCGCTACCTCAAGCGGGAGAAGCAGGAGAAGAAGGCCCGCGAGACGCTGGAGATCTACGCCCCGCTGGCGCACCGGCTGGGCATGAACACCATCAAGTGGGAACTGGAGGACCTCGCCTTCGCGATCCTCTACCCCAAGATGTACGACGAGATCGTCCGGCTGGTCGCCGAGCGCGCCCCCAAGCGGGACGAGTACCTGGCGACCGTCATCGACCAGGTCCAGGGCGACCTGCGCGGCGCCCGGATCACCGCCTCCGTCACCGGCCGGCCGAAGCACTACTACTCGGTCTACCAGAAGATGATCGTCCGGGGCCGGGACTTCGCCGAGATCTACGACCTGGTGGGCATCCGGGTCCTGGTCGACACCGTCCGCGACTGCTACGCGGCGCTGGGCACCATCCACGCGCGGTGGAACCCGGTGCCGGGGCGGTTCAAGGACTACATCGCGATGCCCAAGTTCAACATGTACCAGTCGCTGCACACCACGGTGATCGGTCCCGGGGGCAAGCCCGTCGAGCTGCAGATCCGCACCTTCGACATGCACCGCCGCGCCGAGTACGGCATCGCCGCGCACTGGAAGTACAAGCAGCGCGCGGTGGCCGGTGCCTCCAAGGTGCGCACCGACACCCCGACCCAGACCCGCAAGGACGACAAGGCCGGCGCCGTCAACGAGATGGCCTGGCTGCGGCAGCTGCTGGACTGGCAGAAGGAGACCGCCGACCCCAGCGAGTTCCTGGAGTCGCTGCGCTTCGACCTGGCCAGCAACGAGGTCTTCGTCTTCACTCCCAAGGGCGATGTCATAGCCCTCCCCGCCGGGGCCACCCCGGTGGACTTCGCGTTCGCGGTGCACACCGAGGTCGGCTACCGCACCATCGGGGCCCGGGTGAACGGGCGGCTGGTGCCGCTGGAGTCGACCCTGGAGAACGGCGACACCGTCGAGGTGTTCACCTCCAAGGCGGAGAACGCCGGACCGTCCCGGGACTGGCTGGGCTTCGTCAAGTCCCCGCGCGCCCGCAACAAGATCCGCGCCTGGTTCTCCAAGGAGCGCCGCGAGGAGGCGATCGAGCAGGGCAAGGAGGCCATCGCCCGCGCGATGCGCAAGCAGGGCCTGCCGATCCAGCGGATCCTCACCGGCGACTCGCTGGTCACCCTCGCCCACGAGATGCGCTACCCGGACATCTCCTCGCTCTACGCGGCGATCGGCGAGGGCCACGTCACCGCGCAGAACATCGTCCAGAAGCTGGTGCAGGCGCTGGGCGGCGAGGAGGGGGCCACCGAGGACCTCGCCGAGACGGCCACCCCGACCCACGACAACCGGCGCGCGGTGCGCCGCCGGGCCAAGGGCGACCCGGGCGTGATCGTCAAGGGCGTCGAGGACGTCTGGGTGAAGCTGTCGCGCTGCTGCACCCCGGTGCCGGGCGACGCCATCGTCGGCTTCATCACCCGCGGCAACGGCGTCTCGGTGCACCGCGCCGACTGCGTCAACGTCGAGGCGCTCAGCCAGCAGCCCGAGCGGATGATCGAGGTCGAGTGGGCGGCCACCCAGTCCTCGGTCTTCCTGGTCGCCATCCAGGTCGAGGCGCTGGACCGCTCCCGGCTGCTCTCGGACGTCACCCGGGTGCTCTCCGACCAGCACGTCAACATCCTGTCGGCGGCGGTGCAGACCTCCCGCGACCGGGTGGCGATGAGCCGCTTCACCTTCGAGATGGGCGACCCCAAGCACCTGGGCCACGTCCTCAAGGCGGTCCGCGGCGTCGAGGGCGTCTACGACGTCTACCGCGTCACCTCGGCCCGCAAGTAGCGGCGCCGCCCGGCCGCGCGCGGCCGGACGCGAGACGGCGAGGGCCCCCGGGGATCGTCCCCGGGGGCCCTCGCCGTGTCGTCCGCGGCCGGATCAGCCGCTGAACTCCTCCTGGCTGCGGTGCGCCTGGTCCAGCAGCTCCTGGACGCCGGCCAGCTCGGACTCCAGCTTCGCCGTCCTGGACGCGTTGCCGGCCGCGCGGGCCTTGTCCAGGTCGGCGCGGAGCTTGTCCGCCTTGGCCTGGAACAGGCCGACCATGCCGGCGGCGCGGGCCTTGGCCTCCGGGTTGGAGCGCTTCCACTCGGTGTCCTCGGCCTCGCGGATGGCCCGCTCGACCGCGTTCAGCCGGCCGTCCAGCTTCGGGCGGACGTCGCGCGGCACGTGGCCGATGGCCTCCCAGCGCTCGTTGACCTCGCGCAGCGCGGCCTTGGCCGCCTTGAGGTCGGTGATCGGCAGGATCGCCTCGGCCTCGGCCGCCAGCGCCTCCTTGAGCTTCTGGTTGGCGACCTGCTCGGCGTCGCGCTCGCTGAACACCGCGGAGCGCGCCTGGAAGAAGACGTCCTGGGCGCCGCGGAACCGCGCCCACAGCTCGTCCTCGACGTCGCGCTGGGCGCGGCCGGCGGCCTTCCAGCGCGCCATCAGGTCGCGGTAGGCGGCCGCGGTGTCGCCCCACTCGGTCGACGAGGAGAGCGCCTCGGCCTCGGAGACCAGCTGCTCCTTGGTGAGCCGGGCCTGCTCGCGCTCGGCGTCCAGCGCCGCGAAGTGCGACTTGCGGTGCTTGGAGAAGACCGAGCGGGCGTGCGAGAAACGGTGCCACAGCTCGTCGTCGCTCTTGCGGTCCAGGCGGGGCAGGCCCTTCCAGGTGTCCACCAGGGCGCGCAGCCGGTCGCCGGCCTCCCGCCACTGGGTGGACTCGGCGAGCTGCTCGGCCTCGGCGACCAGCGCCTCCTTGGCGGTGCGGGTCTCGTCCTGGGCCTTGGCCCGGGCGGCCTTGCGCTCCTCGCGACGGCTCTCGATCTCGCCGGCGAGCGTGTCCAGCCGCTGGGCCAGCGCCGCCAGGTCGCCCACCGCGTGCGCCTCGGTGACCTGCTCGCGCAGGTGCTCCAGCGCGGCCTGGGCGTCCTTGGCGGCCAGGTCGGTGGTGCGCACCCGCTTCTCCAGCAGGCCGATCTCCACCTCGATGCCCTGGTACTTGCGCTCGAAGTAGGCGAGCGCCTCCTCGGGCGAGCCGGCCTGCCAGGAACCCACGACGCGTTCGCCGTCGGCCGTCCTGACGTAGACCGTGCCCTGCTCGTCGACACGGCCCCACGGGTCGCTGCTCATAGCGCGTCCTCCACATGACGTCGCGCCCGCGCCGGGGCGGTCCGCGTCCGTCGTCCACAGTTGATGTGCGGCGGACCGATGAGTCCGCCGTCCCCGTCCGCCGTGTCCTGCTGCCGAGGGTGACGGCCGGCGGGTCTGGGCACCCTACACAACGCCAACATAGGCGACCAGGCCCGGTGCTGTCCGCATCCGGGCCGGGCGATTTCGGGCCGGTGCCGCCCCCGGCGCGCCGCGGCGCGCCGGGGGACGGTTCCGGAGCGGATCAACCCTTGGCGGCCGTCACCGAGTTGAGGGTGACGTCGGCCATCGGGTGGCCGTCCGTGCCACCCTCCAGGGTGCCCGCGGCGGCGATCTTCTGGAGCACGTCCAGGCCGCCGGTGATCGTGCCGAACGGGGTGTAGCTCGGCGGCAGCTGGGTGTCCTTGTAGACCAGGAAGAACTGGCTGCCGTTGGTGCCCGGGCCGGCGTTGGCCATCGCCACGGTGCCGGCCGGGTAGGTGGCGCCGGTGAGGTTCTCGTCGGCGAACTTGTAGCCCGGGCCGCCGGTGCCGCCGGGGGCGGTGGCGCTGGCGGTCGGGTCGCCGCACTGCAGCACGAAGATGCCGCCGGTGGTGAGCCGGTGGCACTTGGTGTGGTCGAAGTACTGCTCGCCGGCCAGGAAGGCGAAGGAGTTCACCGTGTGCGGCGCCTTGGCGGCGTCCAGCGACAGCGTCACCTTGCCGCAGTTGGTGTCCATCGTCACGGCGTAGCTCGCCTTGGTGTCGACGGTCATGGCCGGCTCGGCCTGCCACTGCTTGCCGTTCGGGGTGCCCGGAGCCGGCTCCGCGCAGCCCTCGACCGGCTTGCGGGTCGGCACGGTGGGCTCGGTCGCCTCCGGGGTCGGCGCGGCCTGCGCGGTGGTGTCCTTCTTCTTGTCGTCCGAGTCGAAGGCGCCGGTCGCGAAGAGGGTGCCGCCTCCGGCCAGCACGACCACGGCGAGCGCGGCGCCGAGGATCGTGTTGCGGCGCTTGCGCGCGGCCACCTGCGCGGCCCGGCGCTCCATCTGGCGCTCGTACTTCTCCCGGGCGAGCTGCCGCCGCCGCTGTTCGCTGCTGACCACCGGCTCTGTCTCCTACGGATGTGCTGATCGCGGATGTGGGGGCTTCGTCTGTGTGCGACGCCGATGCGGATCATCGCACCCATTGGCGGCCAAGTGTAGGGACCGCGACCGTAAGAACGGGGTGAACCGTTCAGCTCGAAGTGAACCTGTCACGCGCATCTGGTTCGCAACCGGACCCGCACCGCCGGTAGGCTGCCCCTACATCACAGTTCGTAGCCGCAGCCGGGGCCGTCACGGCGCGCGACGCCGAAGACCCGAAGACCGACACCGAAGGACGCGCGTGTTCATCGCCGGATTCCCCGCTGGAGCCTGGGGCACCAACTGCTACCTGGTCGCTCCGGCGCCGGGCGAGGAGTGCGTCATCGTCGATCCGGGCCACCAGGCCGCCGCCGGCGTCGAGGAACTGGTCCGCGAGCACCGGCTCAAGCCGGTCGCCGTGCTGCTCACCCACGGCCACATCGACCACGTCGCCTCCGTGGTCCCGGTCTGCGGAGCCAAGGGCGTCCCGGCCTGGATCCACCCCGAGGACCGCTACATGATGAGCGACCCGGAGAAGGCGCTCGGCCGCTCGCTCGGCACCCAGCTGATGGGCGAGCTGACCGTCGGCGAGCCCGACGACGTGCGCGAGCTCACCGACGGCAGCGTGCTGGAGCTGGCCGGCCTGTCGCTCACCGTCGACCACGCCCCCGGCCATACCGGGGGGTCGGTGACGTTCCGGACGCCCGGCGCCGAGGACCTTCCCCCGGTGCTCTTCTCGGGCGACCTGCTCTTCGCCGGCTCCATAGGGCGAACCGACCTCCCGGGCGGGGACAGCGCCGCGATCATGCGCTCGCTGGCCCGGGTGTGCCTGCCCCTCGACGACGCCACCGTGGTCCTCTCCGGCCACGGCGGACAGACGACCATCGGCCGCGAGCGCGCCACCAACCCCTACCTCCGGCAGGCAGCGGGGGCGGCCGGCGCCCCGGCTTTCCCGCGACGAGGAATGTGACGGAAGAGAAGTTGAGCACCTTCACCGCCCCCAAGGGCACCTACGACCTGCTGCCGCCCAGCTCCGCGACCTTCCTGGCGATCCGCGAGGCGATCGCCGCGCCCGCCCGCCGGGCCGGCTACGGCTACGTCGAGACCCCGGTCTTCGAGGACGTCAAGCTGTTCTCCCGCGGCGTCGGCGAGTCGACCGACATCGTCACCAAGGAGATGTACACCCTCACCACCAAGGGCGGCGACGAGCTCGCGCTGCGCCCCGAGGGCACCGCCTCCGTGCTGCGCGCCGCGCTCCAGGCCAACCTGCACAAGCAGGGCAACCTGCCGGTCAAGCTCTGGTACTCCGGCTCCTACTACCGCTACGAGCGCGCGCAGAAGGGCCGCTACCGCCAGTTCTCGCAGGTCGGGGCGGAGGCCATCGGCGCCGAGGACCCGGCGCTGGACGCCGAGCTGATCATCCTGGCCGACGACGCCTTCCGGGCGCTCGGCCTGAGCGACTACCGCCTGCTGCTCAACAGCCTCGGCGACAAGCAGTGCCGCCCGGTCTACCGCGCCGCGCTGGTGGAGTTCCTGGCCGGCCTGGACCTCGACGAGGACACCCGGCGCCGCGCCGGGATCAACCCGCTGCGGGTGCTGGACGACAAGCGCGAGTCGGTGCAGGCCCAGCTCGGCGGCGCGCCGATGCTGCGCGACTACCTGTGCGAGGACTGCAAGGCCTACGACGAGAAGGTGCGCGAGCTGCTCACCGCGAACGGCGTCGCCTTCGTCGACGACCCCAAGCTGGTGCGCGGCCTCGACTACTACACCCGCACCACCTTCGAGTTCGTGCACAACGGCCTCGGCGCCCAGTCCGCGATCGGCGGCGGCGGCCGCTACGACGGCCTGTCCGAGATGATCGGCGGCCCGGCGCTGCCCTCGGTCGGCTGGGCGCTCGGCGTCGACCGCACCTTCCTGGCGCTGGAGGCCGAGGGCGTCACCCTCGACCTGCCGGCCGCCACCTCCGTCTACGCCGTCGCGCTCGGCGAGGAGGCCAAGAACGTCCTGTTCGCCAAGGTGATCGAGCTGCGCCGGGCCGGCGTCGCCACCGACCTCGCCTTCGGCGTCAAGAGCATCAAGAACGCCATGAAGTCCGCCGACCGTTCCGGCGCCCGCTTCGCCCTCGTCGCCGGTGACCGCGACCTCGCCGAGGGCGTCGTCCAGCTCAAGGACCTCACCACCGGCGAGCAGAACCCCGTCGCCCTCGACGCACTCGTCACCACCCTGAAGGAGAAGCAGCTGTGATCCGCACGCACGACGCGGGCACGCTCCGCCCGGAGCACGCAGGCACCACCGTCACCCTGGCCGGCTGGGTCGCCCGCCGCCGCGACCACGGCGGCGTGGCCTTCATCGACCTGCGCGACGCCTCCGGCACCGTGCAGATCGTGGTCCGCGACCTCGACTCGGTGCACGGCCTTCGCGCCGAGTACTGCGTCAAGGTGGTCGGCGACGTCCGCGTGCGGCCCGAGGGCAACGAGAACCCGGAGATCCCGACCGGCGCCGTCGAGGTCGTCGTCAGCGAGATCGAGGTCCTCTCCGAGGCCGCCCCGCTGCCGTTCCCGGTCGCCGAGTACGAGCCCGGCACGGTCAACGAGGAGGTGCGCCTGCGCTACCGCTACCTCGACCTGCGCCGCGAGGGCCCCGCCAAGGGCCTGCGCCTGCGCTCCAAGGTCAACAACATCATCCGCCGGGTGATGGAGGAGAACGACTACCTCGACATCGAGACGCCGTACCTCACCCGCTCCACCCCCGAGGGCGCCCGCGACTTCCTCGTCCCGGTCCGCCTGCAGCCCGGCCACTGGTACGCGCTGCCGCAGTCGCCCCAGCTGTTCAAGCAGCTGCTGATGGTGGCCGGCATGGAGCGCTACTACCAGATCGCCCGCTGCTTCCGCGACGAGGACTTCCGCGCCGACCGCCAGCCGGAGTTCACCCAGCTGGACATCGAGGCCTCCTTCGTCGACCAGGAGGACGTCCTGGCCCTCGGCGAGAAGATCATCGGCGCCATCTGGCGCGAGGTCCACGGCTACGAGATCCCCAACCCGCTGCCGCGGATGACCTACGCGGACGCCATGGGCCGCTACGGATCGGACAAGCCGGACGTCCGCTTCGGCCAGGAGCTGACCGACCTCACCGAGTACTTCAAGGGCACCGACTTCCGGGTCTTCCAGGCCCCGTACGTCGGCGCCGTGGTCATGCCCGGCGGCGCCTCGCAGCCGCGCAAGCAGCTCGACGCCTGGCAGGACTGGGCCAAGGCGCGCGGCGCCCGCGGCCTCGCCTACGTGCTCATCGACGCCGAGACCGGCGAGCTGCGCGGCCCCGTCGCCAAGAACCTCTCCGCGGAGCACCTGGCCGGCCTGGCCGCCGCCGCCGGCGCCAAGAACGGCGACGCCGTCTTCTTCGCGGCCGGCAAGGAGCGCGCCTCCCAGGAGCTGCTCGGCGCCGCCCGTCTGGAGATCGGCCGCCGCTGCGGCCTGATCGACGAGTCCCAGTGGGCCTTCCTGTGGGTCGTCGACTTCCCGATGTTCGAGCCGATCGAGGACGACAAGGGCGCCTTCCAGGGCTGGCACGCCGTGCACCACCCCTTCACCGCCCCCACCGCGGAGTCGCTGGCCACCTTCGACACCGACCCGGGCACCGCCCTGTCCAACGCCTACGACCTGGTGCTCAACGGCTCGGAGCTGGGCGGCGGTTCGATCCGTATCCACCAGCGGGACGTGCAGAAGCGGGCGTTCGACGCGATCGGCCTCTCCGAGGAGGAGGCGGCCTCGCAGTTCGGCTTCCTGCTGGACGCCTTCAACTACGGCCCGCCGCCGCACGGCGGTGTCGCCTTCGGCCTGGACCGGATCGTCACCCTGCTCGGCGGGTACGACACCATCCGGGACGTCATCGCGTTCCCGAAGACGTCCACCGGCGGCGACCCGCTGACCGGCGCCCCCACCCCGATCACCCCGGCGCAGCGGCGCGAGGCGGGCGTGGACGCCCGGCCGAAGGTCCGCGAGGACGGCAAGTCCGAGGGCCAGGCGAACGCCTGACACCCCGTCGGCCGACATCGGCTAACCTTTCACGGCCCCGGACGGCATTTCCGCTGTCCGGGGCCGGTGCACAACGGCGTGCGACAGAGAGAGGGTTCCCTGTGAAGGTCAGTACCAGGATCGAGTGTCCTGAGGACGTCCCCGCCACCAGACGTGTCCACATGGCCGCCTTCCCCGGCCCCGACGAAGCCGACCTGGTCGACGCGCTGCGCCGCGACCCGGCCTGGCTGCCGGAGCTCTCGGTGGTGGCGGTCGACGAATCCGGGCTGGTGGTCGGTCACGCGCTGCTCACCCGGCTGCGGGTCGGCAAGGGCAAGGGGCTGGCGCTCGCGCCGGTCGCCGTCGCCCCGGAGTGGCAGCGCAAGGGCGTCGGCGAGCTGGTGGTCAGGGCCGCGCTGTCGGCCGCCGAGGACGCCGGCGAGAAACTGGTCGTCGTGCTCGGCGATCCCGACTACTACGGCCGTTTCGGTTTCGTCCCGGCCCAGGGGCACGAGGTGAGCGGTCCGTTCGAGGTGCCCGACGGGTACTTCCAGGCGCTCGCGCTGCCGGCCTACGACGGCTCGCCGCGCGGCCTGTGCCGCTACCCCGAGCCCTTCGAGGCGGTCTAGTCCCTACTGCGCCGCCCTGGCCGACCGGGCCGGCTTTCCTCCGAGACCCAGTGTGGCGCGGCAACTGCGCACGAACGCGGTCATGGCGGGCGTCGGCTCCCGGTCCTTCGGCCAGTACAGCCCGACCTGGCTCGGGCTCAACCCCCGCACCGGCCGGTACGCGACATCCTCGCGCGGTGCCAGCCGGCTCATCGTCTCCGGGGCGAAACCGACGCCCTGGCCGCACACCACCGCGGCCAGCCACTCGTCGGTGTTGTGCGCCACCGCGCCGATCCGCACAGGTCGCCCGCCCCGCTCCCGGACCGCCAGCCAGTAGTCGCGCCAGTGCCCGGCCTCGTGCGGGATCGCGACGAAGGGCTCGTCGAGCAACTCCTCGAACTCGATCACCGTCCGCGCTGCCAGCGGGTGCCCGGCCGGCAGCGCCGCGCAGCGCGCCTCCTCGCCCAGCACGGCCACCCCGTACCGCTCGGACAGCGACGGCGGGGCGTGCCAGAGCGTCAGGTCGATCTCGCCCGAGGCCAGGCCCGAGGTCGGGTCGAACCAGTTGTTCTGCCGCAGCTCCACCTGCCAGCCCGGCATCCGGCGGGCGAAGTCCGCCACCGTGCGCTGGGTCATCAGGTTGATGATGCCGCCCTCGAACCCCACCCGCAGCGTCGAGCCCTGGTCCGCCGCGGCCGCCCGGGTGGCGCGCAGCGCCTCCTCCCAGCCCGCCATCAGCGCCCCGGTGTGCGCGGCCAGCGCCCAGCCGGCCCGGGTGGGGGCCATGCCGCGCCGCGACCGTTCGAACAGCTCCACCCCGAGCAGGCTCTCCAGCTGGCGGATCTGCTTGGTCAGCGTCGGCTGGGAGACGAACAGCCGGGCCGCCGCCGCGGTCAGCTGGCCCTCCTCGCAGACCGCGGCGAAGCTGCGCAGCAGGCGGGTGTCGACATCCATGCCCCAAGGTTATGGAACCGGAAATTGGACCGGTCCGGCAGGTGTGGGTCATGGTGGGTCCTCCGGTCCCGGGGGCCGTCCGACGGGGGAGCCGGGCAGCGGCGGTTCAGGGGGCCGCCGCTGCCCGGCCGGACCCCCGGACCTGCGGGAACCCGTTCGAGGACGTACGGTGAAGGGTCATCAGCACCCCACCGAACGAAAGGCACCCGGGTGGCAGCGAAGGCCCAGCGCGAGCAGAGCGCCCCCAGCGGGCGGACCGGTCCGGGCGAGCGCCTGGCGAGGAAGCCCTACGAGCGCGAGCTGCTGCGGCTGCAGAACGAGCTGGTCGAACTCCAGGAGTGGGTGCGCGCCGAGGGCGCCCGGCTGGTGGTGGTCTTCGAGGGGCGCGACGCGGCCGGCAAGGGCGGCGCGATCAAGCGGGTGACGGAGTATCTGAACCCGCGCATCGCCCGGGTCGCCGCGCTGCCCGCGCCCACCGAACGGCAGCGCACCCAGTGGTACTTCCAGCGCTACGTCGAGCACCTCCCGGCCGCCGGGGAGATCGTGCTCTTCGACCGCAGCTGGTACAACCGGGCCGGGGTGGAGAAGGTGATGGGCTTCTGCACCGACGAGGAGTACTGGCAGTTCCTGCAGCAGTGCCCGACCTTCGAGCGGATGCTCATCGAGTCCGGTCTGCTGCTGCGCAAGTACTGGTTCTCGGTCAGCGACACCGAGCAGGAGCAGCGCTTCCGGGACCGCCTGGAGGACCCGATGAAGCGGTGGAAGCTCTCGCCGATGGACGTCGAGTCGATCACCCGCTGGGAGGACTACTCGCGGGCCAAGGACGAGATGTTCCTGCACACCGACACCCCCGAGTCCCCCTGGCACGTGGTGGAGAGCGACGACAAGCGGCGGGCCCGGATCAACATGATCGCCCACCTGCTCTCCACCGTCCCGTACCACGAGGTGAAGCCGCCCACACTGGAGCTGCCGGAGCGCCCGGCCTCCCGCGGCTACCAGCGGCCACCGCGCGACCTGCAGAAGTACGTCCCGGACCACGCGGCGGGCCTCGGCTCGTAGCGGGCCCCGTCCGGTCCGCGCCGTCCGTTCCCGCCGGGCCGTCCGGCCGCCCTGTCGGCGGGCTCGCATAGGCTTCCGGTGTGGACGAACCGGACCTCTTCACCGCCGCCGCCGAGGAACGCCAGAGCAAGGAGCCCGGCCGGGCGCCGCTGGCCGTGCGGATGCGCCCGCGCACCCTGGACGAGGTGGCCGGCCAGCGGCAGCTGCTCAAGGACGGCTCGCCGCTGCGCCGGCTGGTCGCGGGGGCGCGCGGTCCCGCGGCGACCAGCTCGGTGATCCTCTGGGGTCCGCCCGGCACCGGCAAGACCACCCTGGCGCACGTCATCAGCCAGGCGGTGGAGGGGCGGTTCGTCGAGCTTTCGGCGATCACGGCCGGGGTGAAGGAGGTCCGCGCGGTCATCGACGGCGCCCGTCGCGCGGTCGGCATGACCGGCCGCGAGACGGTGCTCTTCCTCGACGAGATCCACCGGTTCTCCAAGGCCCAGCAGGACTCCCTGCTGCCGGCCGTGGAGAACCGCTGGGTCACCCTGATCGCCGCGACCACCGAGAACCCGTACTTCTCGGTGATCTCCCCGCTGCTGTCCCGCTCGCTGCTGCTCACCCTGGAGTCGCTGACCGACGACGACGTGCGGGCGCTGCTGCGCCGCGCGGTCGCCGACGAGCGCGGCCTGGAGGGCGCGGTGGAGCTCAGCCCGGAGGCCGAGGACCACCTGGTGCGGCTCGCCGGCGGGGACGCCCGCAAGGCGCTCACCACGCTGGAGGCGGCGGCCGGCGCGGCGCTGGAGAAGGGCGAGGCGAGCATCACGCTGGCCACCACCGAGACCGCCGTCAACCACGCGGCCGTGCGCTACGACCGGGACGGCGACCAGCACTACGACGTGGCCAGCGCGCTGATCAAGTCGATCCGGGGCAGCGACGTGGACGCCACGCTGCACTACCTGGCCCGGATGATCGAGGCGGGGGAGGACCCGCGGTTCATCGCCCGCCGGCTGATGATCTCGGCCAGCGAGGACGTCGGCCTGGCCGATCCGACGGCGCTGCAGACGGCGGTGTCGGCGGCCCAGGCGGTGGCGCTGATCGGCTTCCCGGAGGCGCGGATCATCCTCTCCCAGGCGGCCATCGCGCTCGCGCTGGCGCCCAAGTCCAACGCGGCCTACCTGGCGATCGACGCGGCGCTCGCGGACGTCCGGCAGGGGCTGGCCGGTCCGGTGCCGCCGCACCTGCGGGACGCGCACTACGGCGGCGCGGGCAAGCTGGGGCACGGCAAGGGGTACCGGTACCCGCACGACCTGCCGGAGGGCATCGCGGCTCAGCAGTACGCGCCGGACGCGGTGCACGGCAAGGCGTACTACCAGCCGACCCGCCACGGCGGCGAGGCCCGCTACGCGGACGTGGTGGAGTGGACCCGGGCGCGGCTGCGGGGGGAGCCGAAGCCGGTTGCCAGGGCGAAGCCGAAGGGCGAGGAGAAGCCCGAGTCAAAGGGCGAGTGATCTGCCGGTATACTCGGGCGGAGTGCCATGTCCCGGGACGGCGGCGGGGGAGACCCAGCCGACCGGCCGCACCAGCGGGGCCGTGGCCGTAGACCTCCTCCGGGAGGTCCGCACCAGGAGCGTCGCGCACCGTTTCGGTGTCGCGGGCGACCCGGTTTCCGGTTCGATCCGTGTGACAAGCACACTTCGTGCCCGGCTCCGGAGAGCGGCTGATCGCACTGCCCTCGGGCGGTGGGGTTTTCTCCGGGCCGCGACGTGCGACCTCCGTCAACACCTGGTGAAGCCGTATTCGTAAGCAAGGAAGGTTTGGTTCATGGCGAACCAGAAGCGCCCCAAGGTCAAGATCGCGCGTGCGCTCGGCGTGCCGCTGACCCCGAAGTCCGTCAAGTACTTCGAGGCCCGCCCGTACCCGCCCGGCCAGCACGGCCGTGGCCGCAAGCAGAACTCGGACTACAAGGTCCGTCTGGTCGAGAAGCAGCGTCTGCGCGCTCAGTACGACCTGAGCGAGAAGCAGATGGCGCGCGCGTTCGACCGCGCGAAGAAGGCCGAGGGCAAGACCGGTGAGGCGCTCGTCGCCGAGCTGGAGACCCGCCTCGACGCCCTGGTGCTGCGTTCGGGCATCGCCCGCACCATCTACCAGGCCCGTCAGATGGTCGTCCACGGCCACATCGAGGTCAACGGCGGCAAGGTCAACAAGCCGTCGTACCAGATGAAGCCGGGCTTCGTGGTCACCGTCCGCGAGCGCAGCAAGGAGAAGGTCCCGTTCCAGGTCGCCCGTGAGGGTGGCAACGCGGGCGAGGGCCAGACCCCGAAGTACCTCGAGGTCAACCTGAAGGCCCTGGCCTTCCGCCTGGACCGCGCGCCGCAGCGCAAGGAGGTCCCGGTGATCTGCGACGAGCAGCTCGTCGTCGAGTACTACTCGCGCTGACCCGCGAGCGGTATCACCTGCGGTACCCAGCGAGCCCCCGTCGCCCTTGTGGCGACGGGGGCTCGCCCCTTGTGCGGGGGGTGGCGGCTCAGAGGTCCTCGCCGGTCATCGCGGCGGCCAGCCGCAGGTGCGGGCGGGCCTCCTCGGCGCGGCCCTGGCGCTCCAGGGTGCGGCCGAGCATCAGCCGGGCGTAGTCCTCGGTCGGGTCGGCCTCCAGCACCCGGAGCAGCTCGGCCTCGGCCTTGCGCAGCTGGGCGGAGTGGAAGTAGCTGCGGGCCAGCAGCAGCCGGACCGAGAGGTTGGTCGGCTCCTCGGCGAGCACGCCTTCGAGCATCCGGGCTGCGTCGGTGTACGCCTTGGACTCGAAGTAGAAGTTCGCCATGCGGTACTCGTCGGCGATGTTGGCCACGGGGTGCTCCTTCCGAACGGTGGTTCCGCCCGCTCCAGCAAGGAACAAGATTCAACTATTCCCGGGTCCGCCGGTGGTCCTCACCGCCCCACCGGGGAGGGCTGCGGCGGCAGCGGTCCGGGGCCGGGCCGCGGGCCCGGACCGTCCGGGTGCCCGCCGCCCAGTGCCCGGTGCACGGCGGCGTCCAGGTCGAGCCGGGCGCCGGTGGCGAAGGACTCGGTGAACTCCTGCTCGGTCAGCCCGGCGACGGCGCGCTCCTCGCAGGCCCGGTGCGGGCCGTTGAAGGTGCGCGAGCCGAAGAACGGCTCGCCGACCGTCCGCCAGATCCGGTGCGCGGCGCCCTGCAGCACCCGGGCCTCGCGCAGGTTCCCCGGCTCGCCGGGACCGGTCGGCTCGGTCTCCAGCAGCGCCAGCAGGTCGATCGCCAGCACGATGCCCAGCGGGTCGTTGAAGAGGTGGTGGAGCCGCACGCTCTCCCGGGCCAGCGTCCGGGCCGGGCGGACCTCGCCGTTCATCCAGTGCGAGTACGCCAGCGCGTAGAGCCCGTACGCGTACGCCCACTGCTCGCCGTGCTCCTCGCACAGCTCGCGGACCCGGCCGAGCCAGAGCTCGGCGCTCTCCCGGTCGCCCTGGAAGAGGTGGGCGAGGCCCAGCTCGAACATCGCCATCAGCACGTTGCTGTCGAGCTCGCCGATCGTGCGGTAGTGCCAGAGCGCCTCCTCGAACAGCTCGGCGGCGCGGGCCGGCTCGTCGCCGATCAGAGCGGCGCGGCCCTGCCGGTGCACGGCGTGGGCGAGCGCGCGGTCGTCGCCGGTGGCCAGCGCCTGGCGGCGGCACTCCTCCAGGGCGGGGCGGGCGGCGGTCAGGTCGCCCTGCAGGGTGGCCGTGCAGCCGGTCACCCAGAGGGCCTTGGCACGGGCCTCGGTGGGCCGCGGGTCCAGGGCCAGCGCCCGGTCCAGCCAGTGCCGCCCCTCGCCGAGGTGGCCGCAGCCGACCCAGTAGAACCAGAGGGTGCCGGCCATCTGCAGGGCGATCTGCTCCTCGCCGGGTTCGGCCAGGCAGAACTCCAGGGCGGCCCGCAGGTCGGCGTGCACCAGTCCGGTGCGCTCGGCGGTCTCCGCCTGCCGGGGGCCGAACCACTCGACCTCGCCCCAGGTGGCCACGCCCAGGTACCAGTCCCGGTGCCGGCGCAGCAGCCGGCGCTCCTCGCCGGCCGTCCGCAGCCACCGCAGTCCGTACTCGCGGGCCGTGTCCAGCAGCCGGAACCGCGCGCCGTGGCGGCTTTCCACGCGCAGCACGACGGACTTGGCGACGAGCTCGGTGAGCAGGTCGAGCAGGTCGTCCGGGTCGACGCCCTCGCCGGTGCAGACGTACTCGGCCGCGTCGACGTCGAAGCCGCCGGCGAAGACCGACAGGCGCGCCCAGAGCAAACGTTCCTGCACTGTGCAGCGCTCATGGCTCCAGCCGATCGTCGTGCGCAGCGTCCGATGGCGCGGCAGGGCCGCCGGATCGCCGCCGGTCAGCTCGCGCTGCCGGCCGACGGAGCCGGTGGCCTCCGCCGGGAGCCGCCCCGGCGCCGGCCGGTCCGGCCGCGGTGTCGATTCCCCGTCCAAACCCTGCTCCCCGCTTCGAGGCCCGGGCCGGGGCGGCCCGGGCGTCCGTCCGTCTGGGCCGCCTGGGTGGCGGCCTGCCCGGCTGAACGAGGTGACCGGCGGGTAGGTTACGCGCGCGGATCGCACACCCGGTCGGATCGGCGCGCGGCCCCGCGCGGGAAACCCGGTCCGGAAAGTCCGTGCGGTCGCGATAGGGTTCCCTAGGGCATGGGTGCCCGATGAACCGCAAGGCGAGGGAGCGCGCAAAGGTGTCCGTGGGAGAGCTGGCCGGCCTGCTCGTCGCCGTGTTCTGGGCGGTCCTGGTCACCCTGCTCGCGGTCGTGCTGGTCCGGCTGTCGCGGGTGCTCAAGGAGGCCACCGTCCTGGTCTCCGCCGTCACCGAGCAGGCCGTGCCGCTGCTGACCGAGGCCGGGAGCGCCGTGCGCAGCGCCAACGAGCAGCTGGAGCGGGTGGACGAGATCACCGCCAACGTGCAGGACGCGGCGGCCAACGCCAACGCGCTCTCCTCCACCGTCGCGGCCACCCTCGGTGGCCCGCTGGTCAAGGTCGCGGCGTTCAGCTACGGCGTGCGCAAGGCGGTCGCCAAGCAGCAGGGCACCGCCACGCTGCCGACCCAGCCGGCCGAGCGCGAGGAGCTGGCCCGGCTGATCCGGGCCGAGGTGCGCGCCGCGACCGCGCCCAGGAACGGCCTGCTCTCCCGGGTCCGGCGCGCGGTGAGGGGCTGACGGCATGGTGCGACGCATCTTCTGGATGGCGGTCGGCGCCGGCGCCACCGTCTGGGCCGTGAACAAGGCCAACGAGGCCGTGCACCGGCTGACCCCGGACAGCCTCTCCGGCACCGCCGCCCGCGGCGCGCTGCACCTGGGCGACCTGGCCAAGCAGTTCGCCCAGGACGTGCGGGCCGGCATGACCGAGCGCGAGGAGCAGCTGCGCGAGGACCTCGGGCTGGACGGCACCGCCGTCGTCGAGCCGCGCCGCCGCAGCGGGGTGCTGCGCGGCGAGCCCCAGTACCGAGCTATCTCGGCGGCGCCCGGGAGCCCGGCCGCCGCCCTGCCTCCGCCCAGCCGTGCCCGCGGGTCCTCCGACGGGACCGGCACCACCCCCCAAGCCATCGAGAGAACGCCCCGGCGCGCGCTTCCGCCGCGGGGCGGTACCAACCGGAAGGACCACTAATGGAGTCGGCAGAGATCCGCCGCCGCTGGCTGCGCTTCTTCGAGGAGCGCGGCCACACCGTCGTTCCGTCGGCGTCCCTGGTCGCCGACGACCCCACCCTGCTGCTGGTCAACGCCGGCATGGTCCCGTTCAAGCCCTACTTCCTGGGCGAGGTCAAGCCGCAGTTCTCGCGCGCGACCAGCGTCCAGAAGTGTGTGCGCACCCTGGACATCGAGGAGGTCGGGAAGACCACCCGGCACGGCTCCTTCTTCCAGATGTGCGGCAACTTCTCCTTCGGTGACTACTTCAAGGAAGGAGCCATCAAGTTCGCGTGGGACCTGCTCACCAGCCCCGTCGCGGACGGTGGCTACGGCCTGGAGAAGGAGAAGCTCTGGATCACCGTCTACCAGGACGACGACGAGGCCGAGCAGATCTGGCGCGAGGTCATCGGCGTGCCCGCCGAGCGGATCCAGCGCCTCGGCATGAAGGACAACTTCTGGTCGATGGGCGTCCCCGGCCCGTGCGGCCCGTGTTCGGAGATCAACTACGACCGCGGCCCCGCGTACGGCGAGGAGGGCGGCCCGGCCGTCAACGGCGAGCGCTACCTGGAGATCTGGAACCTGGTCTTCATGCAGTACGAGCGCGGCCACGGCGACGGCAAGGACGGGTTCGAGATCCTCGGCGACCTGCCGAGCAAGAACATCGACACCGGCCTCGGCCTGGAGCGCCTCGCCGCCATCCTGCAGGGCGTCGACAACCTCTTCGAGATCGACACCAGCCGGATGATCCTGGACCGGGCCGCCGAGCTGACCGGCCACCGCTACGGGGCCGACCACAAGGCCGACGTCTCGCTGCGCGTGGTCACCGACCACATCCGCACCGCGCTGATGCTGGTCGGCGACGGCGTCACCCCCGGCAACGAGGGCCGCGGCTACGTGCTGCGCCGCATCCTGCGCCGCGCCATCCGCAACATGCGCCTGCTGGGCGCCACCGAGCCGGTGGCCAAGGAGCTCATCGACACCGCGATCAAGGCGATGGCCCCGCAGTACCCGGAGCTGGAGAGCGACCGCAAGCGCATCGAGACGGTCGTCATCGGCGAGGAGGCGGCCTTCCTGCAGACCCTGAAGGCCGGCACCAACCTGCTGGACGCCGCGGTCACCGAGACCAAGCAGTCCGGCGGCGTGGTGCTCTCCGGCGACCAGGCGTTCAAGCTGCACGACACCTATGGCTTCCCGATCGACCTGACCCTGGAGATGGCCGAGGAGCAGGGCCTGCAGGTCGACGAGGCCGGCTTCCGCCGCCTGATGCAGGAGCAGCGGGACCGTGCCAAGGCGGACGCCAAGGCCAAGAAGATGGGCCACGCCGACGTCGCCGCGTACCGCGAGGTCGCCGACACCTCGGGCGCCAGCGTCTTCACCGGCTACACCCTCACCGAGGGCGAGGCCACCGTGGTCGGCCTGCTGGTGAACGGCGCCCCGGCGCCGGCCGCCTCCGAGGGCGACGAGGTCGAGATCATCCTCGACCGCACCCCGTTCTACGCCGAGGGCGGCGGCCAGCTCGCCGACCACGGCCGGATCCGGCTGGACTCCGGCGCGGTCGTCGAGATCCGCGACGTGCAGCAGCCCGTCCCGGGCGTCATCGTGCACTCCGGCGGCGTGCTGTTCGGCGAGGTCGTGCTCGGTTCGTCCGCGTACGCCACCATCGACGTGGAGCGCCGCCGGGCGATCGCCCGCGCCCACTCGGCCACCCACCTGACCCACCAGGCGCTGCGCGACGCGCTCGGCCCGACGGCCGCCCAGGCCGGTTCGGAGAACGCCCCGGGCCGCTTCCGCTTCGACTTCGGCTCGCCCGCCGCCGTGCCCGGCAGCGTGCTGACCGACGTCGAGCAGAAGATCAACGACGTGCTGACCCGCGAGCTGGAGGTCACCGCCGAGGTCATGACGATGGACCAGGCCCGCAAGGCCGGCGCCATCGCGATGTTCGGCGAGAAGTACGGCGACGAGGTCCGCGTCGTCACCATCGGCGACTTCTCCAAGGAGCTGTGCGGTGGCACGCACGTCGGCAACACCGCCCAGCTGGGCCTGGTGAAGCTGCTCGGCGAGTCCTCGATCGGCTCCGGTGTGCGCCGCGTGGAGGCCCTGGTCGGCGCCGACGCGTACCGCTTCCTGGCCCGTGAGCACACCGTGGTCGCCCAGCTGACCGAGCTGGTCAAGGGCCGCCCGGAGGAGCTGCCGGAGAAGATCTCGGGCATGCTCGCCAAGCTCAAGGACGCCGAGAAGGAGATCGAGCGCTTCCGCGCCGAGAAGGTGCTCGCGGCCGCCGCGGGCCTGGCCGACTCGGCCGAGGACGTGCACGGCGTGGCCGTGGTGGCCGCCCGGGTCGCCGACGGCACCGGCGCGGACGAGCTGCGCAAGCTGGTCCTGGACGTGCGCGGCCGGCTCGGCTCGCGCCCGGCCGTGGTCGCCGCCTTCACCATGGCGAACGACCGCCCGCTGACCGTGATCGCCACCAACGAGGACGCCCGCGGCCGCGGCATCAAGGCCGGCGAGCTGGTCCGCACCGCGGCCAAGACCCTCGGCGGCGGCGGTGGCGGCAAGGACGACGTCGCCCAGGGCGGCGGCACCAACCCGGCCGCGATCGACGAGGCCGTCGCCGCGGTGCGCGGCCTCGTCGCGGAGCGTGCCTCCTGATGGGGTCCGCGTTCTGATGGAGTTCGAGGAGAAGCCCTTCCGGCGCGGGCGGCGGATCGCCGTCGACGTCGGGGACGCCCGGATCGGGGTCGCGTCCTGCGACCCCGACGGGGTGCTCGCCACTCCGGTGGAGACCGTCCCGGCGGGCGTGAAGTCGCAGGCCAGGATCGCCGCGATCGTCGAGGAGTACGGCGCGATCGAGGTGATCGTCGGGCTGCCGCGCTCGCTCAGCGGCAAGGAGGGCCCGGCGGCCGAGAAGGTCCGCGGCTACGCGGCCCGGCTGGCCAACCGGCTCTGGCCGGTGCCGGTCCGGCTGGTCGACGAGCGGATGTCGACGGTCACCGCGACCCACGGGCTGCGCGCCTCGGGGGTCAAGGCCAAGAAGGGCCGCTCGGTGGTCGACCAGGCCGCCGCCGTGGTGATCCTGCAGACCGCCCTTGAGTCCGAACGGGTGAGCGGACGCCCGCCCGGTGAGAGCGTCGAGGCGGCGGGCTGACCGGCCTGTTCTAACGTCCCGAAGAGGGGTCCGTACGGACGCGCGTCCGGCACGGACCCCTCTGCCGTTGCCGTCGCGCCGCTTGCCGCGCGGACCGCCGAGGGGACGCCGTGACCGACCTGGACCTCACACCCGGCCTGAGCCCCGGCCACCTCGGTGCGCCGCCGACCGAGCCGGAGGGCCGCCCGCCGGGCGCGCCCGCCCCGCGCCCCGACGGGCCCGATCCGCGCCGGCTGCGCACCGGACTGGCCTGCCTGCTGACCGCGCTGTCGCTGGTCGCGGTGTTCGGCGGGATCGGGCTGGCCGGGTTCAGCTGGCTCCAGGGGCAGCGCAAGCCCCCGGCCGCCGCCGACTACACGGGCGAGGGGGCCGGCGCGGTGCAGGTCTCGGTGCCGGAGGGTGCCGGGCTCAGCCAGATCGCGTCCGCGCTGGTGCGCAACGGCGTGGTCGCGAGTTCGCTCGCGTTCACCCGGGCCGCCAGGGGCAGCGCGGCGGCGGCCGGGCGGATCCAGCCCGGCACCTACACACTGCGGCAGAAGATGTCGGCGGCCGCGGCGCTCGCCGTGCTGATCGACCCCGCCAACGCCAACGGCCTCACCATCCCCGAGGGCTGGCGCGGCAGTCAGATCTACGCGGCGATCGACAAGAAGCTCCAGCTGCCCGAGGGCACCACCGAGAAGGCGGCCGAGGAGCAGGCCGCCGAGCTGGGGCTGCCGGAGACCGCGGGCGGCAACCTGGAGGGCTACCTGTTCCCCGCGACGTACGCCGTCACCGACGAGACCACCGCCGTCGACCTGCTGAAGCAGATGGTCGAGCGGGCCGGCAAGGAGTTCGTCCGGGACGACGCGGAGGTCGTCGCGACCAACTTCGGGCAGACCCTGTACGGGCTGGTGACCATCGCCAGCATGGTGCAGGGGGAGGCCGACAACGTCGAGGACATGGGCAAGGTGGCGCGGGTGATCTACAACCGGCTGGCCAAGAACATGCCGCTCCAGCTGGACTCCACCATCAACTACGCGCTCGGGCGCTCCACGCTCAACACCAGCGTCACCGACACCCGGCTCGACTCCCCGTACAACACGTACAAGCACGCGGGGCTGCCGCCGTCGCCGATCTCCAACCCGGGGCGGCAGGCGATCATGGCGGCGGTGGACCCGGCGCCGGGGGACTGGCTCTACTTCGTGACCGTGAAGCCCGGCGACACCCGGTTCACCGACAGCTTCGAGGTGCAGCAGAAGAACGTCGCGGAGTTCAACGCCAACCGGGCGGCGGCGAGCGCCTCGGCGTCGGCGAGCGCGTCGGCCTCCGCGTCCGCCCCGGCCTCGCCGGGGGCGCCCTGAGGGCCGGGCGGCGGCCCGGCCCTGGCGTCGACTGCGGTACGGTAGCGTCTCCGTCCAGGTGTTGCGCTAGCACGCCGGTTCGACAAGCAGCCGGGACGCCGTCCCGGGCGACCGGGCCGATCCTCCGGTCGTCTCCGTCGGTATAAGGGGATCAATGACCGATCTGGGTCGGGGCTACGGCCCCCAGGGCTCCGAGCCGTGGCATCCGGGAGACCCCGGGTACGGCGGTCAGCAGCCGGTCCCCGGCCAGCAGGACGGGCAGTGGCAGCAGCACCCCCAGCAGTCCCAGCAGCAGTACGGCGGTCAGCAGGGCTACCCCCAGCAGCAGATGCCGCAGCAGGGCATGAACCAGCAGGACATGGGCCAGCAGGGCATGGACCAGCAGGGCCTGGGTGGCCAGCAGCAGTACGGCGGTCAGCAGGCCTACGCGCGGCAGCAGATGCCGCAGCAGGGGTACCCGCAGCAGCAGATGCCGCAGCAGGGCATGGGCCAGCAGGGCATGGGTCAGCAGCAGGGCTACCCGCAGCAGGGCATGGGCGGCCAGCAGCAGTACGGCGGTCAGCAGGGCTATCCGCAGCAGCAGGTGCCGCAGGGCATGGGCCAGCAGCAGGGGTACCCGCAGCAGGGCGCGCCCCAGCAGGGCGTCCCGCCGCAGGGCGCCGCGGCCCGGCAGGAGCAGCCGGCCGTCGGGCGGTCCTCCGGTCCCGGGCCGGACGGCATCGACTGGGAGGCGGAGGCCGCCGCGCTGGAGGCCGGCGCCGACCCGGCCGCCCCCGCCGGCGGCGGTGAGTACGCCGAGGACGAGTGGGACGGTCACGAGGGCGAGTACGCCGAGGACGAGTACCACGGGGACGGCGCGGAGGACGACGGGCGCGGCGGCTTCCTCGGCGAGGAGGACGACTCCCGCGAGGCGAAGAAGAAGCGCAAGGAGAAGGGCAAGAAGTCCGGCCGGCGCAACGGCGGCGCCTGCCTGGTGGTCGCCCTGGTGCTGCTCGGGGCCATGGGCGGCGCCGGCTACTGGGGCTACGGCTTCTACAAGGACCACTTCGGCCCGCCGCCGGACTTCCCCGGCCCGGGCTCGGGCACCGTCAACGTGGAGATCAAGCAGGGCGCGGCCGGTACCCAGATGGGTCTGGCGCTGAAGCAGGCCGGCGTGGTCAAGAGCGTCGACGCCTTCAAGGCGGCGTGCGACAAGAACGTCAAGTGCACCACCATCCAGCCCGGTGCCTACAGCATGCCGAAGGAGATGTCGGCCGAGGGCGCCGTGCAGTTCCTGGTGGAGGCCAACGGCGGCGAGAAGCTGATCATCCGTGAGGGCCTGACCTCCACCGCCACCTACGTCAAGATCGACGAGAAGCTGGGCCTGCCCAAGGGCACCACCGCGACCGTCGCCAAGGAGCAGGTCAACAACCTCGGCCTGCCCGCGTACGCCAAGGGCAACATCGAGGGCTTCCTCTGGCCGACCCGCTACTCGATCACCCCGGGCATGAAGCCCGAGGACCTGCTCAAGGAGATGGTCAAGAACGCCACGGAGCGCTACGCGGCCCTGGACGCGGAGGCTTCGAAGATCGGCCTCAAGTCCGGCTACGAGGTGGTCATCGAGGCGAGCATCCTCCAGGCGGAGGGCAACAACAAGGACGACTTCGCCAAGATGGCCAAGACCATCCAGAACCGGCTGGCCGACAAGGGCAAGGTCAACGGCCGACTGGGCATGGACACCACGCTGCAGTACGCGCTGGGCACCAAGGACCTCGACAGGAAGCAGATCAACGACGGGTCCAACCCGTACAACACCTACATCAACCAGGGTCTGCCGCCGGGGCCGATCTCCAACCCCGGTGACGACGCGCTCAAGGCGACGCTGAACCCGGCGGACGGCAAGTGGCTGTACTTCATCGCGATGTCGCCGACCCAGACCCTGTTCGCGGAGACGGACGCGGAGCACGCCGAGAACGTCAAGGCGTACTGCACGGCGGCCGGCCAGAAGTTCGACGCGGCCTCCGTCCACTGCACCACCAAGTGAGGACGGCCCCACCGGGGCCGCACCGGGAGAGAACACCAGCGTGACCAGCAAGCACCGGGCGGCCGTCCTCGGCTCGCCGATCACCCACTCGCTGTCGCCCGCCCTGCACCGGGCCGCCTTCGCGGCGCTCGGGCTGGACGGCTGGCGCTACGACCGCTTCGAGGTCGACGAGGCCGGGCTGCCCGGTTTCGTCGCCGGGCTGGACGAGGCCGAGTGGGCGGGCTGCTCGCTGACCATGCCGCTCAAGCGGGCGGTCATCCCGCTGCTCGACGAGGTGAGTGCGACCGCCCGGTCGGTCGAGGCGGTGAACACCCTGGTGTTCACCGCCGACGGGCGCAGGTCCGGGCACAACACCGACGTGCCCGGGCTGGTCAACGCGCTGCGCGAGCGCGGCATCACCGAGGTGCCGGCCGCCGCGGTGCTCGGCGCCGGGGCCACCGCCTCCTCGGCGCTGGCCGCGCTGGCCCGGCTCGGCGCCCGCGAGGTCACCGTCTACGTCCGTAGCCCCGAGCGGGCCCGGGAGATGGCGGAGCTCGGCGAGCGGCTGGGCGTGGCGGTGCGCACCGCCGACTGGGCGCGCGGCGCCGAGGCGCTGGCCCACCCGCTCACCGTGGCCACCACCCCGGCCGGGGCGACCGACGGCTTCGCCGGCGACCTCACCGCCGAGCCGGGCGCGCTGTTCGACGTGCTCTACCACCCGTGGCCGACCAAGCTGGCCGGGGCCTGCGCCGAGCGCGGGGCGACCGTGCTGGGCGGGCTCGACCTGCTGGTGCACCAGGCGGTGCTGCAGAACGAGCTGTTCACCGGGCGCACCCCCGGGCCGCTGGCGGCGATCCGGGCCGCCGGCGAGGCCGCGCTCGCGGCGGGCTGAGCGCGGGTCCGGGGACGCTCCGGTGGCGCGCCGGCCGGCCGTACCCGTCCGCCGGTCGGCCGAATGCTGTCCGGTGATCGGACTCCGAGGCCGGTCGGCCGGTCCGGCATGAAAGGATTCGGGGAGAAGGCACGCCCGGACGGGTGGCGGCAGCGCCGCGCCGGTCCGCTGATGAAGGAGCTCCGTTGGGTACGTTGCGCTGGCTGACGGCGGGGGAGTCGCACGGCCCCGCACTCGTCGCGACGCTGGAGGGCCTGCCCGCCGGTGTACCGGTCACCACCGCCATGGTGGCCGACGCGCTGGCGCGCCGCCGGCTCGGTTATGGTCGCGGCGCACGGATGAAGTTCGAGCAGGACGAGGTGACCTTCCTCGGCGGTGTCCGGCACGGCCTCAGCATGGGCAGCCCGGTCGCCGTCATGGTGGGCAACACCGAGTGGCCGAAGTGGGAGCAGGTCATGTCGGCCGACCCGGTCGACCCGGAGGTGCTCGCCGGTCTCGCCCGCAACGAGGCGCTGACCCGCCCGCGCCCCGGCCACGCCGACCTGGCCGGCATGCAGAAGTACTCGATCGACGAGGCCCGCCCGATCCTGGAGCGCGCCAGCGCCCGGGAGACCGCCGCCCGCGTCGCGCTCGGCGCCGTCGCCCGCTCCTACCTCAAGGAGACCTGCGGCATCGAGATCGTCAGCCACGTGGTCGAGCTGGCCGCCGCCAAGGCCCCGGCCGGTGTGCTGCCGCTGCCCTCCGACGAGGCCGGGCTGGACGCCGACCCGGTGCGCTGCCTGGACGCCGACGCCTCGAAGGCGATGGTCGCCGAGATCGACCAGGCCCACAAGGACGGCGACACCCTCGGCGGCGTCGTCGAGGTGCTCGCCTACGGCGTCCCGGTCGGCCTCGGCTCGCACGTGCACTGGGACCGCCGGCTGGACGCCCGGCTCGCCGCCGCGCTGATGGGCATCCAGGCGATCAAGGGTGTCGAGGTCGGCGACGGCTTCGAGCTGGCCCGCGTCCCCGGCTCGCAGGCGCACGACGAGATCGTGCCGACCCCCGAGGGCGCCAAGCGCGTCTCCGGCCGCTCCGGCGGCACCGAGGGCGGCCTGTCCACCGGCGAGCTGCTGCGGGTGCGCGCCGCGATGAAGCCGATCGCGACCGTCCCGCGCGCGCTGCGCACCCTGGACGTGCGCACCGGTGAGCCGGCCAAGGCCCACCACCAGCGCTCCGACGTCTGCGCGGTGCCGGCGGCCGGCATCGTCGCCGAGGCGATGGTCGCCCTGGTGCTCGCCGACGCGGTCAACGAGAAGTTCGGTGGCGACCACGTGTCGGAGACCCGGCGCAACGTGCAGAGCTACCTCGACAACCTGATCGTCCGATGAGCTGTCCGGCCATCGTGCTGGTCGGCCCGCCCGGCAGTGGCAAGTCCACCGTCGGGCGGGTCCTCGCCGAGCGCCTCGGCCTCGGCTTCCGCGACACCGACGCGGACATCGAGGAGCGGGCCGGCAAGCCGATCCCGGACATCTTCGTCGACGAGGGCGAGCCGCACTTCCGCGCCCTGGAGGCGGCGGCCGTGCGCGGCGCCGTCGAGACCCACGACGGCGTGCTCGCGCTCGGCGGCGGCGCCGTGATGGCCGGGGCCACCCGGGCCCTGCTGCGCGAGCTGCCGGTGGTGTTCCTGGAGGTGCCGCTCGCCGACGCGGTCAAGCGGGTCGGCCTGGACGCCCCCCGCCCGCTGCTGGCGGTCAACCCGCGGGCCCGCTGGCGCGAGCTGATGGAGGCCCGCCGCCCCCTCTACCTGGAGGTGGCCACCGCCGTCGTCGACACCGCCGGCCGCACCCCCGAGCAGGTCGCGGACGCCGTACTGGAAGCACTGGAGCTGAAGACCCCCCATGAGTGACACCGTCAGGATTCACGTCGGCGGCAGCGCCGGCCACGACCCGTACGACGTGCTGATCGGGCACCAGCTGCTCGGCGAGCTGGCGCCGCTGATCGGGACCCGGGCCCGGCGGGTGGCGATCATCCACCCCGAGGCGCTGTCCGCCACCGCCGACGCGATCCGCGAGGACCTGCTCGGCGAGGGCTACGAGGTGATCGCCCTCCAGGTGCCCAACGCGGAGGAGGCGAAGAGCGCCGAGGTGGCCGCGTACTGCTGGTCGGTGCTCGGGCAGACCGGGTTCACCCGCACCGACGTGGTCGTCGGCCTCGGCGGCGGGGCCACCACCGACCTGGCCGGCTTCGTCGCCGCCACCTGGCTGCGCGGGGTCCGCTGGGTCTCCATGCCCACCACGCTGCTCGGCATGGTCGACGCGGCGGTCGGCGGCAAGACCGGCATCAACATCGCCGAGGGCAAGAACATGGTCGGCGCCTTCCACCCCCCGGTGGGCGTGCTGGCCGACCTCGCGACCCTGGAGACGGTGCCCCGGCACGACTACGTCTCCGGTCTCGCCGAGGTCATCAAGTGCGGCTTCATCGCCGACCCGGCCATCCTCGACCTGATCGAGGCCGATCCGGAGGGCGCCAGGACCCCGGCCGGGCCGCACACCGTCGAGCTGATCCGGCGGGCCATCCAGGTCAAGGCCGACGTCGTCTCCGGGGACCTCAAGGAATCCGGGCAGCGCGAGATCCTCAACTACGGCCACACCCTCGGCCACGCCATCGAGCGCAACGAGCGCTACAAGTGGCGGCACGGCGCGGCGATCTCGATCGGCATGGTGTTCGCCGCCGAGCTCGGCCGCCTCGCCGGGCGGCTGGACGACGCGACCGCCGACCGGCACCGCACCGTGCTGGGCGCGGTCGGCCTGCCGCTCAGCTACCGCGCGGACGCCTGGCCCAAGCTGCTGGACGCCATGAAGATCGACAAGAAGTCGCGCGGCGACCTCATCCGCTTCATCGTGCTGGACGGCCTCGGCAAGACCTCCGTGCTGGAGGGCCCCGACCCGTCCCTGCTGGTGGCCGCCTACGCGGAGGTCTCCTCGTGACCCGGGTGATGGTGCTCAACGGCCCCAACCTCGGCCGGCTCGGCAGCCGCGAGCCCGACGTCTACGGCTCCACCTCGTACACCGGGCTGGTCGAGCGCTGCACCGCGCTCGGCAAGGAGCTGGGCTTCGAGGTCGAGGTGCACGAGACCAACTCCGAGCAGACCATGGTCGAGTGGCTGCACGAGGCGGCCGACGGCCGGGTGCCGGTGGTGATCAACCCGGGTGCGTTCACCCACTACTCGTACGCGATGCGGGACGCCGCCGCGCAGCGCACCGCGCCGCTGATCGAGGTGCACATCTCCAACCCGTACGCGCGGGAGACCTTCCGGCACACCTCGGTGATCTCCGCGGTGGCCTCCGGCACCATCGCCGGGTTCGGGATCGGCTCGTACGAGCTGGCGCTGCGCGCGCTGGCCGACCAGCTCGCCGCGGGCTGACGGGGCGGGCCGAGCGACCGGGCCGGCGGGCCTCCGGCCCGGGCCGCGGCCGGGTCGGGCCGGTGACCAGCGGCGGGTGGGGGGGGGCGGCGGCGGGGTCGGCCGGGCCCGCCGGAGCGGCCAGGCGCGAGCGGTCGGGGGGGGGGCCAGGCACGA
>NZ_JBEOWI010000050.1:0-63182 GCF_040296005.1 Kitasatospora sp. NPDC002551 | reverse complement strand
GCTACATCGGCAGCTACCACTACGGCCCCGGCGTGTTCCGGGCCGCCGCCGACCTGCTGGCCCGCGGCGTCCTCGACCTCAACCCGCTGCTCACCGCCGCGCCCGCTCGCGCCGCGACCCCGCCCCGGCGCCTCGGGCCGGTTGTCGGTGCCCCGTGCGAGCATGCGGACCAGGACCCGTCCGCCGCCGACCGCGAGGTGCCCCGCCATGCCCCAGCACGTCCCCGACCGCCTCGAAGACCTGCCCTACGCGGACCACCTGACCCCGCACACCGGGCCGCTGCGCAGCGACGCGCGCTACGACACCGTCCACTTCGACGGCGGCGAGCACACCGACCGGTCGGCGGCCGGCGCGACCTTCCTGGAGTGCGCCCTCACCGGCGTCTCGCTGAGCGGCGTCAAGCTCCGCCAGGCCCGGTTCAACGAGGTCTGGGTGCAGGCCGGCCGATGGGTGGCCTGCGACCTCGCCGACAGCGAGTGGCAGGACAGCGCCGTCACCGGCGGTGTCCTGGCCGGCATCACCGCCCACGGCTCGGCGCTGCGCCGGGTGGTGTTCCGCGGCTGCAAGCTGGAGGCGGTCAACCTGCGCGCCGCCGTGCTGCGCGACGTCGTCTTCGAGGACTGCCTGCTGCGCGACGTCGACTTCGGCGACGCGCGGCTCACCGACGTCACCTTCCCCGGCTCCACCCTGGAGGAGGTCCGGCTGCGCGGCGCCACCCTCGGCAAGGTCGACCTGCGCGGAGCCGCCGCCCTCGGCCTGCCCGACGGACACCAGGGCCTGCGCGGCGCCCTGATCAGCCCCACCCAACTCTTCGAGCTGGCCCCGCAGTTCGCCCAGGCCCTGGGGATCACGGTGCGGGCCTGAGCGGGCGACTCCGCCGTGACAGAGGCTTTGAACGCGTTCACATGAGGAGGTCGGGAGGTTCCGGTCCCGACCCGCGTTCAGCTTCCGGTCGTTCGGTGACGGAAGGGAGAACAGTCCGCCAATCCTGGCGCCCGCACCTGGTGGGGTGGTTCGGGGCGGGTGGAGGATGCTGCGCGATCGAGTGGGCCCCGACTTGTGTGCACAACATCGCCAGTGAAGGGACGGACCGGGCTGATGGCCGAGTTGAGTCGTAGGAAGTTCGTGAGCCTGTCCGGCGCCGCCGCCGCGGGTCTGGCCGTGACCGGTGCCGGGAGCGCCGGCGCCGGGACGCCGGCCGCCGCGCAGGCCCCCGCCGCGGTCCCCGCGTCGGCCACCGCGCCGTCGGCGGCGCCGTCGGCGGCGCCGTCGCGGACCGGCACCCTCGCCGACGCGCGGCACATCGTGATCCTGATGCAGGAGAACCGCAGCTTCGACCACTACTTCGGCATGCTGCGCGGCGTGCGCGGCTTCGCCGACCGCTCCGCCATCCAGATCGCCGGGGGCTACTCCGTCTTCAACCAGCCCAACGGCCTGCTGGCCCGCCAGTACCCGTGGCAGTTCAGTCTCACCAAGCCGGCCGGCGGAGCCGACCCGGAGCGCCTGGCCCAGTGCAACGGCGATCTCAGCCACGGCTGGTCGGACCAGCACCGGGCCTGGAACGGCGGGAAGCTGGACTCCTGGGTGGCGGCCAAGGGCAACGTCCGCACCCTGGGCTTCCTGGCCCGCCAGGACATCCCGTTCCACTACGCGCTCGCGGAGAACTGGACCATCTGCGACGCCTACTTCTGCTCGGTACTGAGCGCCACCGGCCCCAACCGCACCTACCACTGGTCCGGCCAGATCGACCCCTCCGGCACGGCGGGCGGCCCGGCCTACGACGGCGGCGACGAGAAGGGCCTGCGCTGGCAGACCTACGCCGAGGCGCTGGAGAACGCCGGCGTCAGCTGGAAGGTCTACCAGAACGCCGCCGACAACTACGGCGACAACGCCTTGGCCTACTTCACCCAGTTCGCCAACGCGCCGGCCGGCAGCCCGCTCGCGGTCAAGGGCATGGGCTCCGTCCCCAAGGTCACCGGCCGGACCCCGGACGACATCGTCGCCGCGATCAAGGCCGACGTGCTGGCCGGCACCCTGCCGCAGGTCTCCTGGATCGTCCCCAACCAGGAGGTCTCCGAGCACCCGTACGCCACCCCGGCCGACGGCGCGCACTTCGTCCACAACGTGATCGACGCGCTCAACGCGGACCCGGACGTCTTCGACTCGACCGTCCTGTTCCTCAACTACGACGAGAACGACGGCTTCTTCGACCACGTCCCGCCGCCCACCGCCCCGGCGGGCACCCCGGGGGAGTTCCACAACGGCACCAACATCGGCCTCGGCTTCCGCGTGCCGCTGATCGCGGTCTCCCCGTGGACCCGCGGCGGCTGGGTCTCCTCCGAGGTCTTCGACCACACCTCGGTGCTGCGCTTCCTGGAGAAGTGGACCGCCGCCATCGGCCGGCCGGCGAACTGCGTCGGCATCAGCGACTGGCGCCGGCGGGTCTGCGGCGACCTCACCGGCCTGTTCGACTTCGCCAACCCGGTGTACGGCCTGCCCGCGCTGCCCGCCACGGCCGGCGCGGTGGTCGGCATGTCCACCTGCGGCCCGCTGCCCAACCCGGCCCCGGTCGACAACAAGCTGCCCGCCCAGGAGATCGGCACCCGCCCGGCCCGCGCCCTGCCGTACCAGCCCAACGCCAACCTGGACCGCCTGGAGTTCGGCTCGGCCGGCACGATCAAGGTCTGGCTGGCGATGACCAACGCGGGCGCCGAGGCGACCAGGTCCGCGCACTTCGCCGCCTACGCCAACGCCCACCGCGGCGGCGGCCCCTGGCAGTACACGGTGGACCCGGGCGGCAGCCAGAGCGACTTCTTCAACTGCGGCACCGGCTACGGGAGCGGCCAGTACGACCTGAGCGTGGTCGGCCCCAACCGCTTCCTGCGCCGCTTCAAGGGCGACGCCACCAAGGCCGGCAGGAACGCGGCCGTCACCTGCTCCTACGCCGTCGAGCCGGGCAGCGGCAAGCCGGCCGTCTGGTTCAGGCTCGCCAACACCGGCAGCACCGCGCTGACCTTCACCATCACCTCCACCAACTACCGCGCCGACGGCCCCTGGACGTACCAGGTGCCGGCCGGCGGCAGCGTCAGCGACTTCTTCAACGCCGTCGCCTACACCAACGGCTGGTACGACTTCACCGTCACGGTGAACGCCGACAGCGCCTGGTCGCAGCGGTTCACCGGCCACTTGGAGACCGGCGCGGCCAGCGTCAGCGGCTGAGCCCGGCGCGCGCTCACCGGCCCCGGGGGAACCACGGGTCGTGGACCTCCCGGGGCCCGTACGGCGTGAGCAGGGTCAGCGACAGCGGCGAGGCCGCGTACTCGGCCAGCAGCACCGCGCCGTGCCGGGTCTCCAGTTCGGCCTGGACCGGGACCCGCAGCCGGCTGAGCGCCCGGCGCAGGTGCAGCGCGTCGCGCCGGCTCACCGGCTGCGGCGCGCGCAGCACCAGCCGCAGCGGGCTCAGCGGGCCGGCCACCGGTTCGCCGGTGGCCAGCTCGTAGCCGATCGCGCCGATCGGCCCCCAGGCCAGCCGGTGGTCGGCGATCAGCTGCCCGGCGAGCGGCAGCACCGCCAGCGCGGGGATCGCCGCCACCCGCTCGGGCGACAGCAGGGAGATGCGTCCCGGCAGCTGTTCGGGGCGCAGTGTGCGGGCCACCGCCGATCGGGGTGCCAGCGCGTCCAGCCGCTGCCCGCGCCGGGGACCGCGCACCGTCACCGGCAGCCAGGTCTCCGGCGCGGCCGACACGTCCCGGGTGCAGCGCACGGGGTGCGGGGTGTCCGCGGGGGCGCCCGCCACGGCCGGCGCCCGCCCGACCGTGACCCAGGGGTGCGCGCGCAGCACCTGCCGCGCCCAGTCCGGCAGCGCGCCGCCGCCCAGCGGGCGCAGCGAGCTGGGGCACTGCATCAGCAGGAGGTCGTGGACGCCGGGCTGTCGCCCGTCGAGCGCGGCCAGCGAGCCGACCAGCCGGCGCGGTCCGCCGTGCAGTTCCTCACTCGGACGGGGGACGCGGGGGTGGGCGGCGACGGTCACGGCGGGCTCCAGGGGTGGGATCGGGACCGGCTGACGCCCTCCACCCTCCTCCCGCCCCGCCCGGACGGCTACGGCCTTTCGGCGCCCGCGACCCGGGACCAACGGCTCAACGGTGCCCCGGGCGCCCGGCGCCGGCCGCGGGGTGCGGGCCGGGCGCGGCGGTGTGAGAGTGGGGGCAGTCCGGAATTCACCCGGAGGAGGAGTCATGGGCATCTTCGACAGGTTCCGCCACAGGACGCAGCACGCCGCCGAGGAGAGCCGGTCCTCGCTCGGCGAGGGCGCCGAGCGGGACACCACCGCGATGACCGACGCCGCACAGCGCGCCGCCCTGGCCCACGACGAGGCCGCGGACGCCTTCAGCGCCGAGACGGAGAAGGCCCGGGAGGCCCAGGAGACCTCGGCGGTCAGCGAGCGGGAGGCCGAGGAGCGCGCCCGCCAGGACATGACGTCCGAGGGCGACCCCTGGGGCTGACCGCCCGCTGAACCGTCCCGCCGCCCGCTGAACCGCCCCGCCGGCTGCCGCCCGCTGACGCCGGACCGCCCCGCGGCCGTGCCGACGCCGGACCGCCCCGCGGCCGTGCTCACCGTTCCCGGGGCGGCAGCGGCGGGCGCCGCAGGTCGGGCCGCGGCGTGTCCGCCGGCGGCGGGACGGCGGCCGGCACGTCGTCCAGCAGCTCCAGCGCCAGGCGCACCGCCGTCACCAGCTCCGGGTGCCGCCCCGTGGCCCAGTCCCGGGGGGTGCGGAGCACGTGCACGTCCGGCTCGACGCCCCGGTTCTCCACCGAGAAGCCGAGCCCGCCGGTGAACCAGGAGGCGTTCTTCGGCACCGAGATCTGCGTCCCGTCGCCGAGCTGGTGGCGCCCGGTCATGCCGACCACCCCGCCCCAGGTCCGGTTGCCGACCACCGGGCCGAGCCCGAGCAGCCGGATGGCGGCGATGATGACGTCGCCGTCCGAGCTGGTGGCCTCGTCGGCGAGCGCCACCACCGGCCCGCGCGGCGCGTCGCGCGGCCACCGCACGGGTTCCCGGCCGCGGCTGAAGTCCCAGGCCAGGACGCGGCGGGTGAGCTTCTCCAGGACCAGTTCGGAGACGTTGCCGCCGGCGTTGCCGCGCACGTCCAGGACCAGCGCGGGCTTGTCCATCTCCCGCCGCACGTCGCGGTTGAACTGCGCCCAGCCGGATCCGCCGAGGTCCGGGATGTGCAGGTAGCCGCACCGGCCGTCGCTGAACTCCCGGACCAGGGCGCGCCGTTTGGCCACCCAGTCCTGGTAGCGGATGGCCCGCTCGTCGGTGAGCGGGGTGACGGTGATCCGGCGCACGGCGCCGTCCGGGCCGCCCCGGCGCAGGGTGAGTTCGACGCTCGTCCCGCCGGTGCCGGCGAGCAGCGGCACGGGTCCGCGCACCGGGTCGACGGGCCGCCCGGCGACGGCGAGCAGCTCGTCGCCGTCGCGCACGCCGTGGGTGGCGAGCGGGGCGCGGGCGCGCGGGTCGGAGGACTCGCCGGCCAGCACCCGGTCGACCAGCCAGCGTCCGTCGGAGGAGCGGTGGGCGTTGGCGCCGAGCAGGCCGAGCGGCTGCTGGGCGAGCGCGGGCCCCTCGCCGCGCCGGGACGGGGTGACGTAGGCGTGCGAGGTGCCGAGTTCGCCGAGCAGCTCGCGCAGCAGGTCGGCGAAGTCGTCGGGACCGGCGATCCGCTCCAGCAGCGGCTCGTACTGGGCGACCAGGGCGGGCCAGTCCAGCCCGCACATGCCCGCGTCCCAGAACTGGTCGCGCACGATCCGGGCGGCCTCCGCGTAGGCCTGGCGCCACTCGGCGGCCGGGTGCACGGTGTGGGTGATCCGCCGCAGGTCGACGCTGGTGCCGGCGGAGGGGGCGGCGACCGGGACGATCCGCAGGGTGCCGGCCGAGTAGACGGCCACCGAGCCGCCGTCGCCGGAGACCGCGTAGCCGTCGAGCCGGTCGGCGAGCGTGGAGCGGGAGCCGCGGGCCAGGTCGAAGTACTCCAGGGAGGGGCGGCCGGAGGTGTCGTCGGGGTTGGTGAAGGTCTGCCCGAGGACGCCGGAGATCGGCCAGCGCAGCCAGACCAGCCCGCCGCGCACCGCGTCGGTGGCCGAGTACTTGCCGGCCAGCACCGGGAACGGGATCAGCCGCTCGCCGATGCCCTCGGCGTCCACCTCGACGGTGCCGTCGCCGCCGCCGTCGCCGTGCGGGGCGCCGTCCTCGGCGGGGGCGGCGAACGGCGACGGGGTGCCGGCGGTGAGCGGGACGACGTAGGGGCGGCAGCCGAGCGGGAAGGAGAGGTCACCGGTGTGCACGTCGTGCACGGGGTCGAAGCCGCGCCAGGACAGGAAGGCCAGGTAGCGGCCGTCCCGGGTGAAGACCGGCTGCTCGTCCTCGAACCGGCCGTCGGTGACGTCGACCACCGGCCCGGGGACGTCGGCGCGGGTGAGCCGGATGCGGCGCAGCGAGCGGCCGGCGGCGGGCTGGGACCAGGCGATCCAGTGCGCGTCGGGGGAGAAGCGGGCGCTGGTGACCGGTCCGTGGCCGGAGGAGGCGAGTTCGCGCACGCCGCCGTCGGCGGCGGTGACCAGCAGCAGCCGGCCGTCGGAGGTGGTGGCCGCGAGGCGGGCGCCGTCGGGGGCGGCGGTGAGTTCCAGGACGCGGCCGATCCGGCCGGCGGCGAGCACCCGGTGGCCGTGCTGGGAGGGGGCGTGCTCGTGGCCGGGCAGCGGCACGACCTCGACCGCGTCCTCGCCCTCGGCGTCGGTGATCCAGGCGGCCTCGCCGGTGCGGCCGAGCACGACGGGCAGCCGGGTGCGCACGCCGGGGGTGTCGGCGAGCGCCCGGGCCGGGCCGTCGCGGTGGGTGAGCCAGTACTGGCTGCCGCGGACGGTGATCACCCCGGCCCGCCCGGTGGCGTCGCAGGCGAGGTCCTTGACGTGCGAGGCGGCGCTGACCTGGTACGGGCGCCGGCCGGCCCGGGCGCCGCCGAGCGGCACCCGCAGCCGGCGCGGGGCGGGCGCGTCCAGGCCGTCGAGCAGCCAGAGGTCCCCGGCGTGCTGGTAGACGATCCGCACGCCGTCGGTGGCGGCCTCGCGGGCGTAGTAGGAGGCGTGGTCGGTGTGCCGGCGCAGGTCGGTGCCGTCGGGGCGGCAGGAGTAGAGGTTGCCGACGCCCTCGTGGTCGCAGAGGAAGGCGATCCGCCCGCCGTCGGCGGCGGTGACCGGCATCGGGGAGGCGAGGTGCCCGGGCAGGTCGGCGAGGATCTGTGTGCCGTCCACCCAGAGCCGGCCGGTGGCACCGCCCCGGTAGCGCTTCCAGGCGGCGGGCTCGTGCGGGGCGGCGCCGGTGAGCAGCACGGTGTGGGCCGGGCCGACCTGGGCGTCGCCGACCGGGCCCCAGGGCATCCGGCGGGCGGGGCGGCCGTCGGCGGGCAGGGCGTGCGCCCAGGTGTAGTGGCCGAAGGGCTCGTGGTAGGAGGTGACGGCGAGCAGTTCGCCGTCCGGCAGCCAGCCGCGCAGGCGGGTGTCCTGGCTGCCCCAGTGGCTGAGCCGGACGGCCTCGCCGCCGTCGACGGGGGCGGTCCAGATCTCGGGGGCGAGGCTCTGCCAGGCGGTCCAGGCGAGGGTGGCGCCGTCGGGGGAGAGCCGGGGGTGGCTGACCCGGGTGCGGTCGCAGCTGACCCGCCAGGCCCGGCCGGTCGCGGTGGCACCGGGGTCCAGCGGGGCGACCCAGACGTCGTCCTCGGCGGTGAACGCCAGCAGGCCCCCGCGCAGGTGGGGGTAGCGGAGGTAACCGGGCGACGTCACCCCTCCATGCTTCGACGGGGCGTCACGCGCGGCAACCGGAAGGGCCGCCGAGCCGCTGCCCCGGGCGCCGGAACCGGTCTGGACCATTGACACCGTACGGCCGGATCCACTTCAGTGGTCTAGTCCAACTCATCTGCCCGGCCGCGCCGTTCCCCCACCACCGGTGCGCGCCCAGGCATGTCCGGACGCCCCCACGACCGCGCCCTCCGCAAGGAGTCCCCCACATGCGCAGAACCCCTGTGACCCCTGTGACCCCCGCGTCCCCCGCCACCTCCCGCCGCTCGCGCACCCTGCTGGCCGCCGGCACCGCCTCGGCCGTCGCCGCGGCCACCATGGTCGGCCTCACTCTGGGCCTGGCGCCCAGCGCCTCGGCCGGCGAGTTCCTGGTCAACGGCGGCTTCGAGAGCGGCGCCCTCGGCCCGTGGAGCTGCTCGGCCGGCTCCGGCAGCGTCGTCACCGGCCAGGCCCACGGCGGCAGCTACGCCCTGGCGGCGGCCGCCTCGGCCGGCGACACCGCCCGCTGCGCGCAGACCGTCACGGTCGCGCCCAACACCACCTACACGCTCAGCGCCCACCTCAAGGGCTCCTACGTCTACCTCGGCGTGGACGGCGGCACCGCGACCTGGACGCCCGGCACCGGCGGCGCCTACCAGAAGCTGAGCACCACCTTCACCACCGGCGCCACCCAGACCAGCGCCACCGTCTACACCCACGGCTGGTACGGCCAGGGCACCTACTACGCGGACGACGTCTCGCTGGACGGCCCCGGCGCGCCCAGCCCGACCATCACGCCCACCCCCACGGTCACGCCCACGGTGACCCCCACCGTGACGCCCACGGTCACCCCGACCGTCACGCCCACCGTGACCCCGACCGGCACGCCCACCGGCACGCCCACCACGCCGCCGCCCGGCTCCAAGTCCCTGGTCGGCTACCTGCACGCCAGCTTCGCCAACGGCGCCGGCTACACGAAGATGGCCGACGTCCCCGACTCCTGGGACATCATCAACCTCTCCTTCGGCGAGCCGACCTCGGTCACCTCCGGCGACATCCGGTTCAACCGCTGCCCGGTCACCGAGTGCCCGAGCGTCGAGTCCGACGCCGACTTCAAGGCCGCCATCGCCGCCAAGCGCGCCAAGGGCAAGAAGGTGCTGATCTCGATCGGCGGCCAGAACGGCCAGGTCCAGCTCACCACCACCGCCGCCCGGGACGCCTTCGTCAGCTCCGTCTCGGCGATCATCGACAAGTGGGGCCTGGACGGCCTGGACATCGACTTCGAGGGTCACTCGCTGTCGCTCCAGACCGGCGACACCGACTTCAAGAACCCGACCAGCCCGGTCATCGTCAACCTGATCTCCGCGATCAAGACGCTCAAGGCCAAGTACGGCCCGAACTTCGTGCTGACCATGGCCCCGGAGACGTTCTTCGTCCAACTCGGCTACCAGTACTACGGTTCCGGCCCCTGGGGCGGCCAGGACCCGCGGGCCGGCGCCTACCTGCCGGTCATCCACGCCCTGCGCGACGACCTGACGCTGCTGCACGTCCAGGACTACAACTCCGGCTCCATCATGGGCCTGGACAACCAGTACCACTCGATGGGCGGCGCCGACTTCCACGTCGCGATGACCGACATGCTGCTCAAGGGCTTCCCGGTGGCGGGCAACACCAACAACGTGTTCCCGGCGCTGCCCGCCTCCAAGGTCGCCATCGGCATGCCGGCCACCACCAACGCGGGCAACGGCTACGTCGCCCCGGCCGAGGTCAACAAGGCGCTGGACTGCCTCACCAAGCTGGCCAACTGCGGCAGCTACGTGCCCAAGTCCGGCGCCCAGCCCGGCCTGCGCGGTCTGATGACCTGGTCGATCAACTGGGACCAGTTCGGCGGCCGGGAGTTCTCGAAGAACTTCGACTCCTACTTCCGCCGCTGACGGACCGGCAGGCCGACGGACCGGCAGGCCGACGGACCGGCGGACCGACGGACCGACGGACCGACGAGCCGCTGAACCGAAGGACCGCTGAGCGACGGGACCCGAACCCGTCGCTCAGCGGTCCACCCGTACCGCCGCCAGGTACTCGGCGATCGCGTCCCGGTTGCGGGTCAGACAGGCGATCCGCGCGCTCATCCCGGCCAGCTCCTGCTCCAGGGTGGCGATCATCTCCGGTGTGGCGTCCTCGAAGTGGATCGTCCGGGGCTTGCTGAGGCAGGGCAGGATCTGTTTGATGATCCGGGTCGGCAGCCCCGCGTCGAGCAGCCCCCGGATCTGCAGCACCCGGTCCACCGTCGTCCCGTCGTACGCGCGGTAGCCGTTCGCGCAGCGCCCGGCCGCGATCAGCCCCTGCTCCTCGTAGTAGCGCAGCAGCCGCCGGGACGCCCCGGTCCGCTCGGACAGCTCGCCGATCCGCATGTGCCCCACCTCACAGCCGGTCGCGTTGACCCTCACATCAGTGTGAGGGTTCGAGCATAACGGCCATGCGGACCACTTCCCGGACCATCGACCGACCCGCCGCGGCCGCCCGCGGCCGGCGCCCTGCCCTGCCCCTGCCCGCCCTCCTCGCCCTCGCCACCGCCGTCTTCGTCACCGCCCTCACCGAGACCCTGCCCGCCGGCGTGCTGCCCGCCATGAGCGCCGACCTCGGCGTCGGCGAGTCCGCGATGGGCCAGTCCGTCACCGTCTACGCCCTCGGCACCGCCCTCACCGCCGTGCCGCTCACCGCGGCCACCGCCGGCTGGGGCCGGCGGCGCCTGCTGCTCACCGCGATGCTCGGCTTCGCCGCCGCCAACACCGTCACCGCGCTGTCCACCGACTACCCGCTCACCATGGCCGCCCGGTTCGTCGCCGGGGTCGCCGCCGGCCTCGCCTGGGCCCTGCTCGCCGGATACGCCCGCCGGCTCGCGCCGCCGGAGCTCCAGGGCCGGGCCATCGCCGTGGCGATGGCCGGCGCGCCGCTCGCCCTGTCGCTGGGCGTGCCCGCCGGGGCCTTCCTCGGCGAGGTGCTCGGCTGGTGGGTGGCCTTCCTGCTGATGACCGTGATCGCCCTCGGCGTGACCGGCTGGATCGCCGCGGCCGTCCCCGAGGTGCCCGGCCAGGCCCGCGGCGAGCGGACCCCGGTGCTGCGCGCCCTGGCCGTCCCCGGCGTCACCCCCGTGCTCGCCGTCACCTTCGTCTTCGTCCTCGCCCACACCGTCCTCTACACCTACATCGCGCCCTTCCTCGACCGGCGCGGCATGGGCGGCGCCACCGACGCCGTGCTGCTCGCCTTCGGCGTGGCCTCGCTCGCGGGCATCTGGTTCACCGGCGCGCACATCCACCGCCGGCTGCGCGCGCTCACCGTCGTCTCGACCCTGCTGGTCGCGGCCGCCGCGGCCGTGCTCGGCCTGGCGGCCGGCAGCGCCGCCGCCGTCTACGCCGCCGCCGTGCTCTGGGGGCTCGGCTGGGGCGGCGTCCCGACCCTGCTGCAGACCGCCGCCGGGGACGCGGGCGGCGAGCAGGCGGACGCGGCGCAGGCGATGCTGGTCACCCTGTGGAACGCGGCGATGGCCGGCGGCGGGGTGGCCGGCGGCCTGCTGCTGGACCGGCTCGGCACCGGCTCCTTCCCGTGGACCGTCCTGCTCCTGCTGCTGCCCGTGCTCGCCCTCGTCCTGGCCGCCCGCGTCCACGGCTTCCCGGCCCGCCGTCCGGGCGCGGCTTCCTGACCACGGGCCGGCGCCCCGGGCGCTCAGTACCCGCCGCCCCCGTACCCGCCGAGCGGGTCCCGGGGCGGCATCAGCCCGCCGCGGTAGGAGATGGCCACCGCCTGCGCCCGGTCCCGGGCGCCGATCTTCGCCAGCACCCGCTTCATGTGGGTCTTCACGGTCGACTCGGCGAGCACCAGCAGCGCGGCGATCTCCCGGTTCGAACGCCCCTCGGCCGCCAGCCGCAGCACCTCCCGCTCCCGCGCCGTCAGCTGGGCGAGCCGGATGTCCTGCGGCTCCGGCGGCGGTCGCCCGCCGCCCCGGCCGACCACCTGGGCGACCAGGTCCCGGGTGACCGCGGGGTCCAGCACGGACTCGCCCGCGGCCAGGGTGAGCACCGCGTCGATGAGCCGCTCGGCCGAGGCCCGCTTCAGCAGGAAGCCGGCCGCCCCGGCCCGCAGCGCCCCCCAGACGTAGTCGTCGTGGTGGAAGGTGGTCAGCACCAGCACCCGGGTGGGCAGCCCGGCGGCGGTGATCCGCCGGGTCGCCTCCACCCCGTCGACGCCGGGCATCCGGACGTCCATCAGCACCACGTCCGGCAGCAGCTCCCGGCAGCGGGCGACCGCCGCCGGCCCGTCCGCCGCCTCGCCGACCACCTCGATCCGGTCGTCGGTCTCCAGCACCAGGCGGACCCCGGCGCGCAGCAGCGCGTCGTCGTCGGCCACCACGACGCGCACCCGTCCGCCCGCCGGCCCCTGCCCCGGTTGTTCCCGCCCGGCCGGCCCCCCTGCCGCCGGCCCCTGCCCGGCCGTCACGGGACCGGCAGCTCGGCGCGCAGCCGGAACCCGCCCGGCTCGCCCGGCCCGTGCTCCACCCGGCCGCCGAGGACCGAGACCCGCTCGGCCACGCCCAGCAGCCCGCGCCCGGCCGCGTACCCGGCCGGCACCCCCCGCCCGTCGTCGCAGACCTCGACGGCCAGCCGGCCGGCGGAGCACCGGACGGTGACCGCGACGGTCCCGGCGCCCGCGTGCTTGACGGTGTTGGTGAGCGCCTCCTGGACGATCCGGTACGCCGACACGTCCAGGCTGCGCGGCACCCGGCGGGCGGCGGGGTCGATCCGCATCCGCACCCGCAGCCCGGTCCGGCCCAGCCGCTCGGCCAGCCGCTCCAGGTCGGCGATCCCGGGCTGCGGCGCCGCGCCCTCGGCGTCCCCGTCGCCCGCGCCGCGCCGCAGCAGGCCGAGCACCCGGTCCAGGTCGTCGAGCGCCTCCCGCCCGGTGTGCTCCATCCCGTGCAGCAGCTCCCGGGTGCGCTCCGGTTCGCGGTCGAGCAGCCGGCGCGCGGCCCCGGCCTGGACCAGCACCACGTTCAGGGTGTGGCCCACGGAGTCGTGCAGCTCCCGGGCGAGCCGGGCCCGCTCCTCGGCGACCACCTCCCGGCGCAGCAGCAGCCGGGCGGCCTCGCGCTGCTCGGCCCGCCGGGCCGACCCGTAGCCGACCGCCCAGCCGAGCAGCCAGAGGAACAGCACCCCGGCCGGGATGACGGGGTAGGCCCGGCCGAGGTCGGCGAAGTACGCGGCCATCCCGAGCAGCGCGGCGAACGGGCCGAACCAGGCGCGGCGCCGGGGCGCGTACAGGCCGAGCGAGTAGAGGCCGACGAGGTCGGCGTACGGGGAGACCGGGCTCGGCAGCACGAACAGCGCCTCCGCCGAGAGCGCGGCCGCCCCGACCAGGTACCCGGCCAGCGGCCTGGTCCGGCGCACCGCCAGCGGTCCGGCCACCGCCGCGCTCAGCGCGAGGGCGAGCGGCAGGCCGCCGTGCAGCCGGCCGGCCGAGCCGATCCGCTCGACGGCCATGACCAGCAGGAAGGCACCGGCCAGCGCGACGTCCCAGCGCTCGGCCGGGACCGTCCGGAGCGCGGGCAGCGACGGACCGGCGAGCGCGGTCGCCCGGGCGGGCGGCGGAGGAGTCATGGCGGCTCCGGGGTCGGGGGCGGTGGCCGCCACGCGGTGGTGCGGGCGCACGGGCCGTACGGTAGCGGCGGCCCCTCGGCCCGCGCATCGCCCTGGTGGGGTATTCCGGACCCCCTGCGGGGGCAGGCCGCGGGACCCCGCCGGGCGGACGCGGGCGGGCCACCGCGGTCCGTAGCGTCCGGGCCATGAACGCTCCCGATCCCCGCACCGCACCGCGCCCCGGCCGGGCCCGCCGGGCGGGCTGGTGGACGGTCACCGTCCTCGCCCTCGCCACCGCCCTGCTCACCGCCCGCTACCTGACCCTCGACCCGGAGGTCTTCCTCGACCGGCAGCGCGCCGTCTACCTGGCCCACCGCGTGCCGCTCGCCCTGCACGTCGGCGGCGGGGTGCTGGCGATCCTGCTGGGCCCCTGGCAGTTCCTGCCCCGGCTGCGCGCCCGCCGCCCGGCCCTGCACCGGCTGACCGGCCGGCTCTACCTGCTCGCCGTACTGGCCACCGGCACCGGTGGCCTGCTGCTGGCACCCCACGGGCTGGTCGGCCCCATCGCGCCGATCGGCTTCACCGCGCTCGCCGTCCTGCTGCTGCTCTCCTCGGCGCTGGCCTGGAGATCCGCCCGGCGCCGCGACCTGGTCCGCCACCGGGCCTGGGCCACCCGCTCGTACGCGCTGATCCTCGCCGCCGCCACGCTGCGGATCTGGCTGCCGGTGATGGACCTCGCGGGCGTCCCGTTCGACCAGGCCTACGCGGCCGTGGGCTGGACCTGCTGGCTGATCAACCTGGTGGTGGCCGAGCACCTGATCGGCCGCTTCCCGCGCCCCGCCGCCGCGCCGCCGGCCGGGTGACCCGGGACCGTCCGCGCTGTCATGACGCCCTATCATCCGGCCATGACCACCGCAGAGTTGATCCGCATCGTCTCCCGCTCCTCGCCGATGGCGCTCGCCCAGGTCGAGCGGGTCAGGGCCGAGCTCGCCGCCCTGCATCCGGGGGTGCGCACCGAGGTGGTGCCGGTGACCACCTCGGGCGACCGCTGGATGGGCGACCTCGCCCGGCTCGGCGGCAAGGGCGCGTTCACCAAGGAGGTGGACGCCGCGCTGCTGGCCGGCGAGGCGGACCTCGCCGTCCACTGCCTCAAGGACGTGCCCGCCGACCGCCCGCTGCCGGCCGGCACCGTGTTCGCCGGCTACCTGCGCCGCGACGACATCCGCGACGCGCTCGTCCACCCCGGCGGCCTGACCCTGGACGAGCTGGCGCCCGGCACCCGGATCGGCACCTCCTCGGTCCGCCGCCGGGCCCAGCTCGCCGCCTCCCATCCGCACCTGGAGTGCGTGCCGATGCGCGGCAACGCCAACAGCCGGCTGGCCAAGCTCGCGGCGGGGGAGGCGGACGCGCTGCTGCTCGCGCTGTCCGGGCTGGAGCGGATCGGCGAGGCCGCGCGGATCGGCGAGGTGCTGTCGCCGGACGTGATGTGCCCGCCGATCGGCGCCGGGATCCTCGCCCTGCAGTGCCGGGCCGAGGACACCGCCACCATCGACGCGGTCACCGGCCTCGGCGACCAGCCGACCTGGCGCGAGGCGAGCGCCGAGCGGATGTTCCTGCACGTGCTCCAGGGCCACTGCAACTCGCCGATCGCCGGCTACGCCCGGGCCGAGGCGGACGGCCGCCTCTCGCTGCGCGGCCGGGTCTTCACCCCGGACGGCAAGCAGGTCCTGGACGCCCACGAGTGGGCCGGCTCGCTGACCCCGGAGGACCTCGGCACCGCGACCGCCCTCGCCCTCAAGCGGCAGGGCGCCTCCGAGCTGATCGCCGCCATCCCGCACTGAGGCACCGGGGCCGGGGGCGGGTGCTCCCGGCCCCGGAAACGCCGGAAGGCCCCTCGCTCTCACGAGGGGCCTTCCGGCTGTCTGTGCGCCGCCAGGGACTCGAACCCCGGACCCGCTGATTAAGAGTCAGCTGCTCTAACCAACTGAGCTAGCGGCGCCTGCTGACGAGGAAGACCTTACCTGGTCAGCGGCCGAAACACACAATCGGCCCGGAGTCCCGCCCCCGGCGGGACCGCTCAGGGGGTGAGCACGACCTTCCCCCGGACGTGCCCGGTGCCGACCAGCCGGTGGGCGTCGGCGACCCGCTCCAGCGGGAAGGTGTCGGCGATCTCCAGCCGCAGCCGGCCCGCCTCCCAGAGGCCGACCAGCTCGGCCAGCCGCGCCGCCGTCCGCTGCCCCCGGATCCCGAGCACGCCCAGGCGACGGGCCACCGGGTAGTCGACCACGGTGCCGATCCGGTCCCGGTCGGCGACCAGCTCGACGGAGGCCTCCAGCGCCCCGCGCCCGGCCGCGTCGAAGGCCGCGTCCACGCCCTGCGGGGCCGCCGCCCGGACCCGCTCGACCAGCCCCTCGCCGTACGTGACCGGGACGGCGCCCAGCTCCCGCAGGTAGGCGTGGTTGCGCTCGCCCGCGGTGCCGACCACCCGCGCGCCCCAGGCCCGGGCCAGCTGGACGGCGACCGTGCCGACCCCGCCGGCGGCGCCGTGCACGAGCACGGTGTCGCCCTCGCCGACCTTCAGCTCGGTCAGCGCGAGGTGCGCGGTCTGACCGGAGGCGGACAGCGCGCCCGCGTGCTCCCACGGCATCCCGGCCGGCTTGCGCACCAGCTGGGCGGCGTCGGCCGCGACCAGCTCGGCGGCGCAGCCGAGCAGCCGGAAGCCCAGCACCTCGTCCCCGACCGCCCAGCCGTCGACGCCGGGCCCGAGCCGGTCGACGACCCCGGCGAACTCGTTGCCGGGGGTCAGCCCGGGGACGAGCTCGATGCCGGCCGGGGCCTGGCCCTCCCGGATCGCGAGGTCCACCGGCTGCACCCCGGCGGCGTAGACCCGGACCCGCACCTGTCCCGGGCCGGGGACGGGGTCGGGCACCGCGGTCACCCGCAGTGCCTCGGGGCCGCCGAACCTGGGGACGGTCACTGCCTTCATCGCGGGCACTCCTGTCGGGTCCTGTCGGGCGAGTTCCCCTGATCCTGCGAGGTGAAGCGCGCTTGAGGTCAACCCCTTCCCGGCGTGTCGCCCCAGTTGAGATCATTGTCGGATTTATCCTCGACGGCGGCCCGGGCCATGTCCGGAGCCGCACACCCCCGCCCCCGCCCGCCACCGAGAGGACGTCCCCGTGGGCCAGCTGCCCCTGCTCTTCCTGGTGCTGCTCGCCTCCGTGGTGACCATGCCGCTGGCCCGCCGCTCCGGCGTGCCCCAACCGGTGCTGATGACCCTGCTGGGCATCGCCATGGCACTGATCCCGCAGATCCCCGACATCGCCATCGAACCCGAGCTGATCCTGCCGCTGGTCCTGCCGCCGCTGATCTTCGCCGTCGCCCGGCGCTCCTCGGTCCGCTACTTCAAGGCGAACATCCGCTCCATCCTGCTGCTCGCCGTCGCCCTGGTCGTGGTCACCACCGCCGTCGTGGCCGGCACCGTGCACTGGCTGCTGCCCGGACTGCCGATCGCCGCCGCCATCGCGCTCGGCGCCCTGGTCTCCCCGCCCGACCCGGTGGCCGCCGTCGCCGTGGCCGGCAGCGTCGGCCTGCCCCGCCGCCTGGTCTCCATCCTGGAGAGCGAGGGCCTGTTCAACGACGTCACCGCGATCGTCGTCTACTCGCTGGCCATCGACGCGGTGGTCGGCGGCCACTTCTCCGGCGGCGGGGCCGTGCTGCGCTTCGTCCTGTCGGCGGTCCTCGCGGTCGTCATCGGCGTCGCCCTCGGCTGGGCCAACACCAAGCTCGCCGCGCTGCTGGAGGACCCCACCCAGCAGGTCGCGCTCAACCTGCTGGTGCCCTTCGCCGCCTACAGCCTGGCCGAGGAGGTGCACGGCTCCGGCGTGCTGGCCGTCGTCGTCTGCGGCCTCTACCTCGCCGAACGGGCCGCCGACGCGGACGCCGTCGCCTACCGGCTGGTCGGCAACGCCTTCTGGGAGATCGTCGAGATCCTCATCACCGGCGTCGCCTTCGGCCTGATCGGCCTGGAACTCGCGACCGTCCTCAAGGAGGCCGGCTCCGGCTGGACCGGCATGCTCGGCGACGCCGCCGTGGTGATCGCGGTGGTCGTGGTGGTCCGGCTGCTCTGGCTGCTCCCGGCCGGCTGGCTCTCCCAGAAGCTGCGCTCCGGCTCCGAGGAGGACACCCCGATCAGCTGGCAGGAGAGCGTGCTGCTCTGGTGGTCCGGGATGCGCGGCGTGGCCACCGTCGCGCTGGCCCTGGCCATCCCGCTCACCCTGGACACCGGCGAGGCCTTCCCGGAACGCGGCCGGCTGGTCTTCATCGCGTTCAGCGTGGTGCTCTTCACCCTGCTGGTCCAGGGCCTCACCCTGCCCTGGCTGGCCAAGCGGTTCGAGCTCGACCTCGACCACGACCGGCACGAGCAGCAGGTCCGCCAGCTCTGGTGGCGGGCCGCCAAGGCCGGCCTGCGCAGGCTCGGCGAGCTGGAGGAGGCCGACCGGCTGCCCGCCGAGGTCGCCGATCGCCTGCGGGACCGTCAGCACGACCGGCTGGCCCGGCTCTGCCCGGAGAACTACGCCGAGGAGGAGGCCACCGAGGCCAAGCAGCGGCTCGCCCAGTGGCGCGCGGCGCACAGCGTCGAGCAGGAGATGATCGCGGCCTCCCGGCGCGAGATGCTGACCGCCCGCGCCGAGCCCGGCGCCGACCCGGAACTCGTCGACCAGGTGCTGCGCGGACTCGACCTGCGCTCCGAACGGCGCTGAGGGCCGGGCGGGGCTGACGGCGCGTCCGTCCGGGTGGCGGTGCGGCGGGTCGGGCGGCCGGTCCGTGACGGCCGGACGGACGCCCCGCGACGCCCGTCCGAACGGCGGGAATCCCGACGGATCGTCGGCGAACGGAATGTGCGCCCGGGGTCCCGGCGTTGCATAGGCTGGCCCCGGGCAAGGCCGTCAACGGAGTCGGCGCACCCCCAGTACCCGCACGACCTCGCGAAACCCTCCCGCCTGGCCCTGCCGGTATCTGCACCCAGATGAAACGAGGAGCCACCGATGTCGGAGACCCGCGCCGACGCCCGTACCCCGCTGGACCGCACCCCGCAGTGGGCCGCCCTCGCCAAGCACCGGGAGGAGTTCGGCGACACGCACCTGCGCGAGCTGTTCGCCGCCGACCCGGAGCGCGGCCGCCGCTACACCCTCCAGGTCGGCGACCTGCACGTCGACTACGCCAAGCAACTCGTCACCGACGAGACCCTGGCGCTGCTGCGCGAGCTGGCCGAGGCCACCGGCGTCGCCGCCCTGCGGGACGCCATGTTCCGCGGCGAGAGGATCAACACCACCGAGAACCGGGCCGTCCTGCACACCGCGCTGCGCGCCCCGCGCGGCGCCGTGGTCGAGGTCGACGGCGAGAACGTCGTCCCGGCCGTGCACGCCGTGCTCGACAAGATGGCCGCCTTCGCCGGGCAGGTCCGCGGCGGCGAGTGGCGCGGCCACACCGGCAAGCGGATCCGCACCGTCGTCAACATCGGCATCGGCGGCTCCGACCTCGGCCCCGCGATGGCCTACGAGGTGCTGCGCTCCTACACCCAGCGGGGCCTCGACGTCCGCTTCGTCTCCAACGTGGACGGAGCCGACCTGCACGAGGCGGTCCGCGACCTGGACGCCGCCGAGACGCTGTTCATCGTCGCCTCGAAGACCTTCACCACCATCGAGACCATCACCAACGCGGTCTCCGCCCGGAACTGGCTGCTCACCGAGCTGCGCGCGGACACCGACGCGGTCGCCAAGCACTTCGTCGCGCTCTCCACCAACGCCGAGGGCGTCGCCGACTTCGGCATCGACACCGCCAACATGTTCGAGTTCTGGGACTGGGTGGGCGGCCGCTACTCCTACGACTCGGCGATCGGCCTCTCGCTGATGATCGCCATCGGCCCGGACGCCTTCCGCGAGATGCTGGACGGCTTCCACCTGGTCGACGAGCACTTCCGCACCGCCCTGCCGGAGGAGAACGTCCCGCTGCTGCTCGGCCTGCTCGGGGTCTGGTACGGCGCGTTCTTCGACGCCCAGGCGCACGCCGTGCTGCCGTACTCGCACTACCTGTCGAAGTTCACCGCCTACCTCCAGCAGCTGGACATGGAGTCCAACGGCAAGTCGGTGGACCGCGACGGCCGCCCGGTGAGCTGGCAGACCGGCCCGGTGGTCTGGGGCACCCCCGGCACCAACGGCCAGCACGCCTACTACCAGCTGCTGCACCAGGGCACCAAGCTCATCCCGGCGGACTTCATCGGCTTCGCCCGGCCGGTCGCCGACCTGCTGCCCGGCCTGGTCGCCCAGCACGACCTGCTGCTCGCCAACTTCTTCGCCCAGACCCAGGCGCTGGCCTTCGGGAAGACGCCGGAGGAGGTCGCCGCCGAGGGCGTGCCGGCCGAGCTGGTCCCGCACAAGACCTTCCGGGGCAACCACCCGACCACCACCGTGCTGGCCGCCGAGCTGACCCCCTCGGTGCTCGGCCAGCTGGTCGCCCTCTACGAGCACAAGGTGTTCGTCCAGGGCGCGATCTGGAACATCGACTCCTTCGACCAGTGGGGCGTCGAGCTGGGCAAGGTGCTCGCCAAGCGAATCGAGCCGGTGCTGCTGACCGGTGAGGGCACGGAGGGGCTGGACAGCTCCACCGCCGCGCTGGTCGCCCGCTACCGCGAGCTGCGCGGCCGCTGACCCGGCCGGGGCCGGTGCACGGGCCGTCCGCTCCGGCGGGCGGCCCCGCCGGCCCCGCGGGTCCCGCCCGATGCTCCCGGCTGCTCCCGGTCCGGCCGTGGCCGGAAACGCCGGAAGGCCCCTCGCTCTCACGAGGGGCCTTCCGGCTGTCTGTGCGCCGCCAGGGACTCGAACCCCGGACCCGCTGATTAAGAGTCAGCTGCTCTAACCAACTGAGCTAGCGGCGCCTGCTGACAGAGAAGACTTTAGCAGCGGGGCGCGGTCCGGCCAAAATCGAATACCCGCACCTCCCGGGCCCGCCGCCGGCCCGGGCCGCTCAGAGCGCCTCGACCGGCTCACGGGCCGCCCGGACGCAGGCCCACAGCACGACGGAGGCCCCCGGCAGCCACGGCTCCCGGCTCTCCGGGGCGACGATCCACCGCCCCGGGCCGTGCCCCGGCGCGTCCGGGCCGCCCGCCGTGCGCTGCACCGGCGGCACCGTCACCGTGTCGCCCTTGCCGTGGCAGAGCAGCGGCGGCACGTCCCGGGCCCACTCCTCCCAGGCCAGCAGCCGGCGCAGCCGGGGCGCCGCGCCCGGCTGGACGAACAGCAGCGTCCGCCCCCGGACGACCGCCACCGGCCCGCAGCCGGGCCCGGAGGCCCACAGCTCGTCCAGTACCCGGCGGCCGAACAGCGCCGGCATGCTGATCACGTCGAAGGCCCGGCCGCACGGCAGCACCGAGGGTGCCCACGGGCGGGACTCCCACAGGGCGCGCATGCTGCGCGGGTACTCGCTGGCGGAGGCGAGCCAGGCCTCCCCGGCCACGGTCACGTACTCCACCGACTGATAGGTCCAGATGTCCACGCACAGGAGGGTGGGGCATCCGGAGGGTGTCCGGGAGGGAAAGCGCGGTTCGCCGGACAGCGGGACGCGTGGGGGCGTACCCTTCCGCTTCCCCCGGCATATGCCAGAGGCGAGGAGCCGGGCCGGGCCGCGAGCGGGCCGTTCCCGGCGGGCCGGTCCCGGCGACCGCCTCTGGGAACGGATCAGTCCTCGTGCCGCCGGGGGCGCAGCAGGGTGCGCCCGTACTCGATCATCTTGGCGGCGTAGTCCGGCGTCCAGTCCGCCCGGCCCGCGATCTCGGCCTCGGACAGCGCGTCGAACCGGCGCGGATCCGCCAGCTGCGCGGCCGCGACCGCCTGGAAGTCGGTGGCCCGCTCGGCGGCGGCCCGGAAGGCCAGCGCCAGCTCCGTGGAGCGGCGCAGCAGCTCGGCCGGGTCGTCGATCGACTCCAGGTCGAAGAAGCGCTCCGGCTCCGGTTCGTCGGCCTGCGGCTCGAACAGCAGCTGCGCCGGGCGCTGCCGCCGGCCGGGCGCCGCACCGGTGCCCGTGCCGGGACCGGCCGCCGCGGCGGGGCCGCTCGGGTCGGACGCCTGCGCATGGGAGTCGGGCATGGACGGACACCTCCGGGTGCTCGATGGGGGCGGGCGGCGGCTGCTCGGGTCGGGCGCCGCCCGGTCGTGGCCGCCGTCCATTGTCGCGCGGCGGCGGCCGGTAACGGAACGGTGCGCATCCGGGTGCTATTCCCACCCGGCGTGCCGGGGGCGTGTGTGCGCCGGTCCGGCCTTCCACGCGCCGGTTCGGTCCGCCCCGCGCCCCATGCCCCACGCCCCGCGCCTCGTGCCCCGTGCGGCCCGTGTGTCCGCCGCGTGTCCGCGCCGCCCCCGGACGGGGGCCGTCAGAGCCGGCCCAGCCGCACCCGGTGCTCGGACAGATGGTGCAGCACCCGGTGGTTGGCCTCCCAGCCGTCGGGGAACGCCACCGGAACGTTCAACTGCACCGGTTCGGTGGCCGGATGCTCGTCCAGCAGCTCCGCGATCCCCGCCCGGGCCACCACGATGCAGGCGTGCCGGTGCCGGGAGGCCAGCACGCAGAGCCGACCGGTCTCCAGGTGGAACGCGGTGGCGTCCGGCCGCCCCGACAGCGGGTGCAGCACCACCGTGACGTCGTACTCGCGCCCCTGCAGCCGGTTCGCGGTGTCCACGGTCACCGCGGGACCGGCCGTCGGGTCCACCGGCACCCCCACCCGGACGAGCGCGGCCCGCACCGCCGCCGCCTGGTCCCGGTGCGCCGTGCCGACCGCCACCCGGTCCGCCGTGAGCGGGGCGGACCCCTGCTCGGATCGCGCCGTCAGCCCGCGGTCCAGCAGCCGGCGCACGGTGGCCGCGACGGCCGCCACCGCCTGCGGGTCGGTGCGCACGGTGTGCCGGGCCGGCAGCTCCAGCAGCGCCCAGCCGTGCTCGGCGGCCCGGTCGATCGCCGCGTCCAGCGCCGAGCCGTCCGGGCGCACCGAGGCGGTCAGCGAGCGGTCCCCGGGGCCGGTGCCCGAACGGAACGGCGTGAACGGGTAGAACGCGCCGGAGATCAGCGGCGCCGCGCTGGCCGGCAGCCGCCAGGACACCGGCAGCCGGTGCGGCTCGATCTGCGGGTTGTGCGCCAGCAGGGTGACCACCGCGCTGCTCGACGGGTCGTACGACAGGCCCGCCCACTGCTCGGTGCCGACCACGGTGAACGGGTCCAGCTGGCCCGGGTCGCCGACGAACAGGGCCCGCTCGAACAGCCGGGCCACCGCCAGCAGCGCGTCCGAGCGCATCTGGTACGCCTCGTCCACGATCGCGTGCCGCCACGGCTGCTCGGCCCGCACCCACTGCCACTTCGCCGAGGTGGAGATCACCACGTCCAGCTCGGCCAGCTCGGCGACCTTGTCCGAGGGCGTGACGTTGGCGTGCCGCAGCACCTCCGGTCCCGGGCGGGCGTCGGCGGCGTGCAGCCGGCCGATCGTCAGATCCGGTGCCTTCACGGCCAGTCGGTCGACCAGGTCGTCCACCTGGCCATTGGTCTGGGCGACGATCATCAGCCGCTCGCCGGCCGCGACCAGCTCCCGGGCGGCGCGCACCACCAGGGTCGACTTGCCGGCGCCGGGCGGGGAGTCCACCACCACGCCGCGCGGCGCGCCGGCGGCCGGGCGGACGGTCGCCTCCAGGATCCGTGCCACCGCCGCGTCGGCGGCCGCGCCGGGGGTCTGGCCGGCGCCCTGCTCGGTGCTCATCGGGCGGATCACTCCCAGTCCTCGGCGGCGCCGGTCACGAGCGGCACCACGGTGACGACGGCCCCGGGCGGGCCGCCGTGCGTCCACGGCGTGTCGTCCGGATCGGGCAGCGGCGCCGCCTGCCGGACCGTCAGTTCGAACAGCGTGAAGGTGACCCGCTCGCCGGGCTCGGGCAGGCTCCCCGGCTCGGGCTCCTTCTTGCGCCCCATGCCGGACAGCACCCGCACCGTGATGGTGCCCTCCTGCGGGTCGGCCGCCGCGATCACGGCCTTCTGCGCCGGGCCCGCCCCGGCCTCGGGGGCCGCCGGTTCCCGGACCCGGTGCACCTCGCGGCCCAGGTCGGCGTGCGGGCGGTCGTCGGTCCGCACCGTCACCAGCGGGCGCGGCTTGGGGGAGCGGCCGGTGGTGTCGTAGTCCGGCACCACCTCGGTCACCACCCCGCTGAACGCCTCCCCGGCGAGCCGGTGCTCGGCCATCGCCAGCGGGTCGTCCAGCGCCTCCTGGACGTCCAGCCGGGCCTGCTCGCGCTCGCGCTGGGCGAGCTTGCGGGCGGCCGTCACGGCGTCGTCGATCCGCGGCTGCGGCGGCTCGCCGGCCGCCAGCCGGTCCCGGTGGCCGGTGTACGACCAGCGGTCGCCGGTCCAGCGCTCGGGCAGGTGGCCGGCCGGGGGCAGGGCGCGCAGCAGGTCCAGGCCGTGCCAGACGTCGTGCCAGGTCGGCAGCAGCTCCTCGCGCAGGACGGCGCGCAACTGCTCCACGGCGACCCGCACGGCCTCCCGGGCCGCCGCGGCGTCGCCGCCGCCCGGGCCGCCGGGTCCGCCCGCGCCGTCGGCCTCGCGCAGGGCCGCCGCGGCCGCGTCGTAGCGGGCGATCGCCGGGGCGAGCACCTTGGCGTCGAACACCGGGTCGGTGGTCGGACCGGCCGGCGGGTGGAGCAGCCGGCCCCCCTCGCCGCGCCCGGTCTCGGCCAGCTCCGCGGCCTCCGCGCCGGTCAGCCCCTCCGGCGGCGTGTGCCAGGCCAGCCGGGCGGCCAGGTGCTGGTCCTCCAGGTGGCTCTGGCCGGTGGCCCAGTGCCGGGCCAGCAGACCGGTCATCGGCAGCAGCAGGCTGGAGCCCGGCACCATGGCGCGCTCGGCGAGGTGGGTCAGCCAGCGGCCGAGCAGCGGCACCCGGGCCGGCGCCGGGAACGGGCCCGGATCCTCGTCCTCGGCGGTGCGGCGGAAACGGGTCGAGCGCCCGAGCAGCGCCAGGTACCGCACGCCCCCGCTGTTCGGCACGATCAGCTGCGGGGCGTCCGCGCACAGCTCGCGGACGACCGGCGTCTTCTCGCCGCTCTCCGGATCCTTCTCGGAACCCTCGATCAGCTCCACCTCGTCGCCGAAGGACTCCAGGTAGGGCAGCAGGTCGGCGGCCAGGTCGGCCAGGAACTCCGAGCGCAGCGTGCGGTTGAGCGGCTGCGGCACGATGTGCAGCGCCGGCACCCGCCGGTCGGTGCCCAGCAGCACGGCCAGCGGCGCGCCGTCCTCACCGGCCGAGGTCAGCGGGACGAGCACCAGCGGGCGCTCGGACAGGTGCCGGTGGCGGACGGTGGCCAGCGGCTCGGCCCGGCCGCTGCGCACGGCCTCCAGCCGGGCCAGGGTGGACAGCAGGCTCACCGCTCGGCCCCCGCACTCTCGGGCCGGGGGCGGCCGAGCGCCTCGGCGCGCAGCGCGGCGGCGTAGGCCAGCCGGGCGGCGGCCTCGTCGGCCCCGTCGCCGTCGGTCCCGTCGCCGTCCGCGTCGCTTCCGTCCCCGTCGGCGCCGTCCCGCGCCGGTCCGCCCCCGCCGCCCGGGCCGGTACGGGCCACGGCCAGCGCCTCGGTCACCGTGCGGATGCTGCCCAGCTCGCCCCGCACACCCCGGCCGAGCTGCTCCACCCGGTCCCCGCAGCGGGCCTGGGCCCGGCAGTGGAAGCCCAGTTCACAGGTGGAGAGGCAGTCCGGGCTGTACGCGGCGGGCACCGTCCCGACCGTCTTCTCCAGCTCCTCGGCGGACCGCACGGGCGTGCCGTCCGCAGCGGGGGAGAGGTCGAGGTCCGCCCCCGGCGGCAGCACCGCCAGCAGCCGCTCGATGCCGGTCATCCGGCTGAGCTGGCGCCGGGTGGTGGCCAGCTCGCGGCGCACGTCCACCGGCACGGCGGTCGGCCGGCTGCCGAAGTCCTCGGGGCAGACCAGCAGCACGCTGGTGCGCGGACTGCCCGGCAGCCGCTGCTCGGTGTACGGGTCCGGGTCCACCGGGCGCCCGGCCAGCGCGGCCGCGGCCTCCTGGAGGGCCAGCACGTAGACGGCGGCCTGCCGGGCGGCGGCGCCCACCTTGCCCGGGTCCGCGGTGCCGTCCAGCACCGGGAAGGACTTGATCTCCACGACGGTGCAGCGGCCGCCGTGCACCACGACGGCGTCCGGCTCCAGGTAGGCGGTGGAGCCCGCCACGTCCAGCCGCAGCATCGGGTGGTCGAGCAGCGTCCAGGCGTGCTCCTCGGCGGCCGCCTCGGCGAGCGCGGCCGCCGTCCGGTCGGCCCGGACCGCCGGACCGGAGGAGCGCAGCAGGTCCGGCACCAGCAGCGGCCCGCCCTCCTCGGACATGCCGAGCCGGCGGCGCAGCGGCTCCAGCAGCGCCGCGTAGCCGTCCTCCTTCAGCCGGGCCTCGAAGACGACGCCGCGCGCCAGCGCGAACGGCGACCGGCCGAAGGGGGCGGGGCGGCCGAGCCGGGCGGCCAGCGCCGACTTGTCCACCCCGGCGGCGTCCAGCACGGCGCGGCGGTGGCACCCCGGATTGGCGGCCAGGGCGGCGAGGGCACGGGCGTTCAGACTGCGCTGCGGCGCCGGTCCGCGCAGCTCGGCGAGCCGCTGGGCGAGCGGCTCCGCCGGCCCGCGGAGCGGGGCGTTCGTCGAGACGTTCATGGTGCGGCCCAGTGTCGCATCCGGTTCCGACAATCCGCCCCGGACGGGCCGTTGGCGGCGAACCCGCAGGTCCGGCCCGTCCCGCCCTCCTCGCCGCGGGCGGAGGCCGGGATCGTGGCCGCACCGCCCGTGGGGGATCATGGAGGCCGGTGCTCGCCGGCGAGGCCGACCGTTGACACCGCCCCCGAACGCGAGGAGCCTGCCCATGCCCGCCCGCATCCTGCTGGTCCGCCACGGTGAGACCGACTGGTCGGCCACCGGCCGCCACACCGGCCGCACCGACATCCCGCTGACCGAGGACGGCCGGGCGATGGCCCGGGCGCTCGGCGCCCGGCTCGGCGGCGCGCCCTGGAACGGCCTGCCCGACGCCCTCGTCTACACCAGCCCGCTCGGCCGCGCCAAGGAGACCTGCTCCCTGGCGGGCTTCGGCGACCGCGCCGTGGAGCGCCCCGAACTCCTGGAGTGGGACTACGGTCAGTACGAGGGCCGCACCGGCGCCGACATCCGCGCCACCGACCAGCCCGGCTGGCTGATCTGGCGCGACGGCGTCCCCGGCGGCGAGAAGCTCTCCGAGGTCGCCGCCCGGGTGGACGCGCTGCTCGCCGACCTCAACACCGAGCACGGCGTGCCGGACCCGGACACCACGGTCATGCACTGCGCCGACTGCGACGTCGTGCTCTTCGCCCACGGCCACCTGCTGCGCATCCTGACCGCCCGCTGGCTCGGCCTGCCGCCCGAGTACGCCCAGCGGTTCAAGCTCGGCACCGCCGCGCTCTGCGTGCTGTCCTGGGAGTACGGCGCACCGGCCGTCGAGCTGTGGAACGACCAGGGCCACCTGGAGACCCTGAAGCACTGAGCCGGGGCCGCCGCGGCCGGCCGCCGCCCGCTCAGGCGGCGGTCGCCGCCGCGCCGTACTCGGCCAGGAACCGCCCCACCTCCGGCACCCGCCGGTGCTCGCGCAGCCGCTGCGCGGTGTCCGCCAGCATCGAGCGGATCCGGGCCGAGCGGACGTCGCCGAACAGCGCCACGGCGGCCGAGCCGTACGCGGCCGCGCCGGCCAGGTCCCCCCGGCCGAGCCGGTCGTGGGCGAGTTCGGCGGTGTAGAGCACCCGGTTGCGCACGAAGTGCGGCTGCTGGAGCGCCATGGCCAGCCGGGCGTGCTCGCTGGCCCGGTCCCAGTCCCCGAGCGCGGACCAGCACTGGGCCTGCAGCCCGGCGAGTTCGGCCTCGCCGAAGAACGACATCCACTCCGGATCGGCCTCACCCGGGCCCTGCTCGAACAGCCGGCGGGCCCGGGTGACCGCCCGCTCGCAGGAGCCGCGGTCCTGCAGCAGTGCCCAGCCGCCGGCCTCGCGCATCGTCAGCAGGGCGAGCAGCCGGGGGGAGCCGAGGTGCCGGGCGGCGGACTGCCCGGCCTGGGCGGCGCGCAGCGCCTCGCGGGGGCGGCCGGCGTCCCGGGCGAGGAAGGCGCTGTTGGAGAAGACGTGCGCCTCCAGGGCGGAGTCGCCGGCCATCCGCGCGGTGGCCAGCGCCTCCGCGTAGTACGAGCGGGCGTCCGCGAGCCGGTTCGAGTCGTGCGCCAACCAGCCGACCGAGATGGCCAGTTCGCCGGCCCCGGCCTGGAGCCTGCGCTCGGTCTCGGTGGAGTACTCGCAGGCGTCGAGCAGCAGGTAGGCCTCCCGAAGGGAGCGGCCGGCCTGCTCGAACAGCGCGTCGGCGCCGTGCGCGTCGTCGGCCAGCCGGATGTCCCGGACGGCCTGCTCCACGCCGAGCACCTCGGCCGTGCCGACCTTGCGGGGCGGCGGGACGGGGCCGGGGCGGCCGGGCACGACGGCGCCACCGGGCGCCGCGGCGGTGGGGGCGCCGTGGGGGGCGGGGGCCGCGGCGGCCGGGCCGGGCAGGTCGATGCCGATCACGGCGGCCAGCGCGGCAGGGCCGCCGGCCAGGAACGTACGGCGACGCACGTCGTCGTTCTCCTCGTCACAGGGGTGCGGTTCGTCGGGCCACCCGGGCGCCGTCGCGAACCTCGGCACCGGGGCCCCGACCGGTGGGGGCGGTTCCGCGTACGGCGAGGCAGCGTACGGGAGTTGGGTGGAGAGCCGCGAGCGCGGGGCGGGCAGCGGCGGGAACACCGGATGGCCCGGCGGTGGCGCCCCGGCGCCCGGTCCGCCGTTCCCGCTCCCGCGGCCGGCGCCGTCGGGCGGGCGGCGGCGGACGGCGGTGCGGGGGGCGAAGCCGAGGTCGACCAGCGAGCGGTCCGGCCACATGTGCCGGAACACCCGCTCGTACGCGTAGTTGGGACAGCGGATCTCGCCGGACTCGACCCGCCCGACGTACCGGGCGTCGCAGGAGACGTGCTCGCCGATCTCCCGGGCCGCCCGGCGCACGGCCGTGGCGAACTCGCCCGGCGAGCGGTCGCCGCGCAGGGCACGCATCACGGTGTTGGGTGACGGGCGGTTCGGCTCGGCCGGTGGGGTGGCTGCCATGGTGCGCTCCGTGGTGGTGCGGGTGGCGGTGCGAGGGTCGGGCGGCGGGGTCGTCCGGCCGCGGGAGGGTCCGATGGGGCCCGGGCGGGGACGGTCGGGCGCCACGACAGTACCGGGAGTCACCGGTCGGACACGGCGAGTTCACCTCCGAAGTGCCACCAAACGGGGGCAATCCGGGCGTCCTTGCCGGGATCCGCCATGAAATGCCATGCCTTGCTGTAAGACGCCCCGTGGCCTGCGACACCCGCCCGGCGTTGTCCTGGTACGCGGAAGCCCCTGCCGCCGTCCCCCCGCCGCGTCCCTGGCGGAACCCCCACCCGGGCGGCACGGCTTCCGGTCCCGACGAGGTGACAGGAGGGCCCATGCCGGCCACAGGAGTACCGCAGTTCCGCCGCCTGGCCGTCGGCGGGGTGCTCGACGGAGCGGCCCCCGCCCTGATGCCCGAGTCGGCCGACGACCGCGGCCCCGGCCGGTCCCCGTCCGGCGGCGGCCCCTCCCGCCGCCCCCGCACCGACCCGGACGCCGTCCTCGTCGCCGCCTTCGACACCGTGACGGTCGCCCTGCGGCACGGCCTGGAGGCGGTCGACATCCTGCGGCTGCGCCGGGCCTGCGGCGCGGTGCTGCAGAGCCGCAACGGCGCCACCGTCTCCTTCCTCGTCCCGGGCGGCACCTCCACCACCTGGCACCTGCCCGGCAGTTCCTGTACCGCCGGCGCGCAACTGCTGCCCGCCACCGACCCGCGCTGGGTGATGCCCCCGGCGGGAGTCGACTGCGCCGCCCGCCCCACCGACCCCTGGGTCCTGCGCTCCGCGCTCTGCGAGGCCGCCTGCACCCTCACCGCGGGCGGCCTCGGCCCGTCCTGACCGCCGACCGCCCCCGGCCACCCCCGCTGAGCTGCGGGGCTCCCGCGGACGGCGGCGATAATGGCGGGTATGGGACGAAGCAACCGAGCCGGCCGCACCGCGGACCGGGACCGCAGCGCCGCGCCGAGCGAGCCGGCCGCCACCGGCCCCGGCGGCCGCACCCACGCCCAGGGCCCGCTCACCCGCGCCGTCGACTCCGGCCTCGCCGAGCTGCGCCCCGACCGCGACCGCCCCGCCGCCTGGTCGCTGCTGATCGACGGCGCGCCGCAGTCCCTGGTCGACCTCGCCGACCCCGCCCACCTGGGCTTCGAGTACCAGCGCCGGCTCGGCCACCTCGTCGACCTCGTCGCCCCGCCCGGCCGCCCGATCACCGTCCTGCACCTCGGCGGCGGCGCCCTCACGCTGGCCCGCTACGTCGCCGCCACCCGGCCGCGCTCGCGCCAGCAGGTCGCCGAGATCGACACCGCGCTCACCGAACTGGTCCGCGCCGAACTCCCGCTGGAGCGCGGCTGGCAGGTCAAGGTGCGCGGCGCGGACGCCCGCAGCGTGCTGGAGCGCACCCCCGAGGGCACCGTCGACCTGGTGATCGCCGACGTCTTCTCCGGCGCCCGGGTGCCCGCCCACTGCACCACCGTCGAGTTCACCGCGCTGGCCGCCCGGGCCCTCGCCCCCGGCGGCTGGTACGCCGTCAACATCGCCGACGGCTCGGGCCTGCCGTTCGCCCGTTCCCAGGTGGCCACCCTCGGCACGGTCTTCCCCGAGCTCTGCCTGGTCGCCGACCCGGCGGTGCTGCGCGGCAAGCGCTTCGGCAACCTCGTCCTGGCCGCCGCGCACACCCCGCTGCCGCTGGCCGAACTGACCCGCCGGGTGGCCTCGGACGCCGCCCTCGGCAGGGTCGAACACGGCCGCGCGCTGGCCGACTTCGCGGCCGGCGCCGCCCCGGCCACCGATGCCACCGCCACCGCGTCCCCCACCCCGCCCCCGGGCGTTTTCCGTTAGGGTCACCGGGACGGGGGGTCCCGGACGATCCGACCAGGAGGAGCACCCGCCATGGCGATCCGACCGGCCCGGCCGAGCGAGGCGGCGGCGCTCAGCGCCCTCGCCCTGCGCTCCAAGGCGCACTGGGGCTACGACGCGGAGTTCATCGAGGCCTGCCGGGCCGAGCTCACCCTCACCCCCGACCGGATCGCGTCCGGGCGCACGGCCGTCGCCGAGGAGGACGGCCGGGTCCTGGGCTTCGTCACCCTCACCGGGGCGCCCCCGGAGGGTGAACTGGGTCTGCTCTTCGTCGAACCGGACATGATCGGCCGCGGCGTCGGCCGCCGGCTGATGGCGCACCTGCGCGCCGAGGCCGAGGCCCTCGGCTTCGAGCGGATCACCTTCGCGGCCGACCCGAACGCCGAGCCCTTCTACCGGGCGATGGGTGCCGTGCGCCTCGGCACGGTCCCCTCCGGCTCCATCCCCGGACGCCGACTTCCCCTGCTCGCCCTGCACGTGGCCACCCCCGGCTCCTGATCCCCGCCCGTCCTGCCCTGGCCTGCCCTGCCCCGTCCGTCCTGCTCCGTGCTGTCCGTCCGCTCAGTGGCCCTTCGGCAGGCCCCGGTGCTTGTACATCGCGGCGCCGGTCAGCAGCAGCCCGGCCGTGATCGGGGCGAGAACGGAGGTCGCGGTGCCGGCGGTGTCGTGGGCGACGGTGACGGCGGCCGTCCTGGCCGCGCCCGCGCCGGGCGGCGCCGCGGTGCCGGCCGCCGGGGCGCCGGAGGAGGCGGGGCCGCGTTCCCGCCAGGCGGTCCGTCCGCTCGCGCCTCCGCCGCCCGCGGCTGCCGGAGGCCCGGCGGTGGGGGGCGAGGGGCGCTCCGGTGCGGCGGGAGCCGGGGGCGGGGCCGCCGGGCCGTGCGGGGCTCCGCCCGGCCGGACCGGTCGCGCGGCGTCGACGGGTCGCGCGGGCTTGCCCGACGCCCCGTCGGGCGTCCCGTCACGGGCCGCGCGCGTCTCGGCGGGGTGCGTCCCGGCGGGCGCGAGGCCGAGCAGCCCGGAGGCGAGCGCGAACGCGTCCGGCAGAGCGGCCCGCTGGCCCGGCAGGGGGAGCCCGCCGGCCCTGATCCGGTCCTGCAGCGCACCGCCGATCGAACCGGCCACCGTGCCGGTCACCGGGCCGGTCGCGGCGTCCAGCTCCGGAACGACGGCGTCCGCCGCGGCCGGGACGGCGCCGGCGAGCCCGTCGAGCAGTCCGTCGGACGGACCCGGACCGGGCTGCCGCACCGTGCCGTCGGGCGCCGCCGCGCCCGTGGCCAGGGTCCGGCCGGCCGGTTCCGGGAGGGGTTCGCCCCCGGCCGCGAGGGCGACGGGGGCGCCGAACCCCCAGAGCTGCGCGAGCAGCGCCCCGCCCGCCGCGACGGTGCGCGGCCGGGACAGCCACCGCCGGGCCGCCCGCCACCCGCCGCCGACGGTCCGTCGGGCGGGTTCCGGACGCCTGGTCGCGTGTTTGGCTCGCACGTGAATCGAGAACGAGCGGGCGGACCGCGAGGACACGGCCACCGTCACGGACAGTCATCGCGGGCGGCCGCCGGACGACCGGCGGACGGTGCCGGCACGGCCGCCGCGGACCGTCCGCCGTGCTCCGCTCAGGAGTTGGGGCGCAGCGTCCAGACGACCGTCATGACGCCGGTCACCGCGCCGTCGGCACGGGTGATCTCGACGGTCACCGGGAACTCCGGGCGCTCGCCCTTGTCGAGCTCGGCGACGATGTCGGCGGCCGGCCGGCCGAGCACGGCGGTGGCCGTGACGGCGCCCATGGCGAGCTTCTTGTAGGCGATCTCGGCGCTCACCGCGAGCGGCACCGCGCGCGAGAGCTGGTCGCCGAAGGCGCCGAGCACGATGCAGCCGCTCGCCGACTCGGCGAGGGTGAACATCGCGCCGGCGTGCGGGCCGCCCACGTGGTTGTGGTACTCGGGCTGGTCCGGCAGCCGCAGCACGGCGCGCTCCGGGGTGGTCTCCAGGTACTCGAGCTTGAGGGTCCGGGCCATCGGGACGGTGGAGTCGAGCAGCCGGCCGATCGAAGGAGTGGTCATGGCCGCCACGTTACTAGTCAGTAGCTTCCGGTGGCAGATCCGCGAGCGGGGAAAGCGGTGAGACGCGGACCACGGTGCGACGTGCGCCACACCACCCCCGCCCGGCCGTCGCCGATGTGAGGGAACGCGAAAAAGCCCGAGGGGCCGGTCTCTTGACGAGACCGGCCCCTCGGGCTCTGGGGTGAGTGACGGGACTCGAACCCGCGGCCACCTGGACCACAACCAGGTGCTCTACCAACTGAGCTACACCCACCATCTGTCCGGACCGTTCCCGCTCTTCGGCGTTCCCGCTCCGACAGGAAGAACTCTACAGGATCCGAGAGGGTGCTCGCGCCAGGGTTTCGTTCCCCGCACCCGGGCACCCCTGGCGTCCGCGGACATCCCGCGGACCCGCCGGGCCGCCGGACCCTTCCCGCGACCCGGCGGCCCCGGGGCTCAGCCCGCCGGCGCCTGGTACTTCTCGGCGATCGCGCGCGCGGTGTCGGTGTCCGGGCCGGGCTGCGGGACGAACACCGCCTCGCGGTAGTAGCGCAGTTCGTCGATGCTCTCGCGGATGTCGGCGAGCGCCCGGTGGTTCCCGCCCTTCTGCGGGCTGTTGTAGTACGCCTTCGGGTACCAGCGCCGGGCCAGCTCCTTGATCGAGGAGACGTCCACGATCCGGTAGTGCAGGTGGCTCTCCAGCGCCGGCATGTCCCGGCTCAGGAACCCGCGGTCGGTGGCCACCGAGTTCCCGCACAGTGGTGTGCGCCCGGCCTCCGGCGCGTGCTCGCGCACGTACGCGAGGACCAGCGCCTCCGCCTCGGCCAGCGTGACCCCGTGCTCCAGCTCGTCCAGCAGCCCGGAGGAGGTGTGCATCTCCCGCACCACCCCGGGCATGTTCGCCAGCGCCTCGGCGGGCGGGCGGATGATGACGTCCACACCCTCGCCGAGGATGTTCAGCTCCGAGTCCGTCACCAGTGCCGCGACCTCGACCAGGGCGTCCCGGTCGAGGTCGAGGCCTGTCATTTCACAGTCGATCCATACCAAACGGTCATTCACGCCACTCACCCTACGGCGCGATCACGCGCCGCGGGCACCGATGGAGCCGAGCGAGGCGCCGGGGTGCGGCTCTCGGAACCGTGCTCGTCCGGGGCGTGGCCGTCCGCCTCCCGGGCCTCGCGGCCTTCCCGGCCGGGGTGGCCGGCGGGATGCACCGGGCGGACCTCCCGGGCGGACCGCGCCTCCCGGGGCTCCCGGGCCTCCGACGGGGCCGCCCGGCCGCCCTGCGGACGGAGCTGGCCCGCCCTCGCCTGCCGGGCCCGGATCTCCGGCGCCACGTCCTGCGGACGGTCGGCCGCGCTCCGGTGCCCCTGGCCCTGACCGCGCGCCCCCGGCTGCGGCACCCCGTCCTCGGCGGCGGCGTGCTCCGCCGTCCTGGGCGGACGCCCCGCGCCGGGACCGGGCTGCGTCGGGACCATCGGCGGGCGCGCCGGACCGCGGCCGCTCCCCGGCTGCCCGGGGTGCGACTGGTGCCCGGCCGCCTGGTGCGGGTACGGCTGCCCGGCCCGCGCGTGGACGCCCGGCCCGGACGGCTGCCCGTGCTGGCCCGGGTGCGCCGCACCCGGCCCGCCCGGGAACCCCGGGGCACCGGCCGACCCGTGCCCGGCCGGCACACCGTGCCCGCCGGGAGCGCCGTGCTGGCCAGGGAACGACCCGCCCGCGGCGGCCGACGACGCGACCGCCCCGCCCGCCCGCAGGTCGCCGCCCGCCGGAGCGGTCGGCGCCGCAGCGGACGCCCCGGGCCGCCGGGCCCGGTAGCTGGTCCGGTACGCGGCCGGCGAGACCCCGAGCTGGCGCCGGAAGTGGCCGCGCAGCGCCACCGGCGAGCGGAAGCCGCAGCGGCGGGCGACGTCGTCCACCGACAGCTCCGAGGTCTCCAGCAGCCGCTGCGCCTGCAGCACCCGCTGGGTGATGAGCCACTGCAGCGGGGCGCTGCCGGTGAGCGTGCGGAACCGCCGGTCGAAGGTCCGCCGGCTCATGTAGGCGCGGGCCGCCAGCACCTCGACGTCGAACTGCTGGTTGAGGTTCTCCAGCGCCCAGGTGACCACCTCGGCGAGCGGGTCGTTGCCGATCTCCTCCGGTAAAGACTGATCGATGTACTGGGCCTGTCCTCCGCCGCTGCGACGGCTCGGCACCACCAGCCGGCGGGCGAGCGCGTTGGCGGCCTCGGCGCCGTGGTCGCTGCGGACCACGTGCAGGCACAGGTCGATCCCGGCGGCGGTGCCGGCCGAGGTGAGCACGTCGCCGTCGTCGACGAACAGCTCGCGCGGGTCGACGTGCACCCGCGGGTAGCGCTTGGCCAGGGTCGGCGCGTACATCCAGTGCGTGGTCGCCGGGCGGCCGTCCAGCAGGCCGGCCGCGGCGAGGACGAACGCGCCGGTGCACAGGCCGATGATCCGCGCGCCCTCGTGGTGGGCCTTGCGCAGTGCGGTGATCGCCTCGACCGGCGGCGGCTGCGAGATCGAGCGCCAGGCCGGGACGACGATCGTGCCGGCCCGGGCCAGCGCCTCCAGCCCGTACGGGGCGGAGAGGGTCAGGCCGCCGGTGGTGGCCAGCGGGCCCTCCTCGCCGGCGCAGACCAGCAGGCGGTAGCGCGGCACCCCGGCGTCCTGGCGGTCGACGCCGAAGACGGAGAGCGGGATGGAGCTCTCGAAGATCGGTGCGCCGCCGAAGATCAGGACGGCGACGGTCTCGCGGCGGCGGCGGCCGGAGAGCTTGCGGGGCGCCGCGGCCATCGCGGGCGTCGAGGCGCCGCCCGGGCCGACGGCGGAACCGCCGTGGCCGCCGGGTCCGTGCCCCGCCGGGCCGTGTCCGCCGAGGCCGTGTCCGGCGGTGCCGAGGCCGAGCGGTCCGCCGGGGAGTCCGCCGGTGGCCAGGGGGCCCGACAGGCCGGGGAGGGCCGGTCCGAGCCCGGCACTGGGAAGTCCCGGGGCGAAGGCGGTGGCGGACGGGGCGGCGGCGAAGGGCGGGAAGCCGCCGTCGGGTCCGGCGTGGCCGCCCGGGTAGCCGCCGGAATGGCCGGTAACCGACGCCCCGCTCCGGCCGTCCTGGCCGGCTCCGTACCCGCCGGAGTGGCTGACGGCCGGTCGGCTGACGGGGCGTCCGCCGTGCTCAGGGGCGCCCGGGTAGGACGGGGATCCCGTGGCCTGCGGTGCGCCGGAGGCGGCGGTGGCACCCGGTGCCGACGGGGCGCCCGGGACGGACGGGGCCACCGGGGAATAGGAGGGGTGGGAGGCGGTGCCGGAGTGACGGGTGTTGGCGGTGGAGGCCTGGGAGGCGGCGCTTCTCGCGGAACGACCCGCGATGCCGGCCACGGCCTGGCCGCTGTCAGGACCCGCGTCGCTCCTGCTCACCCTGCTCAAGGCGCTCAAGCCCCCTCGGTGGTGTGGTGTGGTGGTGCGGCACTGCTGGCCAAGATCGAATCTATCGGGTGGACCGTTGCCGTTGTGACAAGTTCACCATCCGACGCTATGTCGACATGGCAATTTGGCGTGATGCATTCGATCACGAAGCGTGGCACCCGTCGACCCTTCTGGGAAGAGGGTCGGGGCAACGGTGGCTGGTTGTCGCAGGACGGGTCCTGGGGCGTCCGGCTCCGATGCGCCCGGCCGGTGCGTCTGGGCTGCGGATTTGCCCAAGGGCAGGGGAGCCGTACGAGATTGACCGAAAATAGGCGGTGCACGGGAGGGCGCACAGGCGCACGCCGTGCGCCTCCCAGGCTTCATCCGGCCAGTGCCGGAGCCGGAGGGCGGTGCTCCGGGGTCCTGCCCATCGTTCGCCCGCGGAGCGCCGCCGCCGGCTCGAACAGGCCAAGGGCGGCTTCTGCGCCCGCCCGGCGGGCGGCGGACCCGGGGCGGGGGAGGGGCAGGGGAGGGGCGCGGCGGCGCCCGCGCGGGGCCGAACCTGCCGCGCCGGGACCGGAACTGACGACGCCGATCACGGCGAAAGGGTTGCGCGGCGGACGGATCGGATCCGAGCCGTCCGGCCGGGACGCTCCGATGCTCCGTGCGGGGGCGCGCTGCTGACGGCAGGTGAGCCGTGGGGCGTGGACGGCGCGGCCGACGGCGCTGCCGGCGGTGCGGCCGCGTCGCCGGCGATGCCTCGGTGGCGGAGGCGGTGCGGACCGCCGCGACCGCCCGACCGCCGCGATCCGCTGTGGTGGCCGCCGCCACCGTGACAGCCGCCACGGTCGCCGTCACCGGCACCGCCGCAACCACGGCCGTCCGGTGAGCGGGCGCGGACCGCGTGCGGCTCGTCCGCGTCCGCGAGGACGGCGCGCGATGCCGGACCGAAGGCCGCTACCCGGCCCGGGCCGAGCGGTGCGGCGGCACCGCGAAACTCGTTCGCGCCGGGAGCACGACCACGGGCTCCATCGGCGCGGGGCGGGTGGCGGCATCCTCCGCAAACCCGTCGGACCGGTTTCGGACAGCCTCCCCGGCTCCGGAGTCCGGGGAAGCACTGCCGGTGGCGTGCGCGGTTGAAGGTGTGTGCCCGCCGCCAGGGGTGGATGCCCGGAGGGGCACGCCGTCGCGTGCGCCGCTCCGCGCCGCCGCCCTCCGCTCCACCCCGGGTTCGGCCCGCGCTCCCCGGGCGCCCGGCCCGCCGACCGCTGCCGGGCCCGCTGCGGACCGCGTACCGCCGAGGCCGCGCTCGTTGCCACGCGTGCCGCCCGTGCCACCCGCCGGAGCCGTCCGGCGTGCCACCGCGACCCCGCCGCCGGCGCCGGCGCCGGCGCCGGCGGTCCGGTGCGCGGCAGCCACGCCCTCCGCGAGGGGCTCCGGGCCGGACGCCGGAGCACCCCGGGCCGCCAGCACCTGGCCGACGGCCTCCGGCAGGCCGGCCGCCTTGAGCGTCGGCCGGTAGGCGGGCTCGGCCCACGGGCGGCCGTGGTGCAGCCAGACGCTGCGCAGCCCGGCCAGCTCGGCGCCCGCGATGTCCGCGGGGGCGTGGTCGCCGATCATCCAGGTGTGCGTGGCCCAGTCCCCGGTCGGTGCGATGCCGCACCGCTGGGCCGCGATCTCGAAGATCAGCGGGTCCGGCTTGAGGCAGTCGGCCTCCTCGGAGATCACCCAGCCGTCGACCATCGGGCCGAGGCCGGTCCGGCGGATCTTCTCCAGCTGGGCGCCGGTGCCGCCGTTGCTGACGATGCCGAGCGTCCACCCGGCGGCCCGCGCGGCCCGCAGCGCGTCGATGTTGCGGGCGGGGCAGTGGATGTAGGAGTTGATGCCGTGCCGGTAGTGGGAGAGCAGCCGGTCGAGCGACTCGTCGAGGCCGTAGCGGCGCCGGGCGGCGGACAGTACGGTGCTGCGCGGTACGTAGCCGCCGCCGTCGATCGTGACGAGCCAGTCGACGTCTCCGGGCGGCAGTGACCGTTCGGTCAGAAAGTCCTGAGCCCAGGCCCGGAATGCGGCGTCCCTGGGGAGCAGCGTGTTGTCGAGGTCGAGCAGGAGCAGGGGCATGCCGAGCATGGTGCCAGCGGCCGCTGCTATGCACTTGGCAAATGCCAGAGGCCGTCCCGAACCCGCGCCCCTTGGCCGAAACGGGTGCCGGGCACGGTGGTGCACCACCGCGCACCGCCCGCCTCCGTGCCCGCCTCGCGAGCCGCTGCACGACCGGCTCGCGAACCGGCTCGCGAACCCGCTCACTGCCCGGCTCACTGCCCGGCTCGCCGGACGGCCCGTGGTCCGCCTCCTGGGCCGCCTCACTGCCCGGTGACTGTCGGCAACGGATCGTCATCGATCCATGACAGTCCGGTCACGGTGTCCCGGAGTCCTGTTGCGCCGCCCGGTCCGCTCAGTCAAGCTCCAGGGAACCTCCTTCGCCGGAGGGGCGCCTTCGCGCCCGGGTGAGGGGCGCGTCGCCGTCGGCGCGCGCATCCCTCGTTCGCGGGAAGAGTCTCGCCCCCGAGGCCGCGCGGCTGGGCTGCGTGTCCGGCCCGTCGTACTCTGAAAGGAACAGGTCACAAACGGTGGTGCTCGGCGCAGACCGACGTCTTCCCGTGGGCGGGCCTGCCGCCCGGGCAGCGTTGTCCTCTCCTGTCGGCCCATCTCCTTCGAAGAGCCTTGTGCCATGGCTGGTTCTGAGCCCTCCCGACCGGTGGAACCGGGCGAGGACGCCCGGGGTGGTGGTTTCGCCCGCCCCCTTCGCAACCTCGCGCGCCGCGGGCGCCCCGGCGCAGGCTCCCGCCAGCGGCGGGACGACCGGCGGTCCGACGTTCCGGAGCCCCCGGTGACGGGCCGGCCGGGACCGGGCGCCGAGCGTCCGAGCGCCTCCGGCCTGCCCGACGGCGCGCCCGGCGAGTCGGCGGTCCGCAAGGGGTCCGCCAAGTCCTGCGACCCGGCCTTCCAGCACGGCGTGGTGGTCGGCTTCGACGGCTCGCTCTCCAGCGAGCGCGCCCTCGCCTACGCGGTGGGCATGGCCCGCCGCTCCCAGTGCGGCCTGGTGATCGTGCACGTGGCCAACCGCCTGCCCGCCACCGTCTGGGCGGGTTGCGAGCCGCCGGTCTTCGTCGACCTCCCCGACCACCGGACGGAGGTGCTCGGCCTGGAGCTCGCCTGCGCGGACTTCCTCGCCGGAGTGCCCTGGATCCTCGTCGAGCGGGGCGGCGACATCTGCCACGAGATCGAGGAGGTCGGCCGTGAGTTCGCCGCCGACGCGATCGTGGTCGGTACGACGCACGGCCTGCTCGGCAAGATCTTCGGCTCGGTCTCCGGGCGCCTCGCCCGCCGCGCCAACCGGCCGGTCATCGTGATCCCCTGACGGTCGGTCCGGTCGGCTCGTTTGGTCCGGCGGTCGGGGCGGGGGCGGTGTGGGCCGTCCGTGTTATCCACGCCGACGGCGCGCGGTGCCGCCCCGCTCGGCCGTGCGGGTGCGGCAAAGAATGACAAGGTGATCGTTGGATCAGCCTTACCCCCGCGTCGTATGCCGCGCCGCTCCTCGCGCCGCCCGATCCGCCGTGCCGTCGCGCTGCTCGCCCTCCTCCTCGTCCTGGCCCCGGCCGGGCTGACCGAAGCGCCCCGGGCGTCGGCGGTCCGCCCGGCGGGCGGCGAGGCCGGGGCCGCGGTCCGGCTGGAGGTCCGCACCAACGGCGCGACAGGTGTCGACGTCCGGGTCCGCGCCGACGAACAGCTGCTCCGCGTCTACCGGTTGACGAACCAGGCCGAGTATCCGCTCACCGTCTCGGCCGTCACCGACGCCCAGGTCTCCGGGGCGGCCGTGGTCTGCGGGAGCGGGCAGCCCTTCGCGCTCCCGCCGCTGGGCGTGGCGGAGTGCTCGGCCACCCTGCCGGCCCGCGGTGGGCGGCAGCGGACCGAGGTCCGGGTGGAGGCCACCGCCCCGAAGGGCATGCCGAAGGCCGTCGCGACCGCGGAGGCCGGCTATCAGGGACTGGTCGCCGGGATCACCCTGACCCGGGTCGGCGTCCCGACCGGATCGGGCGTGCTGGCCCGCGCGGACCGTTCCGCGCGTCGGCAATTGATGGTCACTCGGTCACGTGCGGGCGAAGCTCCTTTCGTCGGCGGGTGGGCGGTATCGGGTCGCCGGGCGCTGCCGATGGTGGTCGGCGGCGACGTCCGGCTGCGGTACCGGGTGGACGCCGTCGGGGACTCGCCGATCAGCGCGGTCGGCGTGGTGGATCACCTCCCGGGGGTGGGGCCGGTCAGCTGCACCGGACAGTCCGCCGCCGGACTGCTGGAGATCGGCCGCCCACTGGACTGCACCGCCTCCGGGGAGGCCGTGCCCGGGCGGCACACCGCCGTCGCGAGGGCCGACGGCCTGGCGGTGGACGGCGCGGTCGGCCAGGACGGCCGCCCGCTGGCACCCCGGCCGGTCGCCGCCGAGGCCCCCGGCGACTACGAGGGCGAGGCTCCCGCTCCCGCCCCCGCCCCGCCCGGCCCGGGCGGCAACCCGGCACCGGCGGCCCCCGGCGCAGCTCCGGCGGCCGGTGGGGCCGCCAACCCCGCCGGTGTGCCCCCGGGCACCGCTGCCAATGCCGCCGGTGCCAACGCGCCACCACCCAACCCCGCTGCCCCCGCCGCCGCGGCCGTGCCCCCTGGTGCCGCGGCCGCCGCCATCCCACCTGCCGCGGCGGCGGCAGCCGCAGCAGCAGCCGGGTCCGCCGTGCCGTTCCGTCCGGGCACCAGCATCTTCGGGCTGCCCGCGAGCCCGTTCCAGGCGGTGGCGGCTGCCGCTGCCGCTGCCGGAGCCGGCGGAGCTGCCGGGGCCGCCGCCGGTGCCGGGGCGGCGGGTGGGGCTGGAGCCGCCGGGGCTGCCGCTGCCGCCGGGGCGGCCGCAGCAGGTGGGGCTGCCGGTGGAGCTGCGGCCGGGGGCGCCGGAGCAGCGGGGGCCGCCGCCGGTGCCGGGGCAGCCGCCGGTGCCGTCGGAGGGGCCGGAGGAGCCGGTGCCGCCGGCGCCGGAGCGGGCACGGCAGCAGAAGGAGCCGCCGCAGGTGGCGCGGCCGGCAGCGCGGGTGCCGGTGCGGGGGCCGGCTCCACCGGGCCGGGGAGCCCGGGCCGGCCCGGCAACCCGAACTCGAACGGGAACGCGTTCTCGGCCGCTCAGCTTCCGGACGACACCCCGTTCGACTGGGACGACGACTGGGGCGCCGACGAGGTGCTGATGCTGCTGATGTCGATCGTGCTTCCTGTCCTGGTCGTGCTGGCGGCCGCCCTGTCGGTGCGGCAGCAGCGTCGGAGAGAAGGCCCTGGAGGCGATGGCGATGGTGGCGGCGGTGGTGGCGGTGGCGGTGGCGACTGAACGTCGGGGGAGTGGTCGGTAGATGTGGGTCAATATCGTGGCGGCGCTGGCCGGCGCAGCACTCGCGCTGGCCATCGGTGCCCTGGTCGGCCGGTCCCGCGGTTCCCGCGAGGGCGCGACCAACCCGTCCGCGATCGGCTTCGCGGGCGCGGCGGTGCTCGGCTTCTTCGCCCTCTTCACCGGCTTCGCCATCGCCGGTTCGTGGCAGCAGCTCAACACCGCCCGCCAGCACACCTACGAGGAGTCCCGGGCGCTCACCGAGGTGTACTGGTCGGCGCGGCTGCTGCCGGTGCAGGACCGTCCGGTGGTGCAGCAGCGCGTGCGCGACTACACCCATCAGGTGATCGAGGACGAGTGGGAGCAGATGGCCCACGGGCACGGCAGTGCCGAGACCTGGGCGGAGGCCGACCGGATCCGGACGTCGGTGGACGCCGTGCGGAGTCAGAACACGGCCGAACTCGCGGCCAAGGCCGATGTGTTGAGAAGCCTGACGGACGTCTACGCGCGGCGGAACGCCCGGCTGGCGGACATCCGCGCGCAGGTGCCGACGCTGGCGCTCGGAGGTCTGGTGGTGGGGTCGGTGTTCGTGCTGGCGACGCCGCCGGTGGTCGGGCTGACCGCCAACGCGCGCAACCTCGTGCTGATGGGGTTCGTGGGGGCCTCGGTGGCGTTCGCGGTCAGCCTGGTGTTCCAGCTCAGCGGTCCGTTCGACGGCGCCGTCAGGGTCGCGCCGACGGCCTTCGAACTCGCGCTGACCCGCTACGACCAGATCGACGGGGGCGGCCCGGGGTGACTCCCTCCCCCTCTGTCTCCTCTCCCTTCTCGTGATCGCCCGGGCCCGCGGTCCGCCGGCCCGGGCGGGCCGACGGACGACGCGGGTACGGGACCTGTGGCAGCCTCAGGAGACGACGCCGAGCTCTCGCGCGATGAGCATCCGCTGGACCTCCGAGGTGCCTTCGCCGATTTCCAGGATCTTGCAGTCCCGCCAGAAGCGGGCGACCGGGAATTCGTTCATGAAGCCGTACCCGCCGTGGATCTGGGTCGCCTCGCGGGCGTTGTCGACGGCGGCCTCCGACGAGTACAGCTTGGCGATCGCGGCCTCCTTCTTGAACGGTTCCGAGTGCAGCAGCCGGGACGCGGCGTCCCGCCAGGCGAGGCGGGCGGTGTGGGCGCGCATCTCCATGTCGGCGAGCTTGAACTGGATGGCCTGGTTGGCGCCGATCGGCCGGCCGAAGGCGCGGCGCGTACCGGCGTACGAGACGGACTGGTCGACGCAGCCCTGGGCCAGGCCGGTGGCCAGGGCGGCGATCGCGATGCGGCCCTCGTCGAGGATCCGCAGGAACTGGGCGTAGCCGCGACCTCGCTCGCCCAGCAGGTTGGCCGCGGGGACGCGGCAGTCGGTAAAGGACAGTTCGCGGGTGTCGGATGCGTTCCATCCGACCTTCGAGTACTTCTTCGACACCTGGAACCCGGGGGTCCCGGTGGGCACGATGATGGAGGAGATTTCCCGCCGTGGCGAGGAGAATTCGCCTCCTTCACTCGAACGAGCGATCGGTTCGGTGAGCGCGGTGACGGTGACCAGACCGGTGATGTCCGTGCCGGAGTTGGTGATGAAGCACTTGGTGCCGTTGATCACCCACTCGTCGGTGGCCTCGTCGTACCGCGCGGTGGTGCGGGTCGCCCCGGCGTCGGAGCCGCCCTCGGGCTCGGTCAGGCCGAACGCGCCGAGCATCTCGCCCGAGGTCAGCCGCGGCAGCCACGCGCGCTTCTGCTCCTCCGTGCCGAACCGGTAGACGGGCATCGCGCCGAGCGAGACCGCCGCCTCCAGGGTGATCGCGACCGAGGAGTCGACCCGGGCCAGCTCCTCCAGCACCAGGCAGAGGGCGAAGTAGTCGCCGCCCATGCCGCCGTACTCCTCGGGGAACGGCAGGCCGAACAGGCCCATCCGCCCCATCTCCCGCACGATCTCGTAGGGGAACTCGCCCTGCTCGTAGTACTCGCCGATCTTCGGCGCCACCACGTCCTGGGCGAATTCGGCCACGGTGCGCCGCAGTTCCTCGTGCTCGGTGTTCAACCGGTGGTCGAGCATGGTGATCCTCCTGGAGCCCCGCCGGTGGGCGCGGGCGTGGTCGGGAAGCCGCCGCCCGTGCGGGTGTGACGGGCGGTCGGTGCGGGCCGGTCCGGTCAGTCCGGTGATCCGGCGGGAGTGGTGCCGAGCAGGGCCTGGACCGTGCGGGACGGGCTCGGTCTGCCGAGCCGGCGCGCCATCCAGCCGCTGGTGGCGACCAGGGCGCGCAGGTCGACGCCGGTCCGGATGCCGAGTCCGTGCAGCATCCACACCAGGTCCTCGGTGGCCAGGTTGCCGGTGGCGCTCTTGGCGTAGGGGCAGCCGCCCAGCCCGCCGGCCGAGGCGTCGACGGTGGTGACCCCGCTGCGCAGCGCGGCCAGCGTGTTGCTGAGTGCCTGGCCGTAGGTGTCGTGGAAGTGCACGGCGAGCCGGCCGGTCGGCACCCCCGCCGCGGCGAACCCCTCGAGCAGGGCGGTGACCTGGCCGGGGGTGGCCACGCCGATGGTGTCGCCGAGGCTCAGTTCGGCGCAGCCCATTTCCAGCAGCCGCACGCCGAAGCGGACCACCTGGGCGACCGGGACCGGGCCCTCCCAGGGGTCGCCGAAGCACATCGACAGGTAGCCGCGGACCGGGATCCCGGCCGCCGCGGCCCGTTCCACCACGGGGCGGAACATCGCCATCGCCTCGTCCGCCGAGCGGTTGAGGTTGCGGCGGGCGAAGGTCTCGGTGGCGCTGGCGAACACCGCGACGTCGGTGGCGTGGTGGGCCAGCGCGCGGTCCAGGCCGCGCTCGTTGGGCACCAGCACCGGCAGCCGCAGGCCGGGGTGGCGCTCCGGCAGGCCGGCGAGCCGGGGCATCAGGTCCTCGGCGTCGGCGAGCTGGGGTACCCATTTCGGGTGAACGAAGCTGGTGGCCTCGACGGTTCGCAGCCCGGCGGCCGCGAGCCGGGCGATGAACTCGGCCTTGACCTCGACGGGGACGAGCGAGCCCTCGTTCTGCAGGCCGTCGCGGGGGCCGACCTCGTGGATCCGCACCTCCTCGGGCAGGCCGGGGGCGCGGACCGGGTCCGGCAGGCCCAGGTCGAGGGCGTCCGGTTCGCGGGCGGGGGAGCCGCCTCCCGGCGTGGGGGCGGTCACGACGCCACCGCCGCGGGGGCGGGCTCGGCCTCGGCGGGGGCCACCACGACCAGCAGCTCCTCCATCGCCACGGTGGCGCCGGCGGTGGCCCGCAGCTCGCTCACCGTGCCGTCGTGCGGGGCGGCGATCACGTGTTCCATCTTCATGGCCTCCAGGACGAGCAGGGGCTGGCCCTTGCGGACCGACTCCCCGGCCGCGGTCTTCACGACCGTGACGGTGCCCGGCATCGGCGCGGTCAGGGCGCCGTGGTGGGCGGCGCCGGCGGCGGCGCCCTCGCCGACCGCGTCGTGGGTGTGCACCGGCCAGGCGTCGCCGTCGACGCCGAGCCAGGTCACGGGGCCGCCGGCGGGCGCGGCGGGGCCGTCGGCGACGAGGGTGAAACTCGTCCGCAGGCCGTCGACGGTCAGCTGGAGGCGGTCGCCGGAGCGGCCGGCCCGGGCCCGGTGGACCGGACCGGCGTCGAGCCGGATCTCGACCTCCAGGGCGCTGTCGGACGGATTGTCAGTGGCGTCCGTTACGTTGCCCGCAGTGATCGATCGGACGCGCACCGACACCGGTTCCTGGCCGGGGGTACGGAGTCGGTGGGTGGTCCAGGCCGGGTCGCCGCCCAGGCGCCAGCCGGAGGGAAGGGAGAACGGGTCGGTCCAGCCGTCGGCGTCGGCGGCCGGGGCGAGGTCCAGGTGCCGCGCGAGCGCGGCCGCGTAGTAGAGGAGGTGGGCGGGGGCCGGAGGCTCCGGCGGCAGGGAGCCGGAGGGCTCGGCCGGTGGTGCGACCGCGGCGGCCGGGGAGTACGGCGAGGCGAGCAGCCCGGGCTGCTGCTGCGCCGTCTGCTCGACCAGGCCGGTGTCGAGCCGTCCGGCGGCGACCTCGGGGTGGGCGAGCAGCCGCCGCAGGAAGCCGGTGTTGGTGGTGACGCCGAGGATCCGGGTGTCGGCCAGCGCGGCGCGCAGGCGCCGCAGCGCGGTCGGGCGGTCGGGCCCGTAGGCGATGACCTTGGCGAGCATCGGGTCGTAGGAGCTGGTGATCACGGTTCCGGGGGCGACTCCGGAGTCCACCCGGATGCCCTCGCCCCGCGGTTCGTCGAGAAGCAGGATGCGTCCGCCGGTGGGCAGGAAGTCGCGTTCCGGGTCCTCGGCGCAGATTCGGGCCTCGATGGCGTGGCCCTGGAAGGAGATGTCCGACTGGGCGAAGGAGAGGGGCTCACCGGCGGCGATCCGCAGCTGCCACTCGACCAGGTCCAGCCGCCGGGGCCGGCCGGCGGACGACTCGGGGTCGGCCACGGCGACGGCCAGCTCGGTGACGGGGTGCTCCACCTGGAGACGGGTGTTCATCTCCATGAAGAAGAAGTCCCGCACGCCCTCGTCGGTGGCGGGGGAGTCCGGGCCGACGCCGGGGACGATGAACTCCACGGTGCCGGCGCCGGTGTAGCCGCAGGACTCGGCGGCCCGGACGGCCGCGGCGCCCATCGCGGCGCGGGTCTCGGCATTGAGCAGGACGGAGGGAGCCTCTTCGATCAGCTTCTGATGGCGGCGCTGCAGGCTGCACTCGCGCTCGCCGAGGTGGACGGTGGTGCCCTGGGCGTCGGCCAGCACCTGGACCTCGATGTGGCGCGGGCGGTCGACCCAGCGCTCCAGCAGCAGGGTGTCGTCGCCGAAGGCGGTGCGGGCGACGCGCCGGGCCGCGGCGATCTCGGTCGGCAGGTCGGCCGGGTCGCGGACCAGCCGCATGCCCTTGCCGCCGCCGCCGGCGGACGGCTTGAGCAGCACGGGGTAGCCGATCCCCTCGGCGGCCGCGACGAGTTCCTCGTCGGTGGGCGCGGTGGCCTGGCTGCCCGGAACCACCGGCACGCCGGCGGCCCGTACGGCCTCCTTGGCGTTGATCTTGTCACCCATCAGCTCGACCGCGGCGGGAGGAGGTCCGATGAAGACGAGGCCGGCGTCGGCGCAGGCGCGGGCGAAGGAGGCGTTCTCGGCGAGGAAGCCGTAGCCGGGGTGGACGGCCCGGGCGCCGGTCCGGCGGGCGGCGGCGAGGATCTGGTCGGTCCGCAGGTAGGTCTCGGCGGCGGAGCTGTCGCTGCGGTCGGCCGGGCCGAGCCGGACCGCGACGTCGGCCTCGCGGACGTGGGGCGCGTCGGCGTCGGCGTCGCTGAACACGGCGACCGAGCGCACGCCGAGCCGCCGCAGGGTGCGGATCACCCGGACGGCGATCTCGCCGCGGTTGGCGACCAGGACTGTGTCGAACATGGGAGGCGTTCCTCCGGTCGAAAGGAGCCGTACGAAGAGGTGTGGCACCGGGTGGGCGCCGGACACCGGGGAGGCGGCGGGGCGGGTGGACCGCCGCCCGGGAGGAGCGCTACATGCGGAAGACGCCGAACGGGCCGGGCGCCGGGAGCGGGGCGTTGGCGCAGGCGGTGAGCGCCAGGCCGAGCACGGTCCGGGTGTCCATCGGGTCGATCACACCGTCGTCCCAGAGCCGGGCGGTGGCGTAGTAGGCGTTGCCCTGGCGCTCGTACTGCTCGCGCACGGGGCGCTTGAACTCCTCCTCCGCCTCGGCGGGCCACTGCTCGCCGTGCGCCTCCAGCTGGTCGCGGCGGACGGTGGCCAGCACCGACGCGGCCTGCTCGCCGCCCATCACGGAGATCTTGGCGTTCGGCCACATCCACAGGAAGCGGGGTGAGTAGGCCCGGCCGCACATCGAGTAGTTGCCGGCTCCGTACGAGCCGCCGATCACCACCGTCAGTTTCGGGACGCGGGTGCAGGCGACGGCGTTGACCATCTTGGCGCCGTGCTTGGCGATGCCGCCCGCCTCGTACTGCCGGCCGACCATGAAGCCGGTGATGTTCTGCAGGAAGAGGAGGGGGATGCCCCGCTGGTCGCACAGCTCGATGAAGTGGGCGCCCTTGAGGGCGGACTCGGCGAACAGCACGCCGTTGTTGGCGACGATGCCGACGGGGTGGCCGTGGATCCGGGCGAAGCCGGTCACCAGGGTCGCGCCGTACTCGGCCTTGAACTCGGCGAACCGGCTGCCGTCGACCAGCCGGGCGATCACCTCGCGCACGTCGTAGGGCGTGCGCGGGTCGACCGGGACGGCCCCGTACAGGCCGGCGGGGTCGACGGCCGGTGCCTCGGCCGGGGTGAGCGGCCACGGGCGGGCCGGGCGCGGGCCGAGCCCGGCGACGATGGTGCGGACGATGGACAGGGCGTGGGCGTCGTCCTCGGCCAGGTGGTCCGTGACGCCGGAGGTCCGCGCGTGCAGGTCGCCGCCGCCGAGCTCCTCGGCCGTCACCACCTCGCCGGTCGCGGCCTTCACCAGCGGCGGCCCGCCGAGGAAGATGGTGCCCTGATTGCGGACGATGACGGCCTGGTCGCTCATCGCCGGGACGTACGCGCCGCCGGCCGTGCAGGAGCCGAGCACGGCGGCGATCTGCGGGATGCCCGCGGCCGAGAGGCGGGCCTGGTTGTAGAAGATCCGGCCGAAGTGGTCGCGGTCCGGGAAGACCTCGTCCTGCATCGGGAGGAAGGCGCCGCCGGAGTCGACCAGGTAGACGCAGGGCAGCCGGTTCTCCAGCGCGACCTCCTGGGCGCGCAGGTGCTTCTTGACCGTCATCGGGTAGTAGGTGCCGCCCTTGACGGTGGCGTCGTTGGCGACCACGACCACCTCGCGCCCGGCGACCCGGCCGATGCCGGCGATCACCCCGGCGGCCGGGGCGGCGCCGTCGTACATCCCCTCGGCCGCCAGCGGGGCCAGTTCGAGGAAGGGGGAGGCCGGGTCGAGCAGGGTGTCCACCCGGTCGCGGGGGAGCAGCTTGCCGCGCGCGGTGTGCCGGGCGCGGGCCTTGGCGCCGCCGCCGAGCGCGGCCGTGCCGAGCTTCTCGCGCAGTTCGGCGACCAGGGCCCGGTGGGCGGCGGTGTTGGTCCGGTACGCCTCGGAACCGGGGTCGGCGGCCGTGCCGAGCCGGGGTGCAGGAGCGGCGGTGCCCGGGGTGCCGGCCGCCGCGCTGCCGTTGATGCCGGTGGGTGCGCCGGCGGTGGAGATGACCATCCCAAGAGCTCCCTTGCCCTCGGCGGCAGGTGGGCCGACAGGGCTGGTGAGCCCGCGACCCCCACACGTTAATGAACGTTAACTTTCGTCGCCCAGGTTAACGACCGATAACCCCACTGTCTACGATGGACGGCATGCCGAACGTCCCACCCGCCTCCGGGCTCCCACGCCGTGACCAGATCCGCAAGGAGGCCGCCCGCCTGTTCGCGGCCCGGGGTTTCCTCGGCGTCGGCGTGGACGAGATCGGCAAGGCCGTCGGGATCAGCGGGCCCGGGCTCTACCGGCACTTCGCCGGCAAGGACGCCATGCTCGCCGACCTGCTCGTCGGCATCAGCGAGCGGCTGCTGGAGGAGGGGCGCCGCCGGGCGGGCGGCAGCGAGGGCCCGGCCGCCGCGCTGGACGCGCTGATCGGCCGCCACGTCGACTTCGCGCTGGACGACCGCGACCTGATCACCCTGCACGACCGGGAACTGCTCAACCTCCGCGAGGAGGACCGCCGGACCGTCCGCCGTCTCCAGCGCGCCTATGTGGAACTCTGGGTCGACGTGGTCCGCCAGGCCTATCCGCCGCTCGCGGTCCCGTCCGCCGAGCCGGTGGCCCGGGCGTCCGTGCACGCCGTCTTCGGGCTGATCAACTCCACCCCGCACAGCCACGGGCCGAACCCCGCCCACGGCGACGAGCGGGCCGGGCTCGCGCGCGACGCGATGGCCTCGCTGCTGCACGACCTGGCCCACGGGGCCTTCTCGGCGGCCGCGGCCGCCGTCACCACCGCCGCCGACGACGGGGCCGCCGGGGCCGACGGGACCACCCGCGTCGGGGCCGACGCCGGCGCGCGGGCCTGAGTCAGGATCCCGCCGGGGCTGGTTGCGCCGTCCGGGGGAGTGCGGCCGGCGGACGCGGGGCCGGGCGCGCGCTCGGGCCGGCGGCCTAGGACCAAGGGAGGCCCGCGCTCTGCGCCGCTGGGCGGTGGGCGGCCCGGGGTTCGTCGGCGACCCTGGTAGCGGGCGCGCCGGTCCGGTCCGCCGGGAATCACCGCAGGTTGCGGGCTGTTGCCCCCTCCGTCGGGCCGGGACCCCCGGCTCGCCCTGGCCTGAAACTCCATGGCGGCCACCCGACGGAATGGTTAGCATCCCTAAATATGCCTGAGACTCACGGATCTACGGTGGAGCTTTCCCCGAGCGGCACCCGAACCGACACCCCGGGCGGCGCCGGGGACGGGCACGCCCGACCGGGCCCGGCCCCGGACCCCACGACTCCCGACGACACCGCCGCCGGCACCCCCGCCCACGGCGGCCACGAGGCCGGCGCCGACGGCACCGACGGCCAGGGCTGGCTCCGCCGGCTGCTCGGCTACTGCTGGCGCTCCCGGCGCAGCGTGCTCCTCGCCTTCGGCGCCTCGCTCCTCGGCATGGCCGTCACCGCCCTGGTGCCCCTGGTCACCAAGGTGATCATCGACGACGTCATCACCGCGCACACCCGCCCGCTCGCCCCCTGGGCCGTGGTCCTGCTGCTGGCCGCCGCCGTGGTGTTCGGTTGCACCCAGGTCCGCCGCTACTACGGCGGGCAGCTGGCCGTCGACGTCCAGCACGACCTGCGCGCCGACCTCTTCCGCTCGCTCGGCAGGCTCGACGGCCACCGCCAGGACCGCCTGGACACCGGCCAGGTGGTCGGCCGCGCGACCTCCGACCTCCAGCTGGTCAACGGGCTGCTCTCGATGCTGCCCATGATGACCGGCTTCCTGATCATGTTCGCGATGTCGCTCGGCGTGATGATCTGGCTCTCGCCGCCGCTCACCCTGGTCGCCCTGGTCATGGCCCCGGCGCTGTGGTGGGTCTCGGTGCTCAGCCGCAAGCGGCTCTTCCCCTCCACCTGGGCCGCCCAGCAGGAGGCCGCCGCCGTGGCCGGCGTGGTCGACGAGGCGATCGGCGGCGTGCGGGTGGTCAAGGGCTTCGGCCAGGAGGCGCAGGAACTGGACAAGCTGGAGACGGCCTCGCGCCACCTCTTCGCGGCCCGGCTCCGCTCGATCCGGCTCAACAGCCGCTACAACCCCGCGATGCAGGCGATCCCCGCGCTCGCCCAGGTGGCGGTCCTGGCCTTCGGCGGCTGGCTGGCGGTCGACGGCCGGGTCACGCTCGGCACCTTCGTCGCCTTCTCCGCCTACGTGGCGCAGATGACCGGCCCGGTCCGGATGCTGACCATGGTGATCACGGTCGGCCAGCAGGCCCGCGCCGGTGTCGAGCGCGTGCTCCAGCTGATCGACGAGCGCCCGCTGGTCCAGGAACGCCCGGACGCCGTCACCCTCGACCTCGCCCGCACCCCGGCCGTCGCCCCCGCCGGCACCGAGGCCTCCGCGCCGTCCGGCGCCGGCGGGCCCGGCACCACCGGCCCGCGCGTGGTCGGCCCGCTCACCACCGAGGTGGCGCTGGAGTTCGACCGGGTCGGCTTCCGCTACGACCCCGAGCACCCTTCGCCCGTCCTGCACGACCTCGACCTGCGCCTGGCCCCGGGCGAGACCCTGGCCCTGGTCGGCGCGTCCGGCTCGGGCAAGTCCACCGTCGCCCAGCTGGTGCCGCGGTTCTACGACCCGGCGGCCGGCACCGTCCGGCTCTACGGCCACGACCTGCGCGACCTGACCCTCGACTCGGTCCGGGCGGCCGTCGGCATCGTGCCCGAGGAGAGCTTCCTCTTCTCCGAGACGGTCCGCACCAACATCGCCTACGGGCGCCCGGACGCCACCGACGAGCAGGTCGTCGCCGCCGCCCGCGCCGCCCAGGCCGACGAGTTCGTCCGGGCCCTGCCCGACGGCTACGAGACCAAGGTCGGCGAGCAGGGCCTCACCCTCTCCGGCGGCCAGCGCCAGCGCATCGCGCTGGCCCGCGCCATCCTCACCGACCCCCGCATCCTGCTCCTCGACGACGCCACCTCGGCGGTCGACCCGCAGATCGAGGCGGAGATCCACGACGCGCTGCGCTCGGTCATGGCCGGCCGCACCACGCTGCTGATCGCGCACCGCCGCTCCACCCTCCAGCTGGCCGACCGGATCGCCGTCCTCGACCACGGCCGGCTGCTGGACCTCGGCACGCACGAGGAACTCGAGGCCCGATGTCCCCAGTACCGGGCCCTGATCACCGACCCCGAGGCCGGGCGCACCCTCGCCGCACCGAAGCCGTCCGACCCCTCCGGCCTGGCCGAAGCAGCCGAAGCGACGGTGGCCGGCGACCCGGCCGAAGCGAAGGACCCGGCGCGGCCGGCCCCCGCCGCCGCGCCGCCCGCACGCCCCGCGATGCCCACCCCGGCCCTGGCCAAGGCGGCCCGCACCGCCGCACCCGACCTGCTCGCCAGGGTCACCGCCCTCCCGCCCGCCACCGACACCCCGGCGATCCCCCGCGCCGAGGCCGAGCACGGCGACCCCGACTTCAGCCTCCGCCGCCTGCTGCGCCCCTTCCGCGCACCGCTCGCCCTCGCCCTGGTGCTGGTCGCCCTGGACGCGGGCGCCGGCCTGGTCCTGCCGATCCTGATCCGGCACGGCATCGACGACGGCGTCAGCAAGGGCGTCATGACCGGTGTCGCCGTCGCCGCGCTCACCGCCCTGGCGATCGTCCTGCTGGACTGGCTGGTGCAGAGCGCCGAGAACCGGGTCAGCGGCCGCACCGGCGAACGGGTGCTCTACACCCTCCGGCTCAAGATCTTCGCCCACCTCAACCGGCTCGGCCTCGACTACTACGAGCGCGAGCTGTCCGGCCGGATCATGACCCGGATGACCACCGACCTGGACTCGCTCACCTCGTTCCTGCAGACCGGCGTGGTCACGGCCGTCGTCAGCCTGCTGACCTTCCTCGGCATCCTCGCGGCCCTGCTGGTGATCGACGCCGGACTCGCCCTCGCGGTCTTCGCCGTGCTGCCGCCACTGGTCGTGGCCACCCTGGTGTTCCGACGCAAGTCCAAGGCCCAGTACGAGATCTCCCGGGACCTCATCAGCACGGTCAACGCCGATCTCCAGGAGAACGTGGCCGGCATGCGGATCGTCCAGGCGTTCCGCCGGCTGGACACCAACACCGACCGCTTCGTCGCCCGCGGCATCGCCTACCGGCAGGCCCGCGTCCGGGCCCAGCTCTACATATCGCTGTACTTCCCGTTCGTGCAGTTCCTCTCCAGCGTGGCCGCCGCCCTGGTGCTGATCGTCGGCGCCTCGCGGGTGGACTCCGGCACGCTCACCGTCGGCGCGCTGGTGGCGTACCTGCTCTACATCGACCTGTTCTTCGCGCCGGTCAACCAGCTCTCCCAGGTGTTCGACGGCTACCAGCAGGCGGCGGTGGGCCTCGGCCGGATCCGCGAACTGCTGCGCACCCCGACCAGTACCGCGCAGGCCGCCGACCCGGTGCCGGTCCGGGCCGCACTGCGCGGCGAGATCGAGTTCGACCGCGTCGGCTTCGCCTACAACGGGGGAGCGGACGGCGCCCCGGACGTCCTCACCGACGTCAGCCTGCGGATCCCCGCCGGGCAGACGGTGGCGCTGGTCGGCGAGACGGGGGCCGGCAAGTCGACCCTGGTCAAGCTGGTCGCCCGGTTCTACGACGCGACGTCCGGCACCGTCCGGGTCGACGGCGTGGACCTGACCCGCTACGACCTCGCGCAGTACCGGCACCGGCTCGGCGTGGTGCCGCAGGAGGCCTACCTGTTCGCCGGGACGGTGCGCGAGGCGATCGCGTACGGCCGGCCCGGCGCCTCGGCGGCCGAGGTGGAGGCGGCGGCCCGGGCGGTCGGCGCGCACGACATGATCGTCCGGTTGTCCGACGGCTACGACCACGAGGTCGCCGGGCGTGGGCGCAACCTTTCGGCGGGCCAGCGCCAGCTGATCGCGCTGGCCCGGGCGGAGCTGGTCGACCCGGACATCCTGCTGCTGGACGAGGCCACCGCGGCCCTCGACCTGGCCACCGAGGCGGCGGTCAACCACGCCGCGGACCGGCTCAGCGGCGGCCGCACCACCCTGGTCATCGCCCACCGGCTGACCACCGCCGAGCGGGCCGACCGGGTCGTGGTGCTGGACCACGGCCGGGTGGTCGAGGACGGCACGCACGCCGAACTGCTCGCCCGGGGCGGGGCGTACACCCGGCTCTGGCAGGCGTTCGTGGCCGAGGGCCACCACCGGAGCGCCGCCGCCTCCGTGGCGGCCGCGGACGCGATCGTCGGATGACCGGACCGGGCCGTGGGTACCGGAACCGGCACCCGCGCCCCGGCCCGCCAGCATCTCGCCGGCGTCACGCCGCGAGCAGCGCGATCAGCAGCCCCGAGGGATCGATCCCCCGGGGCAGCTCGCTCACCTGCCCGTCCCCGACCTCGACCACCCGCCACCCGGAACCGTCGGCCCGCTCGGCGAGGTCGGTGGTGACGAACCGGCAGCCCAGCGCGCGCACCAGCGGCCGGACCACGGACAGGTCGGGCGCGGCCGGGCAGCCGGGCAGGTCCGGGTGCGGCCCGACCAGCACCGGCTCGCCGTCCAGCCACCACACCCGGGCCTCCACCGCCCGCCGCCGACCGTCCGGTCGCGTGTCGCGGCCCCCGGCCGGCGGTTCCGAGTCGCCCCCGGAACCGCCGGCCGGGGTGCCGGGGGTGTCCCACACCACCCGGGTGAACTCCTCGAACCGCCGCAGCACCACACCGCCCGCCAGATGCTCGGCCTGCAGTTCCACGAACCGCGCGACCACCCGCCCGACGGCCGGCAGGTCCGCCAACTCCGGGATGTAGCAGGCCTCGTCCCACTCGTGCTTGCGGGACTTCACGTAGTCCTTGACGATCGCCGGCCCCTGCCCGCCCAGCCGGGCGACGGCCGCCGCCAGCCGCTCCGCACCGGGCGGCTCGATCCCCGCCCCGGGCTCCGCTCCGGCCCCGGCTTCGCCCCCCGCGCCCGCCAGCGGCAGCCAGACGCTCTGCGGCGTGGCCCCCTCGAACACCTCGTACCAGCCCGGCAGTTCGTGCGCCGAGGCGTACCCGGGCGGGCTGGTCAGCAGCTGCCCGCCGCGTTCCGACAGGGCGGCGGCGAAGTCCGCGTAGCGGGGCGAGGGCAGCATCCACCCCCGGTACCAGAACGGCCCGCGCCCCGCCGGCACCAGGCGGACGGCCCCGTGGGCGTCCCCGGCGAGCAGCGCGTCGTGGTCGACCAGGTGGTGCTCGCCGCCCAGGTCGCGCAGCAGCCGGGCCTCCCAGGCGAACTGCGGATCGACCCGGCGCGGGTCCAGCGGATGGGCGGGGAGGAGAAAGGCGGGTGCGGGCATGGGCGTCAGGGTAAGGCCACCGGCTGACCGGCGGGCCGTCAAAACCCCGACGTCACAGGCCTGGACCCCGCATGGACGGCCCCGTCCGGGAGGCCGCCCGGGCAGCCGCCCGGCGGCCCGCGCCGACAGCCCCGCCCACCGGGCCGGCCCCGGCCGGAATCCACTCGACGCCCGCGCGGCCCGCTGCGAGAGTGACCCGATGCGAAACCTGTGGCGCAACGCGCGAAGGACCCCCCGGCAGGCGGCCCGCACGGTCGTCCTGGACGAAGGGGGCGCCGTCTTCCTCCTGCGCTCGGACAACAGCGAGGTCGGCGTGCACTGGACCATGCCGGGCGGCGGCATCGAGCCCGGCGAGACCCCGTGGGCCGGGGCACGCCGGGAGCTCTGGGAGGAGACCGGCTGGTCCGACCTCGAACCCGGCCCGCTGCTGTGCACCTGGGAGCACGACTTCACCTGGCACGGCACGCCCGTCCGCCAGCACGAGCACATCTACCTCACCAGCGGCCCGCACCGCGGCCCGGTCGGCGACGTCAGCGCGATGCACGCCGCCGACAAGATCCTCGACTGGCGCTGGTGGACCCCGCAGGACCTCGCCGACGAGAACGCGGACGCCCTCTGGCCGCCCCGGCTGCCCGACCTGCTGGCGGCCGTACGGGAGGGCTGGCTCACCGACCGCCGGGCACCCGAACCCGTCGACCTCGGCTACATCCCGAACGCCGACCCCGCCCGCTCCTGAACGGCCGCCCCGCTCCTCACCGGCCCGTCCGCCCCTGAACCGGCCGGCCTAGACCGTGCGCCGCCCGCCGCGCCGGCCCGTCCGCCCGGGCGGGCCGGCCCGCCAGTCCCGCGGCTCCAGCTCCCGGTCGTGCAGCGCGCCGGGGTTGATCACGACGGAGAGCTGCGCCCCGGCCAGCCGCTCGTAGGCGAGGCCGGTGGCGCCCAGCAGCAGCTCGGTCGGCACCGAGACGGCGATCGCGGGCCGCCACGCGGGCAGCACCACCAGGCAGGTCCCCCGGCCGAGCCGGACGAGTTCGGCGGTGGCGCGGATGGCGGGGCGCTCCTCGGGCCGGGTGGCCGTGCCGGCCGGCCCCGGTCGCCCGGCCGCCTCCGGCAGGTGCGGGGTGGCGCCGATCAGGACGCCCAGCGGGGCCTCGGTGCCCGTCGCCGGCCGCGCGGCGGCGCCGGTCCGGTCGTCGTCGGTGCGCGGCCCGGGGACGGACGGCACGTCCGCCGCCGTTCCGGGGCCGGTGCGCGGGGTGTCCGGCCGCAGCGGACCGGCCGCCTGCGGGTGCATCCGGCGCAGCCGGCGCGATGGAGCCGGGCGCCGGGTGGCGAGGGTGCGCAGTTCCTCCCGGGCCGCGCGCAGCACGGGGACGGTCCGGTCCTGGGCGGCCGGCGGCTGTTGCAGGCGGACGAAGCCCTCGCCGCCGCCACCGCCGGCGCCGTCCGTGCCGTCGGTTCGCTCCGGTGCGGCCCCGTCACCCGGACGGCCGAGCGCGGCGCCGGTCCGGTCGCCGGCACCGCCGCCGCGCGGCTGCGGCACGGAACCGCCGGGCAGGACGCCGGCCGTCCCGCCCGTCCGGCCGTCGGCCACCGCCGCCGCGATCGAGCAGCGGGGCGCGCCGCCCGGCGGCACGGCGCCCGCGGCACCGCCCGCGGCGGTTCCCGCGGATCCCGAGGCCTGCGCGGCCCCGTCCTCGCGGGCAGGCGCGGGCGCGGGCGCGGGCACGGACGGGGCCGGCGGCGCGGCTGGCGGGGCCGACGGCGGCGGGTCGGCGGCGGTCTGGTCGAGCGTGGTCATTGGTACGGGCCCTTCGGGGTTCGGTGCCGTCGATCCTCCCGCACCGGGCGATCTGCTCCAAGCGCCTTTCCGCCCCGCGCGCCCCACGCCGCCGTTCTGTCCCATCCGCCCCATCCGTCCCGCCCGCCCCGCGCCCTGACGCCCCTTCGGACCGGTCCGGACCGCGTCGGCCCGGACCGGCCCCGTGCGGCGCCCGGTGAGCGCGGATCAGGCGCCGGGCGCCACGAAGCCCTTGAGCTCGCTCAGGACGACGTTGGCCGCGGCCACGCCGAGACCGAGGAACCAGGTCTCGTCCGACACCGGACGGGCCTGCCCGGACTTGACCGCGCCGAGCGTCTTCCACAGCGCCCCGCCGAGCACCGTGTCCTGGTTGGTGGAGCTGGGGGTGCCGTAGACGCCGTAGAAGATCCAGTCGGCGTCGGCCTTGTCGATCTGCTCGGGGCTGATCTCGACCGCGAGCTCCTTGACCTGCTCGATCTTGGGCTGCGGCAGCTGGGCGTCGATGAGGATGGTGCCGATGAAGGACAGCTCCGCGTACAGCCGGGTCTTGCCGGGCATGAAGCGCAGCGGCGAGATGGTCGGCTTCTTGTCGCCGAGCTTGGCGCCGATCGCCGCGGCGGCCGCCTGGTAGGCGTCCAGCTGGGCCTTGGCCTCCGCCTCCAGGCCGAACGGGCTCGCGTTGAGCAGGAAGTTCTGCTTCCACGGGTAGCCGGGGCGCAGCGAGAAGACGGTCGGCGCGATCTTGGAGAGCTGCGCGTACTGGTCCTGGGCGCGCAGCTGGCTGCCGAGGATCAGGTCGGGCTTGAGCGCGGCGATGGCCTCCAGGTTGAGGCTGTTGATGGTGCCGACGTCGGTGGGGTTGCCGGCCTTGTCCCCGAGGTAGGACGGCATCTTCTTGGAGCCGTCGGTGTGGACGACGCCGACCGGCTGGATGCCGAGCGAGACGACGTTGTCGAGCTCACCGGTGTCGAGGACCACGACCCGGACCGGCTTGGCGGGGATGACCGTCTCGCCCATCGCGTGCTTGATCGTCCGGGGGTAGACGCCGGGGGCGGCGTCGGTGCCGAAGCCCTTCATCTTCTCGATCACGGTGGCGTAGTCGTCGCCGCCCTGCTTGACCGACTTCTGGTCCGGCGAGGAGCCGCCGGAGGGCTTGGCCGTCCCGCCGCCGGAACCGGTGGAGCCGGAGCCGTCCGTGCCGGAGTCGCCCGAGCTGCCGCAGGCGGTGAGCAGTCCGCCGAGGCCGAGAACGGCTCCGCCGGTGAGGGCCGCGGTGAGCAGGGTCCGGCGGCTGGGGCGGTGGGCGGTGGGCTGGCCGGGGGTGGGGGACACGCGGCACTCCTCCAGGGATGGGGCGTCGGGGTTAGGTGAGGCAAACCTATCCGACGTCCCCGGCGGGCTCCCCGCCGGACCGCCCGAGGGCGCGAAACCCGGTTCGAAAACATCACAAACCATGACGATTCCGGCACATCAATTCGGTAACAACCCTTAGAAATAAAGGTACACGCCTTAACGGCCCATGCATCATCGGCCAACTGTTGGTCGATGGCGGGCAAATCAAAGGGAGTGGCTCAGATCACCCGAGGTTGGCCTACTCAACCTTCGGTACGCGCACCTAGGGTGCGCTGGTGGTTGATCAGCAGCTCTCAGAGCACGGAAGCAGCGGCCGGGCAACGGCGCCCGCCGCTCCGCAGGGTGCCCCGGTCAGTGGTGCCAGTGGTGGAGCCCCCGGAACCGGACCGGTGGCGGCGGGGGCGACGGGGGCAGCGGGGGACAAGGGCCTACGGGGCAACTCCGTCGGCCTGCTGAGCAGCGTGGTCCTGGGCGTCTCCACGGTCGCCCCGGTCTACTGCCTGACCGCGACCCTGGGGCCGACCGTCACGGCGGTCGGCGTCCAGATGCCCGCGGTCTTCCTGGCCGGCTTCCTGCCGATGCTGCTCGTCGCGTTCGCGTACAAGGAGCTCAACAAGGACTTCCCGGACTGCGGCACGTCCTTCACCTGGACGGTCAAGGCCTTCGGCCCCCGGGTCGGCTGGATGGCCGGCTGGGGCCTGACGGTCGCCACGATCATCGTGCTGTCCAACCTGGCCGGGGTGGCCACCGACTTCCTGTACCTCATGCTCGGCGAGATGACCGGCAGCGGCGCCGTCGCCGACCTCAACGACAACAAGGCCGTCCACCTGGCCACCGTCGTCGTGCTCATCGCCGCCGCCACCGCGATGAGCTATCGCGGCATGACGGCCACCAAGTGGTTCCAGTACAGCCTGGTCGGCCTGCAGCTCGCCGTCCTGCTGCTGTTCGCCGGCATCGCCATCGCCAAGGCCGCCGCCGGCGACCTGCCCGACTCGATCGGCTTCTCCGCCTCCTGGCTCAACCCGCTCGAAGTGAGCTCGTTCAGCGCGTTCACCGCCGGCCTGTCGCTGTCGATCTTCATGTACTGGGGCTGGGACACCTGCCTCACCATGAACGAGGAGACCAGCGGCAGCGCCAAGACCCCGGGCCGGGCCGCGATGATCTCCATGGTCACCCTGGTCGGCTCCTACCTGCTGGTCGCCATCGCCGCCCAGATGTTCGCCGGCGTCGGCACCAACGGCACCGGCCTCGGCAACCCGGACACCGCCGACAACGTCTTCGCCGCCCTGGCCCGCCCGGTGCTCGGCTCCCCGTGGAGCATCCTGCTCTTCGTGGCCGTCGTCGCCAGCGCCGCCGCCAGCCTGCAGACCACCTTCATCCCGGTCGCCCGCACCCTGCTCGCGATGAGCGCCTACCGCGCCGTGCCGCCGCGCTTCGGCACCGTCCACCCGCGCCACCGCACCCCCGGCTTCGCCACCGTCGCCGCCGGCATCGCCACCGCCGCCTTCTACGTCGGCATGAGCGTGATCAGCGAGAACGTCGTCCAGGACACCATCCTGGCCCTCGGCCTGATGATCTGCTTCTACTACGCGCTGACCGCCTTCGCCTGCGTCTGGTACTTCCGCCGCTCGCTCCGCGACAGCCTGCGCGACCTCGTCGTCAAGGGCATCGCCCCGCTGCTCGGCGGTGTCCTGCTCAGCGGCGTCTTCCTGCAGACCCTCACCGACGCCTGGGACCCCGCCTACGGCAGCGGCGCCGTGTTCGGCATCGGCTCGGTGTTCGTCATCGGCGTCGGCATCCTGCTGCTCGGCGCGGTGCTCATGCTCGTGTACGGCGTCTACCGGCCCGCCTTCTTCCGGGGCGAGACGCTCCGCAAGGACACCCCCGCCCTCGTCGTCGAGGACTGACGGCGAACCGGGGTAACCACGGCGGACCCTGGCGGGCACCCGCTATCCTCGAACCCATGAAGCGCTTCGCAGGTCTGAACTGGTGGCCGTCCTAGGACGGCCACCAGCCACGCCTGACCAGGGCCGTCCGGGATGGACGGCCCTGCTGCGTTTCTCCGACGGGACGGGCCCCGAGCCCCGGACGGCCGCCACCACCGCCGTACCGAGGAGAAACCCCGTGACCACGACCACGACCGCCGCCGGCCCCGCCGCCCTCACCCCCGAGATGCTCGACACTCCCGACACTCTCGACGAGAGCCTCCGGGACAACCCGGCCGCCCACCGCGTCCTCACCGGCGACCGCCCCACCGGCCCGCTCCACCTCGGCCACTACTTCGGCAGCCTCCGCAACCGCGTCCGCCTCCAGCGCCTGGGCGTCGAGATGTTCCTGGTCATCCCCGACTACCAGGTCATCACCGACCGGGACCTCGCCGACCGCCTCGCCGAGCACACCGAGAACCTCGTCCTGGACTACCTCGCCACCGGCATCGACGCCGACCGGGCCACGATCTTCACCCACAGCTCCGTCCCCGCCCTCAACCAGCTGCTGCTTCCCTTCCTCAGCCTGGTCAGCGTCGCCGAGCTCCACCGCAACCCCACCGTCAAGGACGAGATCGCCCACTCCAGCCAGGCCGCCGTCAACGGACTGATGCTCACCTACCCCGTCCACCAGGCCGCCGACATCCTCTTCTGCAAGGCCGACCTGGTCCCCGTCGGCAAGGACCAGCTGCCCCACCTGGAGGTCGCCCGCACCGTCGCCCGCCGCTTCAACGAGCGCTACCCCCGCCCCGACGGCACCACCGTCTTCCCCCGTCCCCGGGCCCTGCTGGGCGCCGCCCCGCTGCTGCTCGGCACCGACGGCGGCAAGATGAGCAAGAGCCGCGGCAACTCCGTCCCGCTCGCCGCCGACGAGGACACCACCGCGCGTCTCCTCAAGGGCGCCAAGACCGACGCCGACCGCCGCATCACCTACGACCCCGCCGCCCGGCCCGAGGTCTCCAACCTCCTCCTGCTCGCCGCCCTCTGCCAGGACCGCGCCCCCGAGGAGGTCGCCGAGGAGATCGGCGACGGCGGCGCCGCCGCGCTCAAGCGCACCGTCACCGAGGCCGTCAACGAGTACTTCCGCCCGATCCGCGCCCGCCGCGCCGAACTCGCCGCCGACCGCGGCCACCTCCGCGACGTCCTGCGCGCCGGCTCCGAACACGCCAACGCGATCGCCGACGCCACCCTCGCCGAAGTCCGGGAGGTCATGGGATCGCTGTGAACGCGTCAGGGGCATAACCTCTCGGGGCCGGTCCCGCACCGGCCCCGGGACCCCCGCGCCCGAGACACCGCACCCCGGAAGGAACCCGGCCATGGACCAGCACCCGACCACCCCCGGCCGAGGACTGACCCGCCCGCCCCACCTCCGGCCCGGGGACCACATCGCCGTGGTCGCCACCAGCGGCCCCATCGACCCCCAGCGCCTCGCCGCCGGCACCGCCCTGCTGCGCTCCTGGGACCTGCGCGTCACCGTCGCCCCGCACGTCCTCGACACCCACCCCGTCCTCGGCCACCTCGCCGGCACCGACGCCGATCGCGCCGCCGACCTCCAGGCCGCCTGGCTCGACCCCACCGTCGACGCCGTCATCTGCGCCCGCGGCGGCTACGGCGTCCACCGCATGGTCGACCTCCTCGACTGGGACGCCCTGCGCGCCGCCCCGCCCAAGGTGCTGATCGGCTTCAGCGACGTCTCCTCGCTGCACGAGGCCTTCGCCCAGCGCCTCGGCCTCGCCACCCTCTACGGACCGATGAGCGCCACGGCCACCTTCCTCGAGGACGGGCCCACCGCCGAACACCTGCGCCGCACCCTCCTCGACCCCGCCGCCACGACCGTGCTCACCTCGGCCACCGCCACCGCCCTCGTCCCCGGCCGCGCCCGGGGCATCACCGCCGGCGGCTGCACCCACGTCCTCGCCGCCGAACGCGGAACCCCCGCCGCCCGCCCCTCCTTCGCCGGCAGCATCCTGATCCTCGAGGACGTCAACGAGCACCCCTACCAGCTCGACCGCCTCCTCACCCAGCTCCTGCGCTCCGGCGCCTTCGACGGAGTCACCGGCATCGCCCTCGGCTCCTGGGAGGGCTGCGGCCCGCTCGACCGGGTCCGGGACGTCATGCTCGACCGCCTCGCACCGCTCGGCATACCGATCATCTGGGAACTGGGATTCGGCCACGGCCCCTCCACCCTGACCGTCCCGCTCGGCGTCCTCGCCCTGCTCGACGCCGACGCCGGCACCCTCACCCTGGACCTGCCGGCCCTCGCCGAACGCTGAGTAGGGTTCGCCCATGAACGCGGACCGCTCCACCGGGACATCCACGGGAACCCCCGCCGAGGCCGCCCTCGACGCGGAGAGCCTCACCGCCCTCGCCCTCGGCCTGCTGCGGGGCCCCGGCAGCAACGCCCGCGCCATCCTCGGCCTCGCCGGCCCGCCCGGCGCCGGCAAGTCCACCCTGGCCCGGCACCTCGTCGACGAGGTCGAGCACCGCGAGGGCCCGGGCAGCGCCGCCTACCTCCCCCTCGACGGCTTCCACCTCTCCGGCGCCCAGCTGGAACGCCTCGGCCTCGGCCACCGCAAGGGCGCACCCGCCACCTTCGACGCCCACGGTTACCTCTCCCTGCTGCGCCGGGTCGCGACCGAGCGCTTCCAGGACATCTACGTCCCGGACTTCGACCGCGACCTCGACGAACCGGTGGCCGCCCGCCACGTCGTCCACCCGCACACCCGCCTCGTCATCACCGAGGGCAACTACCTCGCCGCCGCAGACCACCCCTGGCCCGAGGCCCGCGGCCTGCTGCGCGAACTCTGGTACGTCGAGACCGACGACGCCGTCCGCGAGGCCCGCCTCCTCGACCGCCACCGCGCCGGGGGCCGCGACGAGGCCACCGCCCGCCGGTGGGTCACCGGCAACGACCACCCCAACGGCGAGTACGTGAAGGCCGGCCGTGCCGCCTGCACCCGCGTCGTCCGAGTAGGCCGTTTGCCTCAGCCCCCGAATGGGCGTAGTGTTCTCTAGTCGCTCGGCTGGGAGCACCGGACACGCGTCTGCGCGGACGGTCCCGGGGCGGCCAATCCTCTGAAACACCACCTCTTCCCGGTTACGGGCCGAGGCGTGTC